>NZ_CP022423.1:3109930-3464895 GCF_002222655.1 Vitreoscilla filiformis | reverse complement strand
TACACAGCCCCCATTGCCAAGTCGGTGGGTCTGAGCCTGGAACAGACCGTCGTCGCCATCATTGGCAAGTTCGCCGATGCGGGATCGATGCCAGCCGGGCGGGCACGGCACTGAATGCGAATCCTGAGCCAGTTCAGCGACCCGGCCAGCAAGTTCCGCACGGAGCTGGGCACGATCGGGATCATCACCAAACGACTTCGGCGAGGCGCTGCGCCAGTTGGGCACCAAGGGCGCCGTGGGTGAGCGCGCCATCTTGGCGGTTGGGACGGAGGCGGGGCCGGCGCTGCGGTCACTGTTGAATCAGGGCATCGGGGCACTGGATGAGCTGACGGGGAAGCTCAAAAATGCCAAAGGCAGCGCCGCCGAGACGGCTGCTGTGATGGGCGACAACCTGCGCGGGCGCTGGGTGGGTTGAGCAGCGCGTGGGAAACGGTGATGAATGCCCTGGGCACACCGACGCTGCCCATCCTGAAAGACGGTGTGAACCAACTGGCTGCGGCGCTGTCTGCGGCGGTCAGTAATGGGACGGTGGGGAAGTTCGGGGATGCCTTGGCTGCTGCGTTCAAGGCGGCCATTGAGTGGGGCACCCGGTTTGTAGGCGCGGTGGATTTTGAGGCCGTGTCGGTGCAGTTGCAGACGTTTGCCACCAACCTATCGGTGACTCTGGACGACCTCGGCGCCAAAGCCAAGAACGCCGGCAACGTGGTGCAGACCGCGTATGGGGTGATGAGCGCCGGGGGCAACACAGTACTGGCGGGCGTGTATGTGCTGGTGCGGGGTTCTCCAGCTTGGTTCAGTCGGCGCAGGCCTGGTACGCGTTGTACCTGGACATGATGTCCAAGGTGACATTTGGCGAAGTCAGTGCCCGGTACAAACTGGCGGCCGACGAGGTGCGCGTCAGTGCAGCGGCCTCTGGGGCGGCCACGGATGCATTCATGGCCAAGGCCCGCCAGGCAATGGATGACGCTGCCACAGCGGCTGAGAGTGCCCAATCGGGTTGGGATGGTCTGACGCAATCGCAGACGCAGGCTGCGCCCAGGCACCGAAAGGTGGTGCAGGCGCAGGCTGATGTGAAGGCGGCGGTGGAGGCCACCAGCTCGGCGGCAAGCGCTGCGGGTGCAGCGGCCAGTGCGGCGGCGAAAGCAGCCAAGACTGGATCGCAGGCCCAACAAGCGGCGGCGGAGGCGGCGCGCGAAAAGGTGGCCACGTTGCGGGCCGAGTACGAAAAGGCTGTGGACGCGGGCGAATGGCAGCGGGCGGCGGAAATTCAGCGGCAGTTGACAGCGGCGCTGCAAGGGACGACAGCAGCCACGAAAGAGAGTGCCGCAGCGGCCAAGGTGGTTGAAGGGGCGTTTGAAGCGCCTGGGGATCACGAGCGTCGATCGGCTCACGATGATGGCGGATGCGGCCAAGCGGGATTACCAAATCATCCGCGATGCGGGCACCACAGCAGCACGAGACAAGCAAGCTGCGTTTGAGAAATATGCGTCGGCGGCCATCGCTGCCAATGGTGGTGTGGTCACCGCTGAACTGCGGGCGCAGGCTGCGGCGCAGGGGATGGGTGTTGCAGTGGATGAGGCGGGGCACGCTGTGGTCAAGTCGCTGTCGGCCATTCCCGCCGCTGCTGATGCCGCGACTGAGGCAATGCGGAAGACCCGTGAAGAAGCTGAGAAAACCGCCTCAGCAGTGGTCGCTGTGGTGAAAAACAGTGCTGTGGAGAAAACGCAACGGTGAAGTGAAGTCACTGTTCGATGACGATTACCGCAAGCGCACCGGAGACGGCACCACCGCTGGCGGCAACACGCTGATGAGCGTGATCAATGACCTCAAGGGCTATGGCTTGGACGACGAAGCGGCGCAGCAGATCGCCGCGAGTTTGTGGATGCAAGCGGCAACGTCCCCTACATGAACAACCCCGGCCAACGGAAGTACGGCGGGCCGGGGGGGGGGACGCTGTCGTCAGCCCTGCAAACTGCCGCCAGTCAGTACCTCTACGGCAAGGACGGCCACGGCGGCGAAATGGCCCGGCGTGCCGCTGCCGCTGCGGCCCCGCACCAGCGCCGCAGCGTCGGGCCAGGTGGCGGCGCCTGCGCCTGCGCCATCTGCTGCGCCCACCACATCGCGCACGGTGTACGCCGTGGCCATCACGATCAATCGGGGCCGCGAAGAGGCCGTGGAGATGGCCTCGCAGGATGACGCTCAGGCCCTGGTGGCGATGCTGCGCCGCCTCGAATCTGACGCCGCACGAGTAGGAGGAGGTTGAGCATGATCCAGTTGAGTGCCAATGGCCTGGTGGTGGTGTTCGGCTCGGGCTGTGCCTGGAGCGATGAGCACAGTTGGAGCCCTGTGGGGCAGACCGTCGAGCGGTCATTGACCGGGGCGCTGATCGTGCAATCGGCCAGCGCGCCCGCCGAAGCGGGCCGACCGGTGACCCTGCAAGGTGTCGAGCAGGGCGCCGGGCTGGTCAGCCTGACCGACGTGCAGACGCTGCGCGGATGGGCCGCAGAGCCCGGCCAGGTCATGACGCTGACCACCCCGGACGGGGTGCGCGAGGTGATCTGGCGCCACCACGACGCCCCGGCGATCACGGCCGATCCCTATACGTTTTACGACGATCAGCAGGCTGGCGACATGTATGTCGTGACGGCCAAGCTCATGGTCATTTAAAGGAGAGACACCACATGCCCATCCTCTCAGGCGACGTGGTATTGCTGGCATCGGCGGTCATGGCTGATGTGGCCGAAGGCGGCGGTGCTCCCACGGGGACGGTGATCAGCGATGCTGAAAACGCGCTGTTCCCGGATATTTCAGAGTTGGATCGTGCAGGGGGGCGGGTCAATCTGCGCAAAACGTTTGTGGCGATCCGCTCTGACGACACCGACACCTACTTCGGCTCCAACGTGATCGTGGCGCAGCCACCCACGGACGCCAATACGGCCGTCACGCTGTTTGCCCGCGACGCGACGTTCGACACGCGGTCGGAGGCGCAATCACGCGTGGAGGCGTACCTCAACAAGGGGCCGCTGTGGCCGGGGTATCTGTACGAGGGCCACATCACCGGGCAACGTGTGGTGCAACTGTTTCAACGTCCGTCCGAGGCCCCGCCCACGGTGGGGCAGACGTTGGTGTTGGTCAAAGACGAGGGCCTGTCCACGCAGGTGGAGCAGTACATCCGCGCCATCACGGTGTCCAGCGTCACCCGCACCTTCACCGCCGGCGATGGGTCGGAGTACCAAGCGGCTATCGTGTCCGTTTTCCTGAGCGATGCCCTGCGGTTCGATTGCCCCGGCAGCCCCGCCTCCGAGACGTTCGCCCGCCTCAGCACCGCTGCTGCGGTGCGCGATACGTGGTGGCCGATGCGGGCACCTACGCTGGGGTGTCGCCCCTGGCCGAGTCGGTCAGCATGGGGGCGATGAAGATCAAGGCAGAGTCGATCTACTCGCAACTGGTGCCCAGCGCCCAGACCGAGGCGCCGCTGTCGGTCATGCCGCCCTATGCGGCTGCTGGGCTGCCGATCCCGGGCGCGGGCAGTGTCACCTACACCGCCACCCATGCGTGGACACCCACCACCAAGCTGGCTCTGCCGGGAGGGTGCCTTCCAGGATCACTGTCGATCCAAGTGGCCGGTGTCACGATCACCGACGCTGGCGGGATGTTGCGATCAGCCGGGGCCGATGTGGGCACCATCGACTACGCCAACGGGCTGCTGACATCCGCCGCAGGGGACTACTCGGCCAGCAAGGTCATCACCTACACCCCCGCAGCGCAGGTGCTGCGGGTTCCGCAGAGCGCCGAAATCGAGATCACGGCGGCGTCCCGCAGTCAGTCCTACGTGGGGGTGATCGATCCTCAGCCCCAGCCCGGCACGCTCTCGGCCAGCTACCGCGCGGGCGGGCGGTGGTATGTGCTGTCGGACGATGGCACCGGCGCGCTCAAGGGCAGCGATGCCAGCTACGGCGCCGGCACGTTCAACCCCGCGACGGGCGGCTACATCCTGACGCTGGGTGTGCTGCCGGATGTGGGTAGTTCGGTCATCCTGAGCTGGGGCGCACCGACGCAAGAGACCCGGCACCCCACCGCTGTGACGCTCAAGGCGACGCAGACGATCGCGTTGGCGCCGCCGGCTGGAACATCGGTACAGCCGGGCTCAGTGACGGTGTCTTGGCTGCAAGCGGGCGTGTCCAAGAGCGCCACCGCTGGCGCGGATGGGGTGCTGTCCGGCCATGCCACGGGCACGGTGCGCGTGGCGCAGGGGGTGATCGAGGCGTTCGCGCCCGCGACCCTGCCCGCCGTAGGGGCGCAGTTGACGATCGGCTATGTGGCCGGCCCCAAGACGTCCGACGCATTTGCACATCCGTCGCGGCAGGGCGATGGGCGGCTGGCGGTGACAGCTTCGGCGGCCATCACGCCGGGGAGCTTGGAGGTTGAGTGGAACACCGTCACAGACACTGCTGTGCTGGGCACCTATACCCTGGGCCAGTTGACCGAAATGGGCGTTTCGACGTGGGTCGATCCGACGCAATATGCGCGGGACGACGGCGGCGGAAAAATCATGCGGGAAGGTGTGCAAATTGGCACAGTGACGTATGCGACGGGAGCGATTACCTGGAATCCAGATGTCACGATCAAATTACCGAGGCCGAAATACAGCGCCGCATTGGACGACGATTTATACCGCTGGCGCTTGACCTATACCGGGCTGGAGTATGTGGATGCGCCGTCCATTTACCCAGCCGATGAATCCGGGGCGGTGACCCTGCGGTACAACTCGCCCGGCTCGACGAGCACCCGCACCGAGACGGTGACGTTCACCCCGAAGGTGCAACTGGTGCCGGGCGTTGTGGCGCCAGTGGTGCCTGGCACGGTGGTGCTGACGATCCCCGGATCGCAGCCGTGGGGGGACAGTGGCACGGGTGTGCTGCGCGAAAACACCGTGGCGTCTGGCTGGCTGACGCGGGGCACCATCGACTACACCACGGGCGTCATTGCCCTGTCGTCCTGGGCCACGGGGGCGACCAATGCACTCAGCCGGGTGTCGTGCGTCACCACCTTGGGCAATGCGCTGTCCAGCGAGTTTGTGTTCAGGGCTTCCTCGGCGCCCTTGCGACCGGGATCGCTGTCGATCCAGTGGACGCGCACGACCGGGGGCCCCAAATCGGTCACGGCGGGGGTGGATGGCGTGATCAGTGGCACCGGCGTGGCGGGCAGCGTGGATTACGAGACCGGGCTGGTGCGGGTGCGGTTCGGGGCGATGGTCACGGCGGCGGGAAATGAATCCCAGCCGTGGTATTCGGCCAGCCGGGTGGAGTCGGATGGGCGCATCTGGCGGCCCGATCCGATCGTCATGACCACGCTGCGCTACAGCGCGGTGGCCTACAGCTACCTGCCGCTCGATGCCAGCATCCTGGGCATGGATCCCGTGCGGCTTCCAAGTGACGGGCGGGTGCCGATTTTCAGAGCGGGTGGGTTCGTTGTGGTCGGTGCCAAAACAGCCGTCACGGCCACCGTGGCCAATGGGCAGACGGTGTTTGCTGGGCGCGAGCGGCTGTCTCGATTGCGCGTGGTGGGGGCCAACGGTGCGGTGATCAGCACCGGCTACACCACCGATTTGGACGCTGGGACGGCAACCTTCAGCGACGTTTCGGCCTACGCCCAGCCCGTGCGAATCGAAGGGCGCGTGGAAGACATGGCGATGATCCGCGACGTGCAGATCAATGGGGAGATCGGGCTGTCTCGGCCCATCACCCACGACTACTCGGCGCCTGGAAGTTACGTCTCGACGGCGCTGGTGCTCGGGGATCTGTTTGCCCGCGTGGAGCGCGTGTTTGACCAATCGAGTTGGTTCGGCGCGTGGTCTGACAGCCCCGAACCGGGTTCAAGCACCCTGGCGGCCTACAACAACGCCGACCATCCCATCCTGATCACAAACCGGGGGGGCATCACGGAGCGCTGGATTGCCCGGTTCACCACGACGACGAGCTACGAGCTGATTGGCGAGCATGTGGGTGTCGTGGCCGTGGGTAACACCGGCCAGGACTTCGAGCCGCTCGGGCCATCTGGGGCGCCCTATATGCACATTCCAGCGGCTGGCTGGGGCGGCGGTGGGTGGTCGGTGGGCGCGATCCTGCGGATCAACACCATCGGTGCGATGGCACCGATTTGGGTCGTTCGCACGATCAATCCGGGCGCAGCGTATGACACACCGGATCAATTTGAACTGTCGCTGCGTGGCGACGTGGACGCTTAAATTGAGGAGATCACATGGCCGCATCGGTTTTTTGGCATGCGAACTACTTGGCAGGGGCGCCGCAGCTCACCAACGCCTGGGGGAGTTTGACGGCGCTGTTGGACGCCTGCTTGGTCAATGGGTACGGGGTCAAGACGATCGCCACGCTGACATCGACCGTCGCGGGGGTGGCCACGGCCACGGTCACCGGCGGGCATGCATTCGTGGCCGGGCAGGTCGTGGAGATTGCCGGCTGCGCGCAGGCCAACTACAACGGCCGCTGGACGGTGCTGAGCGCGCAGGCCACGAGTTTTACTTTTCAGCTCGACGATCCGGGGTCGATCCGCACGGCGACCACCACCACATCGATCACCGCCAAAACGCCCAGCCTGGGGTGGAGCAAGCCCAACACGGGTACAAACCGGGGCGCCTACCGGGCCCCCACGGGTAACCGCAACCTGCTGGTGGTGGACAACTCCCAGCGGGCGGGGTACGACTCAGCGTGGGCCAAATGGGCGTCAGTGGGGATCGCATCGGCGATCAGCGGGATCAATCCGATCGTGGTCACGGGCATCCAAGCGCCGTATGACCCCACCAACCCTGCGCGCAACTGGACGACGGCGGGCACCGGTGGGGATTGGGGGTGGGCGAAGTGGATTCACGCGCGGCAGTACGGGTGGCTGAATGAGGGGGACGGCGGCGCCGGTAATCGGGATTGGCTGCTGGTCGGTGATGGCGTGATGTTCTACCTGTGGGTCAAGGTGTCAACGGGCTGGGGTGGGTTCGCGCAGTACGCGTTTGGGGATGTGTCGTCTTACGTGGCCGCAGGTGACGCGACGGGGACGGTGCTGGTGGCAACTGAGAGCGCCAACGAGGATCAGCCCGGTTCCGGCAACAGCTTTGGCCTGGGCGAGTCGCTGGCCTATGCCGGCAAATGGCTGCTGCGCAACCACACGCAACAGGGGCTCCCCGTCAAGTGCGCGGCCACGCCGGCACTGCACATGGCCAATGGGGTGCTGACATCGGGGCGAGGGCCAATGCAGTACCCACACGGCCCGGACAACGGGCTGTGGCTGACGCCGACGCTGTGCGTGCAAGAGGGGATGAACTCCGTCAGGGGGACGTTCCGGGGGTTGTATTGGATGCCTCAATACAAGCCGGTCGGGCACGGCGCTGTGTTCGACCAGGTCGTCAGAAACACCACCCGCCGGATGATGGCGGTGGCGTGGCAGGGGTACAGCGAGGGTGACGGCGTGACCATGGCCATTGATCTGACGGGGCCGTGGACATGAGTGCCCATCGTTGGTGGCGATGCAGGTGCATCGCCACGCTGAGCGGCCAGGTCTTGGTGGGCGAGCTGCAATTTCGCAGCGCGGCGGGTAGCAATTTGGTCGCGGGTGGCACGGCGATTGCGTCGTCGCAGTACGTCGACAACGCCCCAGAACGTGCATACGACGGCGCCGCCGCCACCTATTGGCAGGCCTACATGTACGAAGGGCACGCCCCGGATCGATGGATCGGCTACCAGTGGCCCGCAGCGGTCGATGTCGCGCAGATTGCTGTGCAGCAGCTTCCGGGTGGCGGCGATCACTATTGGATCGGAGCCCTCGTGGAGTGGTCGGACGACGGCACGACATGGGTGCAGTACGGCTACGCCGCGCTCCCGTCACCCACATCCAGCACAGATTTGGCGTGGAAGGTCGGCATCATCGTCCCGGTCAGGTCAGTGCTGTACGACCTGACGCGCGGCCTGACAGCCAGCGGTGCGCCCGGCGGTGCGGTGGCATCGGTGTTGCCTGATTTGGCGCCATCGGCCCGAGACATTGATGGTGGGCCCGGCGTGATCGCGGGTTCCGTGGCCGTGCTGGGGCCGCCAGTGACACCGCTGGCGCGGCGGGTGCTGCTGATCTCGGAGCGGCTGAGGCGCGTGGTGCGTGAGACGTGGTCGGGCACGGATGGGCTGTACCGGTTCGATGGGCTCTCCGTGGCCGACACGTACTCGGTGGTGTGCCACGACAACGCCGGGACGTACCGCGCCCTGATCGCCGACGGGCTCGCGCCCACCTTGGAGTAACCATGGCCAATCAATCAGACGTTCTCATTGCGGCGCGGGCAGAAGCCCTGCGCTCGCTGCTCACCGCCGGCCCAGCTCGGCTCAAAATTTACACGGGCGCCGCACCGGCAACGCCCCAGACGGCGGCCACGGGCACGCTGCTGGCTGATCTGGTGATGTCGGCCACCGTGGCGGCGCCAGTGGCGGGCGTGTTGACGGTCTCTGCAACGGCTGATGCGACGGTGGCCGCGTCGGGCACGGCGGGATGGGCGCGGCTGTCCACGTCAGCGGGCGCGGCCCTGTTGGACATGTCCGTCGGGATCGCTGGGAGTGGACATGAAGTCATCCTGTCGGCGGTGGCGCTGTATGCCGGCGGTTTTGTCCGCCTGACCAGCCTGACGCTGACGTAAGCCGCTCGTGGCCACCACCGACCTGCGATTTGCGGCGGGGTTGCCCGCATCGTCGGCGCTGCTGTTCGGCGACGACGGCACCGCGCCGGTGTTTGCGGCGCAGATGGCGGTGGGGTTGCCGGGGGTGACGCTGACCGCAGGGGTCACGTACGAGGCGCTGGGGCGGCTGGCGCAAGTCGCCGTGACGCTGCCGGCGGTCACGCCTGCGGGTGCGGTAGTGCTTGGTGTGGCGGCGCAGGCGGCGGTGATCCTTCCGCGTGTCGTGCCTGCCGGCGCGGGCGTTGTTGGGGTGGCTGTTCAAGCAGCGGTGACGCTGCCAACGGTTGCGCCTGCGGGTGCGGCGGTGCTGGGTGTCGCGGTGCAGGCGGCAGTGACGCTGCCGAGTGTGGTGCCCGTGGCCACCTTGCAGGCCAATGCCGTGACCGCCGTGGCTGCCGTGCAAGTGGGCGGGCCTGTCGTGCCGGCTGGGGTGGGGGTGTACGACGCCGATGTGTCGCGGGGGCCGGCCCGTGATATCGGCGTAAGCCACCAGCGCGCCGTGACACTGGATGCGGCTGTGGTGGCTGTGATGGCCCCATCCGCCCCGGTGGCCGTGCAAGCAGCGGTGACGTATGCGCCGCTTCGAACCATGCACCAAGGTGCCCGCCTGATGCAGGTCGATACCGCCCGCCTCGGCAGCACAGCCACGATGCGACAAATAGACGCCCGGCGGCTGTCCGCTGGTGCGCGGTACAGGCACCGGGATCACCAACGCTGCCAGGTGGCGGCGCAGGTGACGCACGCGGATGCACGGCAGATGGGCAGCGGCGCGGCCTTCAAACAGCGTGATTTGCTGCGCACAGCCCGCCCGTGGTTGGACGTTCGAGCGCGCCCGGCCGCGCCGCGACATACCGCGCGACCGGATCAGTGGCAGGTGGCGACCCCGATGCCGCTGGTGTGGCAGGCGTCGAGCCGGGATGCGGTCAGGCCACCGCCTGGCGTCAGCGTGATGCCGGGGTCGGTGATCCCCGTCAACACCTGCTGCGGGCCGCGCACGCCTGACCTGCGGTTTTTTGTTCCAGCGCCGGCCAGTCCGCATCTGATTTTCCGCTGTGATCGACAGCTATTGCCAGGGATCATCGTCCCGGCGCGGAGGGTGTACCTCGTGATCAATGACGTTCAACTGGTTCGGGCGGACGACGGCACCGCCATCAACTGCACCTCACTGACCCTCAGTGCGGATGTAGATAGCTGGGCATGGCGCTGGAGCGCGTCGATTGCGGCCAGCGATCAGGCCAAACTGGCGCCGGCAGCAGGCGCAGCGGCCTGCGAACTGCTGGCACATGTCAATGGGCAGGTGTGGCGGGTGATCGTGGAGTCGGCGCAGCGCGACCGTGAGTGGAGCAAGTCGTCGCTGTCGATCGGTGGGCGCAGCGCCTCGGCCATTTGGGACGCTCCTTATGCAGCCAAGCGCACGTTCAACAACGCCGTCGTGGCGGCAATGACGCAACAGTTGGCGCTCGACACACTGGCCACCAATGGCGTGCCAAGCGACTGGGCCATTGATTGGCAGGTGCCAGATTGGCTGGTTCCAGCAGGCGTGTGGAGCCACCAAGGCACGCCGATCAGTGCGATCTGTCGCATTGCCGAGGCGGCGGGTGGGTATGTCCAATCTTCCCCCGCCGGGAACGAATTGATGGTTCTGCCGCGCTACCTGGCTGCGCCATGGGCCTGGGACAGCCTGGTGCCTGACATCGAGCTGCCTGCCGCCGTGGTGCGCCAAGAGGGGATCGAGTGGACGTCGAAGGCCATCTACAGCCGGGTGTTTGTCTCAGGGACTACGGCGGGGGGCGTTCTCGGGCGCGTCACCCGTGGCGGCACGGCGGGCGATTTGGTGGCGCCGATGATCACGGACGCTCTGTGTACGGATGTGCAGGCAGCCCGTGCCAGGGCGTTGCCGGTGCTGTCGGACGTGGGGCGACAAGCGCTGGTGCAACTTCGTCTGCCGGTACTCGCCCAAACCGGCGCCATCGTCCCCGGCAAGCTGGTGCAGTACGTGGACGGCGATTTGACTCGCCTGGGGATGACGCGCAGCTTGTCAATTCAAGCTGGGCGGGCCAGCGTGTGGCAGACGATTGGAGTGCAGACCTATGAGCAGCCCTAACCTGTATCGCGCCCTGCGCGACGCGCTGGGACTGGATGTGCCGGTGCAAGTGGGTACGGTGGTCAGCGTGAGCCAAGGTGTGGCCGTGGTGGAGCTGCCTGGCGGCGATCGGATCACGGCCCGAGGCGATGCGCCTGCTGCCGGCGCTACGGTGTTCGTGCGCGCCGGCGTCATCGAAGGCAGCGCGCCAGGGATGACCTACGTCGAAATCGACATTTAAAGAGTGGGGCGACTGCCACCGGTGCTGGAGCACCGGTGGCGGCCCCGTCATGCAGAAGGAGCTGCAAGCCGGCCAAGGCCCCACTACTGCGCGCGCAGCAGGTGGAGCCTACGTGGCAGAAATTGCAACAGGCTTGCAAAATGAATGAGGAAATCAGGTGCGGCTGTAACAAGCTGCTGGCGCGTGCACGGTTTATCGGCCGAGTGCAAATCAAATGCCCGCGATGCGGCACCATGTGCGACGTGACCAGGGACACGATCCCGCAATCCCCCGATCGCCACAGAGCGACTCATCAACGAGGACGGCTCTGTGAACCAGACGACAACCAAACCGGCCAGCTTGGCCGCTGATGGCCCCAAGCGGGCGGTGCTGCGCTACTTTGGAGGCAAGTGGGCGATTGCCCCGTGGGTGCTTCGGCACCTTCCACCCCACCGCATTTACGTCGAGCCGTTTGGTGGCGCGGCCAGCGTGCTGATGCGCAAGACCCGCAGCGAGATTGAGGTCTACAACGACCTCGACAGTGAGATCGTGTCGCTGTTCCGCGTCATCCAAGACCCGATGCAATGCGCAGCGCTGATGCGCAAGCTGCGCCGCACACCCTACGCCCGCGCCGAGTTTGACCAGGCGTTCATGTCGTCTACCGATCCGGTGGTGACGGCTCAGCGCACGATCATTCGCGCCTATTTGTCGTTTCACCACGCATCGGTGTTCGATCCGCGCAAGCGGTCGTTTGCCGACGCGCGGCACCGCACGGGGTCAGGCAGGGGCAAGGCCGGCGAATGGGTCACGTACCCGCGCAGCTTGGTGGCTGTCCGGCGTCGGCTGCAAGGCGTGGTGATCGAGTGCCGTGATGCGCTGGCCGTGATCAAAGCCCAGGACACGCCCCAGACGCTGCATTTCGTCGATCCCCCCTACGTCCCCTCCACTCGATCCGACACAGGCTACCGGCATGAGCTGACCACGCAACAGCATGTCGAGCTGCTGGAGGTGCTACTGGGCTGCAAGGGGATGGTGGTGCTGGCCGGATACCCGTCCGCGCTGTACGACGAGATGCTGGTGGGGTGGCGGCGGGTGGAGCGGGCGCATTTTGCTGTGGGAGTTTTGCGACAACCACGCACCGAGGTGCTGTGGATTTCCCCGCGTGCGGCGGATGCGCTGCCGTAGCTCTGCAAATCTATTGCACAGGCTGCAACTACTCTGGCCTGTTATTTATCGCGCGCGGTGGGCTGGATTTATCGCGCGCGGCTTCAGCAGCAGCAAAGCCAGTGCGGGCAGGGCCATCAGGGGGTGGAGCAAGGCCGCCAGCACCGCGCAGCCCCACGCCCAGGCGGTTCGCTGACGCCAGTGGCACACCAAGGCCAGCAGCACGCACAGTTCGGCGCTGGTGCGTGAGGTGAGATCGGGGCCGCCGTACTGGAACGAGTCGTAGGCGCTGTAGGTCGAGGACAGCAGCAGCATCAAGGCCAAGCAGGCCAGCCAGCGATGGCCCTGCTGCCTGGGCCACAGCGTGGCGGCCAAACCCACCACCGCCATTCCCCAAGCCAGACGCCCCAGTGTGGCCAGCACAAAGGCGCCGAAATTCAGCCCCCAGGTCTGGATGGCCGTGGCGTACACCCAGCCGAACACCGAAAAATTGCCCTGCGATTGGCCCAGAAAAAACAGGTCCGGGGCGAAGTTGTGCGGCTCCAGGCGACGCAGCGCCTCGGCGGTGTACACCAGCCCGTCTTGCACATCGAATCCCATGTACTGGGCTGACAGCCACCACACCCCCAACAACCACGCGACGAGCGCCCACACCACTGTTCTCTGGGGGGCTGAGGTTTCTGGGGAGGGAGAGTCGGCGGACAGCAAGGGGTTCTCCTGGGCGTCAAACGGGGACGGGCACGCATTGTGCGATGCCCATGCGCCCCGAAAGTCAGCTCAAGAACTTGCTCACGCTCAGGCCGGTGCGGTACATCCCCCAGGCCAGCGGCAGGCCCACAGCGGCCCAAGCCAACACCACCCAAACCAGCGGGGTGGGGCGAGCGATGGGGGCCAGGCTGTGGGACTCGGTGGCCTGAATGCGATCATGGGCCAGGCGTTTTTCTCGGGCCAGCTCCAAGTCGTTCATGAAGTGTCGGTCGGCCACCGGGCGCACCAGCAGGTTGCAAATCAGCCCCACCCCCAGCATGCCCACCAAGATGAACATCGTCTGGTTGTAGACCTGCTCGCGGGGCAGGCCCAAGTTCAACTGATAGTCCCGCATGTAGTTCACCACCACCGGGCCGAGGATGCCAGCAGTGGCCCAGGCCGTTAGCAACCGGCCATGGATGGCGCCCACCATTTGGGTGCCGAACAGATCGGCCAAATAGGCGGGCACGGTGGCAAAACCGCCCCCGTACATGCTGAGGATGATGCAAAACGCGCCCACAAACAGCAACTGGCTGCCCGCGCCTGCCGAAGCCGGAATGCTGGCGTACAGCAACCCACCCAGCACGAAAAACACCGCATAGGTGCGCTGGCGCCCGAGTCGATCCGACAGGCTGGCCCAAAAGAAGCGTCCGCCGATGTTGAACAAACTCAGCAGCGCGGTGAACCCAGCGGCCACGCTGGCGATGGCGGCCAACTGAGTTTTGTCGAGTTCCCCATACTTGGCGGGCACACCGATGAGGGCGCCGCCGAACACTTCTTGCAGCATCGGGCTGGCCATGCCAAGCACACCGATGCCGGCGGAGACGTTCATGCACAACACCATCCACACCAGCCAAAACTGGGGGATGCGCCACACCTTGCTGGCATGGACGTGCCGGCGCGTGATCATGGCCGATGCCGCAGCGCGGGTCGTGGGCGTTGGGGCGATGCCGTGGGGTGTCCAACCCGCTGGTGGGATGCGGTAGGCCAAGGCCCCGCCCATCATGAAAACGAAGTACAGCGCGGCCATGACCACGAACGTCGGGGCCACACCGACATCGGTCGGGGTGGCGAAGTGCTGCATCAGCTCGGTGGCCAGCGGTGAGCCGATCATGGCGCCGCCCCCGAAGCCCATGATGGCCATGCCGGTGGCCATGCCACGCCGATCGGGGAACCACTTGATGAGGGTGGAGACCGGGGAGATGTAACCCAGCCCCAGCCCGATGCCGCCGATCACCCCCGAGCCCAGCAGCATGAGCCAGAACTGGTGCCAGTGGATGCCCAGGGCCGACAGCAGCATCCCACCGCACCAGCACAGCGCACTGACCACGCCCGCGTGGCGAGGCCCTGCGCGTTCCAGCCAACCGCCCCAAAGCGCAGCCGAGCTGCCCAGCAGGACGAAGAACAGGGTGTACATCCACCCCAGGGTGGAGACCTTCCAGTCGCAGGTGGTGATGAACAGTTCTTGGAGGAAGCCCACTTCGGGGCCGCAGCGTAGGGGTTCTTGGATGCCCAGCGCTTTGGACAGCGGCAGCCAGAACACCGAAAACCCGTAAGCCATGCCGATGCACAGGTGGATGGCCAGGGCGGCTGGGGGCACCAGCCAGCGGTTGAAGCCCGGAGCGGCGATGGTGCGCTCCTTGGCGAGGAAAGTGGTGGGGGATGTCATCGGGTGACCCTGTTGGTTCAGCGAGGGCGGCAGTGTGCCTGCTGGGATGGGTCACCCGTGAGGGCTGATCAGTTGGCGTCTCTGACCAAGCGAACGGCGTAGGTAACAGTGCTGGGATTCATCCCGACGTAGCCACGCTGAAAGTCCACGAACCACCCACCCACCATGGCGCTGGAATGCTGGGGCGTGGACGACCAAAAAATGACCTGGGCTCCGGACGAAGGAAATGCTGTGGTGTTGATCAGGGCAGCGCTCTTGTTCCGAATCACCAAGGAAGACAGCTCTTTGACGTTGGGCAGTCGCCAAGCCACCCCGGTGGAGGTTGCCACGGATTTGGCATGTTCCAGGGCGTTTCTGAAACTGAAGCTTGTGGGTGTGTCGGTACAAGTCGTGCCGCTCCAAAGTTGACCTTCGGCGCAGCGGCGCCAGATCAGGCCGGTTTCGGTATCGGTGATTTCGTCACCCGCTGCGTTCGGGACGAAACGATCTCCAGCCGCGTGTCCCGCAGAGTGGCCGATCAACGTCAAGGAGCCCAGAAATGCCAAAGCCAGAAATTTGGCACGCAACAAAAAGTGAATGTTCATGATGTCAGACTGTGAATAAGAAAAACTGAAAGTCAACGGGCGTTGCGAACCAACCGCACATGGCCGCTTGATGAGTAAGAAACAGCTCCTTTGTTGACTGTCCAGTTGGATTGGGCGCTTTTCTCATCGGCCGTCATGTAGGAGTTAAAATAATAAGTAAAACTCTCAGGGAACCAGGTTTGCTCTGGTTCAAACTGCAAATTGGGGTTGAGCCAATAATCAGCGTATTGGTAATTGACGATGCTTTGCAGTTCCATGACGGTGGGCAGGCGCCAATCGCCAGCGCCGCACATGCTGCGTCGATTGACTGTTGCCACAAAGCCGGCTGCGGTGGGGTAAAAACCGCCCGGTTTTTTCGCGTAAATCGCAGTAATCGTTCGCAACCCAGTCGGGCGTTTGATTTCCCACACCAACCCCGTGACACGGTCTTCGGTGCAGCCCCAAGCGGTCGCAGCCGTGCCGAACTTGGGGTCGGCTGGGCAACTGCCGGTGCCAGCGGCCTCACCGTTGTTGCAAATTTTGCGGTAGGAAAAACCTAGGCGGCCATCGCTGTTTTTTTTGTGGGTGACGTCCCGGCCAAATTCACCGTCCTGCCCCGTATCGGTGCAGTCCTGAACAAAGTAACCAGCGTCAAAATCAACACAGGCGCGCATGCCCGTGTCATTCAGCGGCATTTTGGCGTGTGCAGCGGGGCTGGCTGCCAATCCTGCCAAGGCGGCGCAAGCGGCCCAGTAAATTTTGGATTGCATGATGTGTGCAGTTGGTTAAGGGGTGAGGGCACGTTAGGCCACCCCTGACCACCCGTCAAGCCATCGGTTGACACACAAATGTTTTTTTGTGTAAGTGGTGTGGCCCCATGGAGGCCACCCTGCTCACACGTGCAACCAACGCGCCAGCGTGGCCAGCAACGCGTCGGGATTCACCGGTTTAGCCACATGATCCACCATACCCGCTGCCAAACAAGCTTTGCGATCTTCGTAGAAAGCATTGGCTGTCATGGCCAAGATTGGAATATGGTTGTATCCTGGAAGTTGTTTGATGGCGCTGGTGGCTTCAAACCCATCCATGTGGGGCATGTGAATGTCCATGAGAATGAGGTCGTAAGTTGTGTGCGTGGCTTTTTCGACGGCTTCTTGATCGTCCGCAGCCACATCCACCACCAGGCCCGCATTGTTCAAAATAGCCAAGGCAATTTCTTGGTTGACCAGGTTATCTTCCGCCAAAAGCACACGCCGGCCAGCCAAGTGGGCATGGTCTGCCGGCGCCGGCAAGGCCGAATCCAAGGCGCTGCGCTGCCCAGATACCACCGTTTGAATCGCTTCATGCAGTGTGGACGGCGTGATGGGTTTTTCCAATGTCACCCCAATACCCGCTTCCTGCAAAATATCGGTAGGAAATTCGCGGCCATAAGCGGTTGCCAATATCAGAATCGGCAGGGGGCGTTGCGCCATGGCTTGAATTCGGTTGGCCGTTTCAAGGCCATCCATCCCCGGCATTCTCCAATCCAAAATCACCAAATCAAAAGGTTGCGCCTGAGTTTCCTGTGCTTGTATCCAGGCCAACGCTTCAGGGCCGCTGGCACAACTGCTGACACTGTGGCGCAACATGGCCAGCATCTCGCACAGGCTTTCGCGGGCTTCCTCTAAATCGTCCACCACCAGCACCTTCAGCGGGGTGCGGAGAAGGGGGCTTCCCAGGTCGGATGCGGGTGTGTCATGCGCAGGCATGGCCGGCTGGAACGGAATTTCGACCCAAAAAGTGCTGCCTTGGCCGACTTGGCTGTCCAGCCCAACACGGCCAGACATCAACTCCGTCAGCCGCTTGGAAATACTCAGGCCCAAGCCTGTGCCACCATAATGGCGGGTGGTAGAAACGTCGGCCTGCTCAAAAGGCGTGAAGATACGTGCTTGCTGCTCTGGCGTTAACCCAATGCCCGTATCGGACACTTCAAATCGAATCCAAATGGCACCGTCGCCGTTGGCCGGAAGCCGCTTGGCCCGCAGGCTAATGTGGCCCGAAGCTGTGAATTTGACCGCATTGCTGGCGAAGTTCAGCAAAATTTGGCCCAGATGCAACCGGTCGCCGTGAACAATCAGTGGCAATGCAGGGTCAATGCGGGTGATGATTTCCAACTCTTTGGCGCTGGCTCGGTCATCAATCAGGAACTGCACGCTGCGGAATAAACCCTCGATGTCAAAATTCAGCGCTTCCAGGGTCAGGTTGCCTGATTCAATTTTGGAGAAATCCAAAATATCATTGATCACACTGAGTAAATGTTGGGCGGCATGGTCAATTTTGTCCAGGCGATCCACATGCCGAGACCCGGCCAATTCTCTGCGCATCAAATAAACCAAACCGATGATGGCGTTCATCGGCGTGCGAATCTCGTGGGACATGTTGGCCAAGAAGGCACTCTTTGCCCGGTTGGCGGCCTCAGCCACTTCTTTGGCAAAATTCAGCTCGCCAGTTCGCTGTGCAACCAGTTGTTCAAGATGGTGGCGGTGTTGCTCCAATTCAGCCGCTTGGCGCCGCTGTTGGGCATCGGAGGTCGCCAAAGCATCCACCATTTGGTTAAATGATGCGATGACCACGCGCAATTCAGGGCTGCCTCCCACGGAGATGTGGGCGTCCCAGTGCCCAGCCCCTAACCGTTCCGCACCTTTTTGCAGGTGAGCCAAAGGTGCCAAGCTGTTGTTCAGAACCCACCAGATGCCCATGAAATCCAACGCAATGGCCAACAATAAAATGCCCAAATGCCCCTGTAAATTGCGCCATGCGCGTTCCGCCAGGGGCATGGCCGTCATTTCGATGCGCAGTTGGCCATAAACTCGGCCACCGATCGTGACAGGGGTTTGGCCTGTCATATTGGTGAGGCCAATCGTGCGTAAAAACCAAGCAGGTACGGTTGAGGACGCAAAAACGTCGGTGCTGGCGATTCGGGTGCCACTGGGTTCGGTGAATTCGATCCGAGCCACCAAGGGGCGGCCCACATACCGATCGAGCACCTGTTGCAAGGTGGCAAAGTCCCCAATGACCACCGTTTCTGAAATGGTGGGTGGCAGGGTTTCCAACTCCTTGGCCAGTTCGGTGCGCAAGTCCAATTGCAGCTCTCGCACTTCGTTCCGGCTGACGATGATCACCATGGCCAATCCCGCCAACAGCAAGGCGCCGCAGGCGGTCAGAAGCAAACGGCCAATGAATGGCAGCCGAGCCCAAAATGTCTTCAGAACCTGCATGGCGTTTACTTGATGTCCTTGACCAAGGTCGTCCGGTAAAAATCGGTGTAATTTCGATAATCGCTGGGGCTGGCCGCATTGAAGCCAAACGGCGGTTGCTGGCCGATGACGCGGGCGGTTGTTTCTAAAACGGTGCGCCCATCGGCGTCTTGTTCCATGCCATCGATGGCCGAGCGCACAGCCTCCACCACCGGTTTGGGCACCCGGGGATGGGCAGCAATGGGCAGGTTGTGATAGGGCGGAGATTCCCAGATCACCCGGTACTGGAGATTTTCCCGGGCGGCAAAGGCTTGCATCACCTGACTGTTCACACCGGCAGCCAAAATCCGCCCTGCCTTGAGCTGCGCCATGATGCCCTCTTGGTTACCGCCAAAAAACGGGGCGACGTGAACGCCATCGCGCAGCAAAGCGTCCATGGGAACCGCGTAGCCAAGAAACGCGGCTTGCGAGGGAAAGCCAACGGCTTGGCCTTGCAGGTCTTTGAGCTGCTTCACCGGGGCACTGGCCAGGGTCACGATCTGCCCTGAGATGGCGTCTTCACGCGGTTTGAGGATGACTTGGTAGTTCGTCCCAGCCATGCGAGGCAGAAAAATGGTGTTCGAGTACACAAAGTCGTACTCACCGCGCTCGGTGGCGTCGTTGGATTCGGGGGCGGTGCGAGCGAGCTTGAGCTGCAAATCGATGCCGGTTTTACGCTTAACGTAGTCGAGGATCGGATTCCAGTACTGCGCGGTGAGCACAGCGCTGCGTTGCGAGAGCACGCCAAACGTGAAAGTTTCCGCGTGGGCCGGGGTGAGCCAGCACAGGCTCAACAGGGCGACGATCGAGGCTGGAGGGAGGTGGAACCGCATGGCTGTGAGGTGGAGTGCAAAACAAAGTGGCCATCTTGCCTGTGCGATCGCGTATCGGTGCGATGAGTCTCAAACGCTGGCGGCCTTTGCGGGCATTCTGCTCACGGGTTCCCTAGTTTTTTCACTCAACGGGTTTGCATGTGGCTGCGGTAAGCCCGGGGCGAGAACCCCGTGTGCCGTTTGAAAAACCGGCAAAAGTACGCCGGATCCTCAAATCCCAGCTCAAACGCCAGGTGGGACACCGGCGCGGCCACATGCACCAACCGGCGGCAGGCTTCGCGTGCCAGGCGGGCGTGCAGCACGGCTTGGGCGGTCAGGTCGGTTTCGGCCTTGACCATGCGGTTGAGCCGCTCCTCAGACAACCCCAGCCGCTCCGCATAGCGTGACACCGGCCAGTGATCGCGGTAATGCGCCTCCACCAGCACCACCCAGCGCGTGTACAGCGCCCGCTGGCCACCACTGGGCCGGGGGCCATTGAGGGGCGCACGGTGCGCCCACTGTGCCAGCAGCCACACCACCGAACGCGCCAACCACAGCGGCACGGGAGGTGCGGCGTGGGCTGGGTGTGGGTCGCGGTCGGCGGCGGCACTTTCGTGCATGAGTGCTGTCAGTAAGCGGCTCAGGCGCTCGGCGTCGTCGCCTTCCGGGGCGAGTAGACGCGGCGCGGCGAACAGGGTTTGCAGAGCGTCGCCGGCGCCCACGGCCTCGCCTTCGGTGAGCGCGGCGGCGCTCAGGGTGAGGACGTGGCCGTCCGTCGTCGGGTCAAAGCGAAAGGCGTGGACGACGCCCGGTGGAATCACCACCGCCATCGGCCCGGCGCAGTCGGTGCGGGATTCGTCCAAGAATACCTCGCCCGGCCCGCTGGCCAGCCACACGATTTGGTGCAAACCCCGATGGACGTGGGCCTCGATTTCCCATGCGTGCCGGCTGCTGCGCGATTGGATCGATTCCACATGCAGCACAGGGCGTTGCACGGCGGAGGCTTCCCCATACAGGCTGAAGGTGGGCAGTTCGGGGGCGGGAGGGGAACGGCGGCTCGGCATGGGTGCGAGCATGCGGCAGGTTACGGCAAAAGTGCAAGTTATCTGGGGCGTTTGTCTACTGCGAGTTGGGTGGGGGATGTCCAGAATTCGCTCCCACTTGGCTGCCAGCCCCAGCCCGCTTTGATACCGAGGAGACATCGCCATGTTCAGCTTCGACCCCTACAGCCCGGCGGTGGACGCCGATCCGTTTCCCTACTACCAGCGCCTACGGGATGAATTCCCCTGCTTCTGGAGCCCCGAGGCGCAGATGTGGGTGTTGTCGCGTTACAGCGACATCGTCACCGCGCTGAACGATTGGCAAACCTACTCCAGCGCCAGCGGCAACTTGATGACCGAACTGCCCGGTCGTGCTGGGGCGACGTTGGGTTCGTCCGACCCGCCGCGCCATGACCGCCTGCGCGCCTTGGTGCAACACGCCTTCATGAAGCGCAACCTGCTGGCGCTGGAAACGCCGATCCGCGAGGTGGCCCGCGACGTGTTCGGCACCTTGAAGGGCGTGAGCGAGTTCGATTTCAAGGAAGTTTCGTCCAAGTTCACCGTCAAAGTGTTGATGGCCGCGCTGGGCCTGCCCATGGGCGACGAAGCCCTGGTGCCCGAACAAGAGGTGCGTGACAACGCCGTGCTCATGGTGCAAAGCGATGCTCGCACCCGCACCAAAGGCCCGGAGCACATCGCCGCCTACAACTGGATGCAAGATTACGCCGCCAAGGTGATCGCCCTGCGCCGGGCCGAGCCGCGTGACGATCTCATCAGCCACTTCGCCCAAGCCGAAATCGATGGCGACAAACTCGACGAGCGCGAGGTGCTGCTGACCACCACCACACTCATCATGGCGGGCGTCGAATCGATGGGCGGTTTCATGATGATGTTCGCCCACAACCTGGCGACGTTTGCCGATGCGCGCCGCGCCGTGGTGGCCAACCCGGCGCTGTTGCCGGACGCCATCGAAGAAAGCCTGCGTTTCAACACTTCGGCGCAACGCTTCCGCCGCCGCTTGATGAAGGACGTGAGCTTGCACGGCCAAACCATGAAACAAGGCGATTTCGTCTG
This sequence comes from Vitreoscilla filiformis, assembly GCF_002222655.1. Classification (GTDB taxonomy): domain Bacteria; phylum Pseudomonadota; class Gammaproteobacteria; order Burkholderiales; family Burkholderiaceae_C; genus Ideonella; species Ideonella filiformis. Next base: position 3,443,520 of record NZ_CP022423.1, on the reverse strand, counting down.
CCTGGCCTACGGTTCTGGCAACCGCGACGAGCGCCAGTTCCCCAACCCCGAGGTGTACGACATCACCCGCAAGCCACGTGGCCATCTGGGCTTTGGCGGCGGCGTCCACGCTTGCTTGGGCACGGCGATTGCGCGCATGGCGGTGAAGATCGCCTTCGAAGAATTCCACCGCGTGGTGCCGGACTACCGCCGCGTCGCCGACCAGCTCGCTTGGATGCCGTCGTCCACCTTCCGCAGCCCGCTGGTGCTGCTGCTCAAGGCGCAATAAGCTGGCCGGCCCCACATCGATTTTTGGAGACTTTCATGCCGACCCTGACCTATGTTGAAGCCAACGGCACCCGCACCGAGGTGGACGTGCCCGAAGGCTGGAACCTGATGCAAGCCGCCACCGCCAACGGCGTGGACGGCATCCTGGGCGAGTGCGGTGGCTCGTGCGCCTGCGCCACCTGCCACTGCTATGTGGACGACATGCTGGCCGCCCTGCTGCCCCCTCCGAGCGACGGCGAGCTGGACATGCTGGCCCACGTCGCCGCCGAGCGTCGCCCGAACAGCCGCCTGGCCTGCCAGTTGAAAGCCACCGCCGCCATGGCCGGTGCCGTCCTCACCCTGCCTGAGACCCAGGAATGAACGCCGCCGCCTCCCCGTTGCAGGCCGAGGGCGCGGCGGTGGTGATCGTCGGGGCCGGGCAAGCGGGCGTGCAAGCCGCTGAAAGCCTGCGCGCCGGCGGTTTTGCCGGCCCGATCACCTTGCTGGGTGATGAGCCGCATGGGCCGTACCACCGACCGCCGCTGTCCAAAGCGTGGCTGGCCGGGGAGGTCGAGGCCGCGCAGTTGGTGATGCGGGCGCCGGCGATGCTGGCGAAAAAGCACATCACGCTGCGCACCGGGGTGCGCGTGCAAGCCATCGACCGGGTGGCGGGTGAGGTCGTGCTGGCGCCTGCTGAAGCGGGCGGGTCGGCGGAACGGTTGCCCTACGCTGGCCTGGTGCTGGCCACGGGCGCGACGCCGCGCCGCTTGCCGGCGTCGGCGGTGCCGGGGGCGGATGCACCCAACGTCCTGCCCCTGCGCACCCGCGCCGATGCGGACGCTCTGGCCGCTGGTTTGGCGCGTTGTGTCGAAACCGGCTTGCCTCTGGTGGTGATCGGCGGCGGTTTCATTGGCCTGGAAGTGGCGGCGACGGCGCGCAAAAAAGGCGTGGCCGTCACGGTGCTGGAAGCGGCGCCGCGTTTGCTGGGGCGGGTGTTGGCGCCGGTGCTGTCCGATTGGTATGCCGAGTTGCACCGCGCCCACGGCGTGACACTGGTGTTGAACGCCCAGCTTCAACGCTTGGACGTGGGCGACGACGGCACCGCCCAAGCCGCCGTGCTGGCCGATGGCACCCGATTGCCGTGCGGGCTGGTGGTGCTGGGCGTGGGCGTCAGCGCCAACGATGGGCTGGCGCGTGAAGCGGGGTTGGCGGTGGATCGCGGCATCGTGGTGGATGCGTGCGGGCGCACCGCCGATCCGCGCATCGTGGCGGCGGGCGATTGCACGGTGCGACAACTGGCCGATGGTTCGCTGCTGCGGCTCGAATCGGTGCAAAACGCCACCGAGCAAGGCAAGTCGGCGGCGGCGGCGCTGCTGGGGCAGGATCGACCGTTCACCGCCGTGCCCTGGTTCTGGTCGGATCAGTACGACAAGAAGTTGCAGATGGCCGGCCTGTCCGGTGGTGCCGACGCTTGGGCGGTGCGGGGCGATGTGGCCAGCGGCAGCGGCTTTTCGGTGTGGCACTTCCGTGCCGGGCGGCTGCTGGCGGTGGATGCGGTGAACGCCTCGAAGGAGCACCTGCTCAGCCGCAAGTTGCTGGAAGCGGGGGTGTCCCCCACGCCGGAACAGGTGGCCGATGGGGGGGTCGATTTGGCGGGTTTGTTGGCTTAAAGCATCCGCGCACGCATCGAGTCAACCCAGCGGCAAGACATCCAGCGCCACCACATTGCGCGCCACGCGGCTGAACTCCACACCAATCAAATACATCGGTTCACCGCGCGCTTGGTATTTCTCGGCGTAACCCCGGTCTTGCAATTGCGCCAAGGCCTTGCCTTCGGGCACAAGCTCCACCACTTTGAACTCGAACAGCCACACCACACCGCTGAACAACACCGCCATGTCGATGCGGCCATGGTTGGTGGCGTCTTCGAGGCGAACTTCCAAACCCGACGCGGCAAAGTAGCTGTAAAACACGCTGGCGTAGTAACCCTCAAACTCGGCCAGTTTGTTTTTGCGGTACCAATCATGTGGGATGCTGGCAAACAGTGCATGAAACAGCGCCCGCAGGCCTGCCACATCGCGCGCGCGCAGCAGTTTGAGCAGTTGCAGCCGCGTGGTCAGCGCCTGCCGCGACGGGACACCATAACCTTTGAGCAAAGCGCCATTCAAACTGGTTTCGACCTCGCGGTTCGGATAACCCAAGGTGTAGACCCACTGTGCGCGTGAAATCTCCTCACGCCCGTGCAACGTCAGGTAGCCGGTTTGGAAGAGCAGCGCTTCGGGTGGAATGTCATCGACATCGAAGGACGCAATGAGCTGCTCCAGGGCCATCACCTGGCTTAAATCCGGGGTGAAGAACTGACGCTCGGCCAAGAGGTTCACCAAAAACGTGGGTGTACCGGTTTCAAACCAATAAGGCTGAAACTCCCGCTTATCAAACAACAGCAACACGTCAAACGGGTTGTAGACGCCTTCGCCCAACCAGTTGTAACCGTTGTACCAACGCCGGATTTCTTCCCGATCCAAACCCGGGAGTTCCGGTGCGAAGACCGTATCGACGTCTTCATCGGTGTAACCACAAATGGCGCTAAAACGCGCATCCAGCGTGATGTCTTTCAGGTGATTCAAGCCTGAAAACAAACTGACCTTGCTGAACTTGGAGACACCCGTGAGAAAGACGAATTTCAGATGCGCGTCGCTGTCTTTCAAGACGCTGTAGAGGTTTTTTAAGGCTTCGCGCATTTCGGTGGCGCGGGGGCTGTCGGTGATGTTGTCGAGAATGGGTTTATCGTATTCATCGACCAGCACCACCACGCGCTCGCCACGGTTTAAATGCGCTTGGCGAATCAAGGCGGTCAAGTCGCCGGCCACATCGTCGGGTGCCAATTCAGCCGGGCGCGGCAACTGCAAATCTTCGCGGTGGATGCGCAAAATCTCCCGCACGCGCTGCGTCAATTCTTCCAAGCGATGCACCACCCCACCGCCAAAACTGATGCGAATCACCGGATACCGCCGCGTCCAATCCCAATGTTCGTCGGCATACAGGCCGGTGAACAGGGCGCGATGGCCTTCGAACAACTCTTTGAAGGTGTCCAGCAGCAAACTTTTGCCGAAGCGGCGGGGGCGGCTGAGAAAGTAGCAGTTGCCCTGCTCGATGAGTTGCAGCGCGTACGCGGTTTTATCCACGTAGTAATGCTCGTCCCCCTCGCGCAGCTTGGCAAAAGTCTGGATGCCAATGGGCAGCTTGCGGCGGGGCAGGGGCGATGGGAGGCTCATGCCGTCATTTTGCGGCAGGGGCTGGGGTCTGTGCCTAAACCACCAACTGCCCTTGCCGATCACACACCCCAATCACCGCTTCCATGCCGGCGGTGAAGCGCAGGTGGTCGGCCTCCATCCCATCCGAAAAAATCACCCCTTGCTCGGGCATGCGCGAGCGCAGTCGCAGCGGCTGCCCCGTCGGGACGTGGCCAAACACCAGCTCGGCGCGTGAGCTGCGGCTGGGGAAGGGCTCACGCACGGCGAAGGTCAGGCGCGGGCTGTCCCACGGGTCAGGTTGATAGTCGGTGGCGGGGGCATCTGGGCGCAGCGCTTGCGCCACCCCCAGCGAGCCCGTGACGATGCTGCGCAACCACGCCGACGCCCCCAAGCCCGTGGCCACAATCAAGCCGGAGGAGGACTGCGTTTCACGCCGCCCCTGCCATTCGATGTCGTACAACGCCGAACTGTGCGTGCGCGGGCCGATGAACAAATCGTTCACCGCGCGCAAGACCTGCCCATCTGAAAGCCGCGCCTCGGCCATCGTCACCGCTCGCAGTGGGCGTTTGCGGCGCGCCACGTCGCCCAGCAGCGCCGCCAGATCGGCGGGCTGAAAGGGCAGCAGCACGCCGTCCCAGCGTGCCGGTTCGGGGTTGAGGCCGATCAGCGGCTGGCCGTTCAAATACTTCAGCGTGTTGGCCACCAAACCATCTTGGCCGAGGGCGACGACGATGTCGTCCGGGGCGAAGACGAAGTTCGGCAAAAATCCCCGGTCGAGGAGCTGGTAACGCCCCCAACGCTCTAGGCATTGCACCGTGGTGTGCAGCGCCTGGGTGTAAGCGGCGTTTTCCGCCAAGTAGTCGGCGAAATCGGCGCCGAGGTGCTCGATGTAAAAGCGGGCCTGCGCCAACGTGTGGTGGCGGCTGATCAGCTCATCCAAGCGCGTGCGGCGCGTGACGAGCACCACCTTGCGCTCAGCGGCGTTCACGCGGGCTCCGGGTTGGGGCGGGGTCGTCGCTGGCGCTGGGCGCGGCCATCAAACTTTGCAGCAAATCCGGCGACAGGTTGAGTTGGCCGATGCGTTCGGCCTTTTCCGCAATGCCGCCGAACGCCTGGGCAATGAGCTGGCCCGGTTGCATGCCGGACGCGGCCAGCGCCTGCACCAAACGCGGGTCGGCTTGGCTGAGGGCCTGCATCACGGTGGCGACGCGGTAGGCCTCGGCTTCGGCCAAGGTGCGGGCGTTGTCCGCCTGACCGCTGACGAAACTCTTGCGCTGCGTTTCCAGTTCGATGTCCGAGGTCATTTGCTCGGCGCGCAGCTCGTTTTCTTTGCGCATCAGGGCGGCTTTGGCCTCCATTTGCGTGTCGCGGATTTGGCGCTTTTTGCGTTCCACGGCAATGTCCGTGTCCAGCTCGTTTTGGCGGATGGCGCGTTCGTTTTCCACCGCCGACATGCGCCGGGCGTATACCGCATCGTCCGCCGCCTTGAGGTTGGATTCACGCGCTTCGGCTTCGAGCGCCCGGGCGATGTCCGGCGTCGGCTTCACCGCCAGGATGGACACGCCCAGAATTTCCAGCCCCAGCGCGGTGATTTCGGCTTGCGCGGCCAGCTCGCTTTGCGCCTGGCGGGCGATGTGTGCCGAGGCGCGCAGCGCTTGTTTCAGCTCCAAAGCTTGCACGGCCTGCTGCACGATCACCTCGACTTGCATGGCCACGCGCTCACCCAGGCGCTGCGGGTCATCCGAGGTGTAACTCACACCGTCGCGGGCAAGGGAAAAATCCATCAGCGCGGCGGTGCGTTGCGGATCGCGGATGCGGTACGTCACCTGGCCTTGCACGGTGACGCTCTGAAAATCCGCCGTCACCAATTCCAGCATGAAGGGCCGATCTTGGCTGGCCACGGGCACGGCGACCAGCGTGGTGGTCGGCGCGTAATAGAAGAACGATTGCCCGACGCCTTCGCGTACCACTTGGCCGCGTCGGAATTGCATCAGGTGAACGGTGGGGCGGGATTTGATGAAACGCAGGCCAAACATGGGAGTCTCCTTCCGACACGATCATGCGCCCCTTTCGCTGCGTTGTCGCCGCCAGAGCACCAGCAGCAACCCCGCCGCCAACATCCACGAGAACGCCGGGGCCACGTTCAGCCACGGCACCACACCGGGGTGCTGAAAACCTTGGCCAGCGGCCATCGTCATGCGGGCCATCGCGGCCAGGGCCAGCAGCGCGAAGCAGCCACCGCTGGCCAGCCCTTCGTAGCCGGTGCGTCCGGCATTGGTGGCAGCGCTGCTGGCACTGAGCAGCACGCAGGCCCACGCGGCGCCCGCCAGCACTTGGCAGGCGATGAGGGCGGGCAGGGTGTCGCTGGCGGCGCCGGCAGCGGAGGCCCAAGCGGCCACCGTGCAGCCCACCGCCATGGTGCCCACGCCGCCCAGGCGTTGACTGAGTCGGCTGGCCGGCCACAGCGCCAAGTTGAACCCGACCCAAAACAGCGGCAACAGTGTTTCCAAAGTCGCTGAGGGGTTGAGCTGCAAAAACTGCGGGGCGGCATTCACCGGGAAGTGGATTTGGAATCCGAGCGCGGCCAGGGCGACAGCGCCTAGAAACAGTCCCCAGCCGGGCAAACCCACGATCCTCGGACGCGCAGCCCAGAGCGGCACAGGGGCGCTGGATGGGGTTGGCGCAGGCGACGATTCGGTGTGCCCCAACTGCCGTTCGGCCCAAATCAGCGCGCTGGCGGCCAGCATCAAGGCCACGGCGGGCAGGGCAAACGCCAGGTCGGGGGACAGCTCACGCACCCGTGGCTGCAAATACGGCGCCAAAGCGCCCGCCACACCCAAGCCGAACAGCCACAGCCCCGTGGGCCACGCCAACTGTTGGGCGCTCACGTGGCGCCCAAGCAGCGCCATCACTGGGGCGCGCAGGGCGGAGGAGGTGGCCGTCCACACCAGTGTCAGCACGAGAAACAGCGTCGGGGCTTGTGAGCGAGCGGCCCAAGGCAGCAACAAAAACGCCAGGGCGGACAGCCCCATCATCGCCATGAGCCAGGGGCCGAAACGCCGCAGTTGGCGCCGCAGCCGATCCGCCGCCACGCCGCACACCAAGTCGGACAGGGCGAACACCCATTGGTCGAGGATGAGCAGCCACGGCACCCAATCGGCCAGCATCCCGGCTTGCTGCACCAAACCGGGCAGCCAAACCACGTACACCACCCAGCCGATGGCCCACAGCCCTTGCACCAGGGCCAACACGATGCCGAACGCAGTCATGACGCTCCTTTTCCGAGAGCGCCCGCCCGCGTGTGGGTGTGGGTCAGAACTCCTCGGTGTCGATCTCGGTTTGTGTGGCGCTGTTATAGCGCGTGCCCACGACGGTGTGCGCGTTCACAGCGGTTTCTAGGTGCTGCATCTGCGCCACGCTCAAATGCAGATCGAGGGCGTGCATGTTTTCTTCGAGGTGCGCCAAACTCGTCGTGCCGGGGATCGGGAGGATGTGCTCGCCGCGTTGCAGCAACCACGCCAGCGCCACTTGGGCGATGGTGCCACCGACCTCATCCGCCACCGTCCGCACCGCAGGCAAGAGCTGGCGGTTGGCAGCGTAGTGGCTGGGCGTGAAACGCGGCATGGCGCGGCGGATGTCCTTCGGATCGAAGTTCGCCACGTCGAGCACGCGGTCGGTGAGGAAGCCGCGTGCCACGGGGCTGAAGGCGACGAAGGCGGTGCCCAGTTCGCGGCAAGCGTCCAACACGGCGATTTCCGGGTTGCGCGTCCAGAGGGAATACTCGGTTTGCAGGGCGGCAATCGGATGCACGGCATGGGCGCGGCGCAGCGTCGCGGCGGACACTTCGCTCAAACCAATCGCCCGAATTTTGCCGGCCTGCACCAGCTCGGCCAGGGCACCGACCGAGTCTTCGATGGGCACGGTTTTGTCCCAGCGATGCAGGTAGTACAGGTCGATGACCTCGGTTTGGAGGCGCTTTAAGGCGGCATCGCAGGTGGCCTTCAGGGTGGCGGGCCGACCGTCGATGACACGCTGGCCGTTCACGCCCGTCATGCCGCATTTGCTGGCGAGAACGAAGCGGTCGCGGTGCGCGGTCAGCACCTCGCCCACCAGGGTTTCATTGGCGCCGAAGCCGTAGAGGGCAGCGGTGTCGAACAGCGTCACGCCCAAGTCGAGGGCACGCTCCAGCAGGGCTTTGGCGTCGGGGAACGCGGGGGGCTGGCCGTAGGCGTGGCTCAGGTTCATGCAACCCAGGCCGATGGGGGCGACTTGGAAGGGGCCGATTTTGCGAAATGACATGTTTGCCCTCACCCCAACCCCTCTCCCACAGGGAGAGGGGCTTTGGTTGTGTGATGCACGCGTTTTACTTTCCTTTCCCTCTCCCCCTGGGAGAGGGCCAGGGTGAGGGCTACCCGAGCTGCTGCTCCAACTGATGCAACACCTGATAACACGGCAACACGCTGGCCACGCTGCTGTTGGGCTGGCGGCCTTCTTTGATCGCTGCGAAGAACTCCCGGTCTTGCAGCTCAATGCCGTTCATCGACACATCGACCTGGGACACGTCGATCTTCTCCTCCTTGCCGTTGAACAAATCGTCGTAGCGGGCGATGTAGGTGCCGGTGTCGCCGATGTAGCGGAAGAAGGTGCCCAGCGGGCCATCGTTGTTGAAGGACAGCGACAGCGTGCAAATCGCCCCGTTGGCGGCCTGCAATTGGATGCTCATGTCCATCGCAATGCCCAGCGTCGGGTGGATCGGGCCTTGGATGGCGTTGGCCTTCACGATCGGGCTGCCGCACTGGTAAGCGAACAAATCCACCGTGTGCGCAGCGTGGTGCCACAGCAGGTGATCTGTCCACGAACGCGGCTGGCCCAGGGCGTTCATGTTGGTGCGGCGGAAGAAGTAGGTTTGCACATCCATTTGCTGGATGTTGAACTCGCCCGCTTCGATCTTCTTGTGAACCCACTGGTGGCTGGGGTTGAAACGGCGGGTGTGGCCGCACATCGCCACCCGGCCCGTTTCGTTGGCCACGCGCACCACTTCTTCACCTTCGGCCAAGATGTCGCACAGCGGAATCTCCACCTGCACATGCTTGCCTGCCTTCAGGCAAGCCAAGGCTTGGTCGGCGTGCATTTGCGTCGGCGTGCAGAGAATCACGGCATCGACTTCGGGCAGCGCCAGCGCATCCTCCAACTCGGTGCTGACGTGGCCAATGCCGTACTTGGCCGCCACTTCCCGCGTTTTGTCCAGATCGCGGCTGATCAACGAAACGACTTCCACGCCGTCGATGTTTCGGATGCCGTCCAGGTGCTTGATGCCAAAAGCACCCGCGCCCGCCAGGGCCACTTTGATGGTCTTGCTCATGAGAGGGGTCTCGCTCAAACGTTGTTTTCGAGGATCAGGTGGCCCACCGCTGTGTTGCTGGCAGGCACGTGATAGAAGCGGTGTTTGACCGTCGGCGCCGGGCCACCGTTCACATCGGCCATCGCGCCTCGGGCAATGAGCCACATCACCAGCTCAATGCCTTCCGAGCCGGCTTCGCGCACGTAGTCGATGTGCGGGGTTTGGCTGCACGCTTGCGGGTCGGCAATCATTTGATCGAGCCAAGCGTTGTCCCACTCGCGGTTGATGAGGCCAGCGCGGGCGCCTTGCAACTGGTGGCTCATGCCGCCCGTGCCCCAGATTTGCACGTTCAAATTTTCGTCGAAGGATTCCACCGCCTTGCGAATCGCCTGGCCCAATTGGAAACACCGCCGGCCCGACGGCACCGGGTACTGCACCACGTTCACCGCAAACGGAATCACCTTGAACGGCCACGCCTCGGTGGCCGGGTTTTTCTGGCCGCACATCAGCGACAGTGGCACCGTCAGGCCGTGATCCACCGTCATCTTGTTGACGATGGTGAGATCGAAGTCATCCTGAATCACGCTTTGGGTGATGTGCGCCGCCAATTCGGGGTGACCTTGCACCACCGGCACCGGACGCGGCCCCCAGCCCTCATCCGCTGGTTCAAATTGCGCCGCGCAGCCGATGGCGAACGTCGGGATCAGTTCCAAGCTGAAGGCAGTGGCGTGGTCGTTGTAGACCAGAAACACCACGTCGGGCTGGTTCTCTTGCAGCCATTGTTTGGAAAAGTCGTACCCCGCGAACACCGGTTGCCAGTACGGCTCGGCGGTCTTGCCCAGGTCGAGCGCCGCCCCGATGGCCGGCACGTGCGAGGTGTAAACAGAAGCGGTGATCTTGGCCATCAGTTGCGTTCTCCGCTGAATCGGTTGCCTTCGATGGAACGGCCCCCGTTGATCATCATCTGGGCGTATTGCTCTTGCGTCATGCCCGTCATGCTGGCGGCCATGTACTGGAAGCTCTTGCCGTCGGTGGCGCCGATCTTGGCCAAGAAGTAAATGTTGCCGCCGGTGCGCATGCACCAGTTGAGGTCGCGGGCCAGCACGGCTTGTTTTTGCTCCTCGGTCATCGGCCATTCGTCCAGGTAGGCGCGCTCGTTGGCCTTGAAGCGTTCCCGGTTCTCGGCTTTCATCAAGCTCATGCAAAACTGGTTCAGCCAGTAACCTTTGCGGCTCTGCTCGGCATCAAAAATGATCGTGCCGGGGATGTCTTGATAGGGTTTTTCGAGGGCCATGGTTCAAACCTCCTCGGGCCAGTAGAGGCGCATCGGGTTGTCCACCAGCAGCTTGCGTTGCAGCTCGGGCGTGGGGGCGATGTGCGGGATGAAATCCACCAACAGGCCGTCATCCGGCATGTGGTCTTTCAGATTCGGGTGCGGCCAATCGGTGCCCCACAGCACACGATCCGGGAATTCTTCGACCACGCGGCGCGCAAACGGCACCACATCCCGGTAGGCGGCAGGTTCGCCGTCGAGGGCTTTGGGGCCGGTGACGGACAGGCGTTCCGGGCAACTCACCTTGCTCCACACGTTCGGGTGCTGGCGCATGAACTGGAGGAACAACGCGAACTCGGGGCCGTCAACTGGCTGGCTCACATCCGGGCGGCCCATGTGATCGACGACCACCGTGGTCGGCAGGGCGGTGAAAAAGTCCCACAGCTCGGGCAGATCCACGGCTTCGAAGTAAATCACCACATGCCAGCCGAGTTTGGCGATGCGTCCGGCGATCTCCATCAGCTCCTCTTTGGGCGTGAAGTCCACCAACCGTTTGACGAAGTTGAAGCGCACGCCGCGCACGCCCGCGTCGTGCAGCTCCTGCAACTGCGCATCGGTGATGCTGCGGCGCACCGTGGCCACGCCACGCGCTTGGTTGCCGCTGGCCCGGCAGGCGTCCACCATCGCCCGGTTGTCCGCGCCGTGGCAGGTGGCCTGCACGATGACGTTGCGCGCAAACCCCAGGTGATCGCGCAGCGCGAACAGCTCGGCCTTGCTGGCGTCGCAAGGCGTGTACTTGCGTTCCGGCGCGTAAGGGAATTCAGCCCCAGGGCCGAAGACGTGGCAATGCGCGTCCACCGCCCCGGCAGGCAGTTGGAAGCGGGGTTGGCTGGGGCCGGTGTACCAGTCCAGCCAGCCAGCGGTTTTGGTGAAGTCACCCGACGTGGTTTTGCTCATGGCGGTGCGCTCCCAGCTCAGTCGATGTACTTCAGGCCGGCGGCGGCCAGAGGTTCGCGCATCTTGTACATGTCCAGCCCCAGGATGCCCGAGGCCAGCTTGGCGCGTTTTTCGCCCTCGAAGCTTTCGCGCTTGGCGGCGGCTTCCAGCGTTTGCGCAGCACGAGCGGCGGGCACGCAGACCACGCCATCGTCATCGGCGACGATCACGTCACCCGGCGTCACCCACATGCCGGCGCACACCACGGGGATGTTCACCGAGCCCAGCGTCGCCTTGATCGTGCCCTTGGACGAGATGCACTTGCTCCACACCGGGAAGTTCATCTCTTGCAGGGTTTTCACGTCGCGCACGCCGGCATCGATGATGAGGGCGCGAGCGCCACGGGCTTGGAAGCTGGTGGCCAGCAAGTCGCCGAAGTAGCCATCGGTGCAATCGGCGGTGACAGCGGCCACGACGATGTCCCCCGGTTGAATCTGCTCAGCGGCGACGTGCATCATCCAGTTGTCCCCCGGCTGCAACAGCACGGTGACGGCGGTGCCCGACACCTGGGCACCGGGGAAAATCGGGCGCATGTAGGGCTTCAGCAGGCCAACGCGGCCCATGGCCTCATGAACGGTGGCCGAACCGAGACGGGCCAAGCCGTCGGCCGCTGTGCGGTCTGCGCGGGAGATGTTGCGGTAAACGACACCGAGTTCGTACATGGTCAGAATCCTTCGCGGGCACAGGCTGAAATGCAGTGCGGCGGATTCTGGACAGAGGCTGCCATGCCGGCTAGGTTGATGTTTGTCTAGCAGCTATCGTGGGGCGGCATGGAAGCCCTCTTGACCTCTTAGCCTCTTAAAATGCGAACAATTCGCATTTTCGCCGTAGGCAGGAGAAACGTCACCGTGATCCACACCCCGACCCTCTCTCTGGTCACCCGTCAAGCGTGGGTGCTCATCGTTTTGCTGGTGGGGCTGAGCGGCCCGTCGGCGGCGCAATGGCGCAACACGCTGGGCATTCGCTTGACCGACATTCCCGCAGGCCGCTTCATCATGGGCAACTCGGGCCCAGAGGTTGAAACCAGCGAAACCCCAGCGCATCAGGTCGAAGTGCCGGCCTTTCAGATGGGCACCACCGAGGTGACGTTGGGGCAATTCAAGCGGTTCATCCACGCCACCCAGCGCCACGATCTGCTCACCGATGCGTTTCACCAAGACAACCGCTTCGGCGACCACGCCCCCGTGGTGCAAGTGAGCTGGGACGATGCCCAAGCCTTCATCGCTTGGCTGAATCGGGTCGATGGCGGCGGCTGGCGTTTGCCGAGTGAAGCCGAATGGGAATACGCCTGCCGGGCAGGCCAATCCCACCTGCACTGCGGCAGCGACAACGTGCGCGAGATCGCCTGGTTCGACGGCAACAGCGGCGGACACCAACACCCCGTCGGCACCCGCGCCCCCAACGCCTGGGGTTTGCACGACATGAGCGGCAACGTCTGGGAATGGGTCGAGGACTGCTGGCACCGCGACTACACCGATGCTCCCACCAACGGCAGCGCTTGGACGCAAAGCTGCGACGAAGACTGGCGCGGCCTGCGGGGCGGCTCTTGGTATTTCGCTTCCTGGTACACACGCGCCGCGATCCGTTTCATCAGCGGCACGCCCACGCTGCGCAACTACTTTGTGGGTTTTCGCTTGGCGCGCAGCCTGCCGCCCACTTCGCGCTGACGCACCGAACGGCCTTCACACGCGCAGGGACTGGACAAGATGCTGAAATTGAGAATAATTCTCATTTATTAAGATGTTTCTCTGTCGATGACCCCCAGGAGTCCGTGCCATGTCCACCCTTCCGCCTGTTGTGATCGTGCCGCTGGCGCAGTTGTCCCTGCTGACCGGGGCATTGCAGCACTTGGCTCGACAGCTCGACGCCGGTTGCACGCAGGCCGCCCAACGCGCCGAGCTGCTGCTGGAACGCATCGAACAGGAGCAGGTGCTGCCGGGCGAGCTGATTCAAGCCTGCCAAGCCCTGCGCGAAGCCATCCCGGCGCTGCGCCCACTCGAACGCTGATGGTGGAGGGTTCGACGCATGGATCACGTGTTCACCCCCCCACCGCCTTCGACCGGTGAGTCGCTCTTGGCGGCCATGGCCGTTCCTTTGGATGTGATGCCCCCCACCGAACCGCGCTGGAGTTCACGCCGACGCCGCATTTGGGAGCTGGGTTCGCACGCACACTGCCCCGTGATCGGGGTGTGTTTGCCCATCGCCCAGGTGCGCAAGCTCATGGACAAAGTGCTGGGCGGCCAAACCCTGGCCAATGACTACGAGTTGCACTGCGGGGTCAATGCCGAGTGCCGCACGCGCAACCCGGTGGCGGAAGCTGTGAACAAGGCGCTCGATCAACGCTACGAGCGGGCCTTGCGCGAGGCCCGGGCCCTCAAAACCACCGAAGCGCTGACGCAGTGGTGGCAGCAAGGGGCCACCAGCGGACACAGCTTGCCCGGCACGCTGTGGGCCACCCTGACCCATCCGCGCTGTGACACGGCGTTGGAAGAGCGGGTGTTGCAAGCGGTTCACATGCTGCAACACCAAGCCGGTGCCGCCGACCGGGCCGATCTGGCGCGACTGGAAGCGCTCACGCATGAAAACCACGTCCTGGGGCGAGAACTGGCGGCGGCACAGCAACGCACCACCCGCCAAGCTGACACGCTGAACCGCCGCATCGAGCAGCAACAAGCCGAGTTGATGCGCTTGCGCGCCGAACTCATGCGCCGCGACACGTTGTTGGCCTTGGCGCAGGAGGATTTGCACAGCCTCGAAGCCCGTGTGCCGGAGTTGCACAGCCGCCAAGCGTTGAGTGACCAGGTGGCGCAACAACTGGAGCGTCTGCAAGACCTGGAGCGCAACGCCCTGCGCGCCCGCCACGAAGCCCAGCGCGAACGCCACCGGGCCGACACTCTGCAAGCCGAGTTGGAGCGCCTGCGCCCGCCGTCGCCCGAGGCTGAGGCGCTCGCATCGACGGGGGCCGAGGTGTGCGTCTCGGTGGATGCGCTGCGCCGCGAGCTGGCCGAGCGTTCGGTGCTGTGCGTGGGCGGGCGACAGGGCAGTGTGCCGGTGTATCGCCAGCTCATCGAGCAAGTCGGTGCCCGTTTTCTGCACCACGACGGTGGCGAGGAAGACCACGCCGCCCGCCTCGATCACACCTTGGCCAGCGCCGATTTGGTGATTTGCCAGACCGGCTGCATCAGCCATGAAGCGTATTGGCGCGTCAAAGATCACTGCAAACGCACCGGCAAACGCTGTGTGTTCGTGGACAAACCCAGCCGCGCCAGCCTGCAACGGGCCTTGACCCATCTGGGTGATGCGCCTCTCGACGCCAGCGCGCCCACTTTTTCCTCACCGCACCCATGACACCGCCGCCCGTTGACTCCCCCGCCCACCACGCGCCCCCCGTTGAACCCGCTCCCCACGTGCGTGCCTCGGCGGAACTGCCTCGCTGGCACAGCACCGAGCTGCTGGCCCATGGTGGTGAAGCCCGCATCCTGCACGGCGATCAGGTTTACCGGCTGCGGCTGACCGCGCTGGGCAAACTCATCCTCACCAAATGAGTGCCTCGCCCGCCCCGGCTTGGGTGAATCTGCACGAACTGGCCGAACACGCCCGCACCCGCCTGACGCCCGCCGCTTGGGCGTATTTCAGCGGCGCGGCAGCCGATGGCCACACCTTGGCCGCCAACCGGGCCGACTGGGACGCCCTGCGCCTGTGGCCGCGTGTGCTGCGCCCACTGACCGACAGCGACACCGCCATCGAGCTGGCGGGTCAACGCTGGGCGCATCCGATCGGGCTGGCGCCGGTGGCGTTTCAACGCTGGGCCCATCCCGATGGCGAGATGGGCAGTGCCCTGGCAGCGGCGGCGCAGGGGGCGGGTTTGGTGTTGTCCTCGCAATCGAGCGTGGCGGTGGAGCATGTCGCCCGAGCGATGTGTGAGCCGGGCGCCGGGCCGCTGTGGTTTCAGCTCTACTGGCAACGCGAGCGTGCCCACACCCTGGCGTTGGTGCAACGCGCCGAGGCCGCTGGCTGCCAAGCCCTGGTGTTGACGGTCGATGCCCCCGTGCAAGGCGTGCGCGATGCCGAGCGTCGCGCCGGTTTCCAACGACCACCCGGGGTGAGCGCGGTTCACCTGGCCGATTTCCCCAGCCCTCAGGCCGACTTGCCCACCCTGTTGGCCCAGGCACCGACCTGGGATGAGGTGACGTGGCTGGCCGCCCACACCCGTTTGCCCCTGTGGCTCAAAGGCGTGTTGCACCCCGACGACGCCCGCCAAGCAGCAGCCACCGGGGCGGTGGCGGGGCTGATCGTCTCCAACCACGGCGGGCGGGTGTTGGACACCACCGTGTCCACCGCGTGGGCGTTGCCGCGAGTGGTGGATGCGACGGCGTTGCCGGTGTTGGTCGATGGAGGCATCCGCCGAGGCACGGATGTGGTGAAAGCGCTGGCGCTGGGGGCCCGTGCCGTGCTCGTGGGCCGACCGCAGGTGGAAGCCTTGGCCGTCAACGGTGCGCTGGGCGTGGCGCAAATGCTGCGTTTGCTGCGCGACGAGTTCGCGGCAGCGTTGGCGCTGTGTGGATGCCGTCACCCGGCGGAGGTGAGTCGGGCGCTGCTGGCTTGAGATGGCTCCCCCTCGCAAAACAACGCCGTTTGGAAGCATGGCGGGGAGCGTGTTTCATTGCGAACCCCTCTCCCCGGCCCTCTCCCGCAAGGGGAGAGGGAGACATGTGAGACCACCCGCCCCGCAAAAAGCCCCTCTCCCCTTGCGGGAGAGGGGTTGGGGAGAGGGGGGAAACGCCTCCTTCAGATCCAGCCCCGTTTAGCAGGGGAGCGCAGCAGAGGCATGGTGAGGAACGGTTGTTGTGTTGCGAACCCCTCTCCCCGGCCCTCTCCCGCAAGGGGAGAGGGAGACATGCGAGACCACCCGCCCCCGCAAAAAGCCCCTCTCCCCTTGCGGGAGAGGGGTTGGGGAGAGGGGGAAACGCCCCAGCCATATCCAGCCCCGTTTAGCAGCGGGCGCAGCAGATGCATGGTGAGGAGCGGTTGTTGTGCTGCGAACCCCTCTCCCCGGCCCTCTCCCACAAGGGGAGAGGGAGACATGCGAAACCACCCGCCCCGCAAAAGCCCCTCTCCCCTTGCGGGAGAGGGGTTGGGGAGAGGGGGGAAACGCCTCCTTCAGATCCAGCCCCGTTTAGCAGGGGAGCGCAGCAGAGGCATGGTGAGGAGCGGTTGTTGTGTTGCGAACCCCTCTCCCCGGCCCTCTCCCACAAGGGGAGAGGGAGACATGCGAGACCACCCGCCCCCGCAAAAGCCCCTCTCCCTTTGTGGGAGAGGGGTTGGGGAGGGGGGGGAAACGCCCCCGTCAGATCCAGCCCTGTTTAGCAGGGGAGGGCGCAGCAGAGGCATGGTGAGGAGCGGTTGTTGTGTTGCGAACCCCTCTCCCCGGCCCTCTCCCGCAAGGGGAGAGGGAGGCATGCGAGACCACCCGCCCCCGCAAAAAGCCCCTCTCCCCTTGCGGGAGAGGGGTTGGGGAGAGGGGGGAAACGCCCCCGTCAGATCCAGCCCTGTTTAGCAGGGGAGGGTGCAGCAGAGGTATGGCAGAGAAAGGTCGTTGTGTTGCGAACCCCTCTCCCCCATCCCCTCTCCCACAAGGAGAGAGGGGAGCCAAGCGGTGCCACTTCCGGCCTCCCCGACAATGCGCCCATGAGTTGGCAACGGCAAGTTCTTTTCATCGGCGGCTTTGACCCCAAAAGCTCGGCCCACTATCACCGCATGTACCGTGACGCGGCCAGTCAGCGCCCGACCTCGGCAGCGGGCGAAACCGTCCACGTCAGCAAGCAGCGCCAGCGCGACGGCATCTACGCCCACTGGGAGGTGCATTGGCAGCAGCCCAACCAAGATCCCATGCACACCCGCTACACGGTCATGGGTTGGCACGACATCGTGTTGGCCCACTGGCCGCGCCACCTTGGCCGGGTGCTGCACGATTACTGGTTCGTCTACGGCCACGCCGGCCTGGATGGCACGTTTGCCCGCGTGCATCGCGCTGGCGCTTCGGCTTTTTGGTTGGCGCTGTTCCCGCTGCTGCTGTGCATCGGTGTGTTGGGTTTGGGAACCGGCCTGGGTGCGTGGTGGGGCCACATCGACGATGACGCAGCACTGCTGGGCGCCTTGATCGGATTTGGCCTGAGCGTCGGGCTCTGGCGCTGGCTGGCGCACTGGCTGGACAGTGAATGGCTGCTGCGCCTCTACGGGTTCACCTTCGCCCAAGCACGCGAACAACTGCCCGAGCTGGATCAGCGCATCGACGCTTTTGCCGATCACCTCATCATCGCCGCCCAAGCGCCCGATCTCCAAGAGTTGCTGTTGGTCGGGCACAGCACCGGCACGATTTTGGCTGCCCAAGTCATGGCCAGGGCGCTGGAAAAAGCCCCTTGGCTGGGCACGCGAGGCCCCGCGCTGTCTTTGCTGACGCTGGGGCATTGCGTGCCCATCTTGGCGCTGCAACCCCCCGCCCAACGGCTGCGCGAACAACTGGCCGCCCTGGTCGATGTGCCCCAACTCACCTGGATTGACTACTCGGCTCCCGCCGATTGGGCCGTGTTCGCCCACACCCCCCCGTGGCTGCATGGCCAGGGTCGAACTCGGCGCTTGGCGTTGTCGCCGCGTTTTCACCGTGTCCTCAGCCCCGTTCACTACCGCAGCCTCATGCCCTGGCACAAGCGTCACGGCCTGCACATGCAATACATCAAGGCACCCGACTTACCCGATGGCTACGATCCCGTCGCCCTGACGGCCAGCCCTTTGACGTTGGCCGCGCAGCATGCCTCCCACTTTCGCGCTGCCTGACGGTGGCCCTCGCACCATGAGCCGTTTCTGCCCTTACTACCCCCGTCCTGTCTCGGACAAAACCCCCGCTTGGCGCATGTTCTTTAGCAAGCGCCGCTCTTGGCTGGATGGGCTGTACGAGCGCAGCTACCACATGAAAATGGGCGAGGTGCATTTCCCCGGCGTGGATCTGTACATGGTGAACGATCCCGCCTTGGTGCGCGAGGTGATGGACAACGCCGATCGTTTCCCCAAACACGAAATGTTGGGCGAAGCGCTGCGCCCCCTGCTGGGCGACAGCATCTTCACCACCAACGGCGAGGTGTGGCAGCGCCAGCGCGATTTGATGGATCCATCCTTCGAAGCGGCGCGGGTCAAGCTGGTGTTCGGGCGCATGCGCGATGCGGCGCAGGCCATGGTGGAGCGCCTGCGCCAAGTGCCCGAGGGCGCGGTGTACGACCTCGAAGTGGAGATGACCCATGTGGCCGCCGACATCATCTTGCGCACCATCTTGTCCAAGTCGCTGGACAGCGAAGGCGCCCGGCTGATTTTTGACGCCTTCGCCCGCTACCAAGACATGGCGCCGCGCCTGATGTTGCCGGCTTTCTTCGGATTGCGTTGGCTGCGCCCGTGGTGGCAAATCCGCCGCAGCCGCCGGGCGGCGGAGGACATCCGCAAACTCATCGTGCAACTCATCCGCCCGCGTTACGACGCCTACCAAACCGCGCTGGCCAGCGGCAACACCGAGGGCGTCGAAACCGGGGGGGACATCCTGGCCACCTTGCTGCGCGTGCGCAACGCTGAAACCGGCCAAGGGTTCACGTTTGATGAGCTGGTCGATCAGGTGGCGATGCTGTTTTTGGCGGGGCACGAAACGTCGGCCAGTGCGCTGTCGTGGTCGCTGCACCTGCTGGCGAATGCGCCGGACGTGCAAGAGCGGCTGCACCAAGAGTCTCTGGACAAACTCGGCGCCGTGGGCACCGATCCGAGCGGGCTGAAGGATTTGGAACTGTCGCGCAACGTGTTCCGCGAATCGCTGCGGCTGTTCCCGCCAGTGGGCTTTTTGGTACGCGCCTCGGAAACCGGCTGCCCGCTGGGGGATAAAACCGTCAAGCCAGGCGGCTCGGTGATGATCTCGCCTTGGCTGATCCAGCGCCACCGCCAGTTCTGGGCCCGCCCCGACGAGTTCGACCCCGACCGCTACACCCACACCGAAGACACCACCCCGATGACCACCCGCGAGTCGCTCAGAAAAGCCTACCTGCCGTTTGGCATGGGGCCGCGTGTGTGCATCGGTGCGGCGTTTGCGTTGCAGGAGGCCACGCTCATCCTGTCGACGCTGGCACGTCACTTCCGCTTCGAACCCGTGCCGGGCCACCGCCCCGAACCCGTGGGCCGCCTGACGCTGCGCGCTGAAAATGGCATCCCTCTGAAGGTGTTTGCGCGGGATCGGTGAAGCAATGAAGGAACGGCTGGCGGGTTTTGTGTTGATGACGGCCATCGTGCCCCTGGCGGTGCTGGGTTATTTGCTGCTGGTGTGGGTGGGCTTTTTCGGTCGCACCGAGCGCGGTCGGGCGGGGGTGCGGGCGTTGGATCACTTCGTCAATGCCACGCTGTTCAACGGTTATGCGTGGGAGTCGGTGTCCTCGCACGCTTGGCGCGAGCGGGACAACCGCCGCTGGGCGCGCATCGTCATCCGCATGACGGACGCTTTCCAGAAGGATCACTGCCGCCGCGCCAACAAGCGCGAACAACCCATCGTCGATCTGATGCTGGCCAAGGGCTTGCATCAACAGACCATCCGCTGAAGGGTTTTGCATGAGCGCTGCCCCGCATTCTGTCCGCCGCCGCCTGGCGCTGTACCTCAGCGGATTCGATCCGCAAGGGCCAGCGCACTACCACCAGCTTTACAGCACCGAAGCCGCCCGGCAAGCCCAAGCCAGCGGCCACACCTTGGAGGTGGGCCGGCGCCGCAAAGCCAGCGAACACATCGCCTGGTGGGAGGTGCAAGGCCGCACCGATGGCGCGACCGAGCCCGTCAGCACCCGCTACGAGTTCCTGCGCTGGGACGACGTGGTGCGGGACTACTGGCCGCGTGGCCGCTGGGCGCTGTTCCAACGCACGTTGTTTGCCACGCAGGCCATGTGGGGCAACGGCGTGATGTGGCGCGCCATGAAAACATCGTGGCCGATGTTCGTGGCCATTGCGCTGCCGGGCGCCATGATCGTGCTGCTGGGGCTGCTGCTGCTCGGGCTGCTGACGGCGGCGCTTGGGTTGGCGTCTGCCGATCACATCGGTGGGACGGTGGCGCTGGTGGCGCTGGGCTTGCCGGCGCTGGCGTGGTTCGGCACTGTGGCCGAACGGCGCACCAACATGGCTTGGCTGATGCGGAGTTTGGCCTGTCTGGCTGAACAAGGCCCAGGCCAGACGCCGGATTTGGAAGCCCGCCTCGATCATTTCGCCGACCATGTGGCCGCCCAACTGCGCGCCGGCACCTGGGACGAGGTGCTGCTCATCGGCCACAGCTCGGGCGCGATGATGGCGATGATCGTGGCCGCCCGGGCGCTGCAACGGTTGAAGGCGGAAGGAGCAAAGGCGACGCCGCTGTCCCTGCTGACCCTGGGCCATTGCTCGCCCTTGTTGAGCTACCAACCCGAAGCCGACACCTTCCGCGCGGAGTTGCGCACGCTGCACCGGGCGCAAGGCACGGCGCTGCATTGGGTGGACTATGGCGCCCCACCGGATGGGTGCTGCTTCCCGCTGGTCGATCCCACGGCGCCGGCCTGGGTGGGCGCGCCCCCGCACGAACGCACCGGTGCCCCGCCCAAGCTGCTGAACCCACGCTTCGCGCAGCATTTCACCCCAGCCACCTACCAGGCGGTGCGCCAGGACAAATTCCGCTGCCACTTCCAATACCTCATGGCCACCGAGTGCCCCGGGGAGTACGACTATTTCGCCCTCACCGCCGGCCCGCTGACGTTGGCCCAACGCCACGCCGAGCGCCCGAGCGTGACGGATTTCCGCCAGTTCCAACGCCTGGGCGGCCCAGGCCTGTGAGCGGGGCCGACTTGCGTCCGCGCTACGCCATCGCCACGCTGGGCAGCGCGGGGGACTTACACCCGTTTTTGGCCGTCGCCCGCGCCTTGCACGAGCAGGGGGAGGATGTGTGCTTGCTGTCGGCTGAACCCCATCGGGACGAAGTGGCCGCCCAAGGCGTGCCCTTCATGCCGATCTTGGACGCGGCGGCCCACCAGCGCACGCTCCAGCATCCGGGCTTGTGGCACCCGATCCGGGGATTCGGTGTGCTGTGGCGTCACATGGCGGTGCCGGCCATCGATCCAACCGTTGCCGCGCTGCGCCAGCTTTGCACCGACAGCCCCCGCCCGCTGCGCGTGCTGGCTTCCCCGTTGACGGTGGGCGCTCGTCTGGCCCGCGAGCTGCTGCCGCTGCACCTGAGCACCGGCCATCTGGCACCGATGGGTTTGCGCTCCTGCGAAGACCCGATGTTCATGGGCGCGTGGCCGGTGCCGCGTTGGCTGCCCCGCCCGATGCGCCAAGGGCTGTGGGCCTTGCTGGATCGCAGCAAACTCGAACCCATGGCCGCGCCGCGCCTCAACGCTTGGCGGCTGGCGCACGGCCTGCCGGTGTTGCGCGAACCGGTGTTCGCCCGTTGGCTGCATGCGCCCGACCAAGTGCTGGGCCTGTTCCCCGACACCTTCGGCCCCATGGCCACCGACTGGCCCGTGCCCGTGTACTGCACCGGTTTTCCGCTGTATGAAAGCCACGCCACCCCGCCCGCGTTGGATGCCGCGCTGGCGGCATTTTGTGCGCCGTCACCCCAGGCGCCGCCGTTGCTGGTGGCGTTTCCCGGTTCGGCTTCGGGGGGGCGGCACGCGGCGCTGGCGGAAGCGGCACAGCATCTGGCGCAATCGGGGGCAGCACGTGTGCTGTGGCTCGGTCAAGCCGCTGATGACGCCGCGAACGCCCCCGCCCTCAGCCCCCGCGTGTGCAAACGCCGCTGGGTCAGCTTGGCGCAGGTGCTGCCGTGGGCGCAGGCGTTCGCGCACCACGGCGGCATCGGCAGTTGTGCCCAAGGGCTGGCAGCGGGGGTGCCGCAAGTGCTGTTGCCCTCGGCCTACGATCAGTTCGACAACGGCGCCCGCCTGCGCTGGATGCACGCTGGCCTCGGCTTGGCCCCGCGTGAGCAACGCGGCCCGGCGCTGGTGGCGGCCCTGCGCCAAGCCTTGGCGGCCCCGCGTGGGGCGCCGCCGCCGGACGTCACACCGTCCCGGCCCGGTGCGCCCAACGCCGCCGTGCAGGCCGTGTGTGCCGCGCTCAGCGGTGGGTGAACACGGCTTTGCGTTTGTTCAGGAAGGCGTCCATGCCTTCTTGCTGGTCTTCGGTGCCGAACAGCGAGTGGAACACCCGACGCTCGGCCTGAACGCCGCTGGACAAACCGCTTTCAAACGCCTCGTTCACGCATTCTTTGAGCAAGGCCACGCTGGGCTGGCTCATGCCGTTGATCTGCTCAGCCACCGCCAGCGCTTCGTCCATCAACGTCGCGGCCGGCACGATGCGCGACACCAACCCCGCCCGCTCCGCTTCCTCAGCGCCCATCATGCGACCGGTCAGCAGCAGCTCCATGGCCTTGGCCTTGCCGATGGCACGCGGCAAACGCTGCGTGCCGCCCGCCCCAGGGATGATGCCGAGTTTGATCTCAGGTTGGCCGAACTTGGCGGTGTCGGCGGCCAGCAGGATGTCGCACATCATCGCCACTTCGCAGCCACCGCCCAGGGCGAAACCGGCCACCGCCGCGATCACCGGCTTGCGCACTTGGCGAATCACCTCCCAGTTGCGGCTGATGTACTGGCGGGTGTGCGCTTGCATGTGGGTCAGCTTGGCCATGGCGGCGATGTCCGCCCCGGCTGCAAACGCCTTCTCGCTGCCCGTGAGGATGATGCAGCCGATGGTCGGATCGGCATCGAACGCCAACAGCGCTTGGCCCAGCTCGTCCATGAGCTGATCGTTCAGCGCGTTGAGCTGCTTGGGGCGGTTCAGGGTGATGACGCCGGTTTTCAGCGCTGCGTCACCGCGCACGTCGGTCAGGATGCATTCATAGCTCATGCCAAGTTCTCCACACAAAACAGTTGAGGGGTTCGAGAAATCACAGCGCGCCATTCTCACGGCCCTGTCGCTTGCAAGGGTGCCTGCTTGAGGGTGAGTTCCAGGTGCGTGTTCGCGTCTTGCTGCAAGCGCAGGCGCACGGGCAGGTATTGGAGTTGCGGCGCCATCCACATCTCCACGGACACTTCGTTCGGTTTGCCGCTATGAGGCCGAGGTTTGAGGTGCAGCGCTTCCACCGGCCCGATGGGCAGGAACACGGTTTCTTGGGCCACCACGTCGTAAACCCATTCGCCGACGCGGTGTGGCAGCACCAGCGGCAACCTCACCTCCGCTCCGACGGGCAGGCGCGCCGCCTGGGTGAGGAACAGCCAGGTGATTTGCACAAACTGGCTGGCCGAATCCTGCACTCCGGCGGGCGCTTGGGCGGACTGGCCGTTGGCCAAGGTCACTTCGCCATCGGGGGCCAGCAGCACCGTGGCGCGACGCAAATCCCGCAGGGCCACCTCGGTTTCTTGGTCGTAGCGGCGCGGCATGAGGCCAGTGGGGCCGATCACACCGTGGCTGATCATGCGCCGCTCAAACCACGGGGGCAGACGCACGGACACCATCACCTCATACTGTTCCCCCTGGCGGCGCCACTCGACACGCGCATCACCCTGCAACGGGCCATTACGGTAGCCTTCGAGGCGATAGTCCAGCCGAGTCGAGGGGGGCCAATCGAAGGCGGGCGCCGCTGGCGGGGCCATCTCGATCGAGGCCACCACCTCCGATGACGCAACCGAAGCCGCCCCCGCTGCGCTGGCGCCATCCGAAGCCGGCGTGGCGGACGCGGCGGTGGCAACCTCCAGCGGCGCGACCTCGGTCACCGCTGAAGCCGCTGACGCCGCAGGCATCGGAGCCGAGGCACGGGGAGCGGCCATCGGCGTTGGTGTTGCCACCGTTTGGGGAGATGGGCCGACCACCGGCGGCGCACTCAGCGCCAGCGTTTGCACGAACGCCACGTCAATGGGCGGGGGTGGGGGAGGCGCCTGGTTGCCAGCGCCCCACAGCGCCCAACGATCCCCCAGCCAGACATGGCCCAGCAGCACCCCCGCCACCAAACCCCACCACCCCAGACGCCGCCAGGGCGGGCGCCCGGCGGCGAAGGCCCGCCTCATGCCAGGTCACTCCCCCAGCCAGGCGCTGCGCCGGGCGCGGGTGGTGTCATCCAACCCGGTTTGCAACGTGAGCGAGACCGGCTGAATCGCCGTGCCTTGGGTGGGATCGAACGTCAGACGGCGCACCCGTTGGCCCCGGCCCACCAGCCACTCGCAGGCAGCGTCTGGCGCCACCCATTGGCGGGCATCCTCCAAGCGACGGACGCGCCACCCGTCCACCGCCAAAATCTCATCCCCCGCCGACACGCCTGCCGCTTCGGCGCAACTGCCGCGCAGCACACCTTTCACCACCACGCTGCCGCCGCTTTCACTCAATTTGAGGCCCCAGCGCGTGGCCCAACTCGTTTTGGTCGGCGCTTCTGTGGGGGTGTGCAGACCCATGACCGCCAGGGCAGGCGCCAAGGGCAGCTCGGCGCGGGCGTGGATCCAATGCGCCAGCTCGTCCGCAAGGGGGGGGCCGGCTTGTTCGCGCACAGCGTCCAGCACGTCGGTTTCGCACAGGCCGGTGGTGGCATGGCGTTGCCAGAGGGTGCGCATCAAATCGTCCAGCGTACCGGTGCCGGCGGTTCGCAAACGCATGTCCAGCAGCCACGCCAGCAGCGAGCCTTTGGCGTAGTAACTCACCGTGACGTTGAGGCTGTTTTCGTCGGGGCGGTAGTACTTCACCCAGGCGTCAAAACTCGCTTCGGCCACGCTTTGCACGCGCTGGCCGGGGGTGCTGGCGACGGCATTCAGCGTACGCCCCAGCGCCCGCAAGTAACGATCGACGCTCATGAGGCCGATGCGGCGCAAGAACAAATCGTCGTAATACGACGTGAAGCCTTCGAAGAACCACAACAGTTCGGTGTAGTTCTCGCGGCTGTAGTCGTAGCGCCCAAACTCCAGCGGCTTGAGGCGCTTGACGTTCCACGTATGGAAATACTCGTGGCTGATCAAGCCCAGCAAGGTTTGATAGCCCTCGGAGGTCTCGGGCTGGCCTTGGCGCGGCAAGTCGCGGCGATTTGCAATCAGTGCGGTGCTGGCGCGGTGTTCCAAACCCCCGTAGCCGTCTTCCACCACATTCAGCAGGAAGACGTAACGCTGGAAGGGCACCGCGTCGGGCGTCGCGTCCGCACCATGCCAGAAGGCGATTTGTGCGGTGCAGATGCGCTGGGTGTCGGCCAGCAGGCGCTGCGCATCAAAACGCGGCCATGCACCGGACACCACCAGCTCATGCGCCACCCCCCCCGCTTCAAACGACCCTCGCCAGAAGCGTCCCAGCTCGACGGGGTGATCGGCCAGTTCGTCATAGTCGGCGCACAGGTAGCTGTGGGCGGGGCCGTGGGCAGCCGGTTCGGCGGGGGGCATGGCCGTGGCCACGTCCCAGCCTCGGGGCAACTGCGCGATGCGCAGGGCGTGCGGCACCCCCTCCCGACCGCGCACGCTCAGGCACAGGCTGGTGGGGTTGAAGAAACCCCGCTCGTCGTCCAGGTACGCGCAGCGCACCGAGGGGTCGAAGGCGTACACCTCATACCGCAGCACCAACGCCGCCCGACCGGTGCAAGCGACGCGCCACGTGGTTTTGTCCAGCGCCACCACGGGCCGCTGGGCGGAGCCTTGCCGGGCTTGGAGACCGCTCACATGGCGACTGAACTCGCGCACCATGTAACTGCCCGGAATCCACACCGGCAGCGCCAGCACGCAATCCGCATCTGGCCGCTCCACCGTGAGGGTGACTTGGAAGCGATGGGCCGCTGGCTCGGCCACGTCGATGCGGTACTGGATCATCCGTGCGGCCTTCCTGCGGCGCCCAAGAAGCAAAAGAACGCTGCCAGCGCACTGAGGCGGAAACGCAGCGTCAACCAATGCGCCATGCCGTTGGCGACGTACAGCTTGCGATCCATGGCGTAACACACCAGCAGCATCGCGCCTTCGACCACCAGCCCGGCGCTGGGCGGCATGATCACCCCCAACCAAGCCACCAGCGGCGGCACCATGGCCCAACCGAAGGAGCGCGGCCCGAGCTGATCGGCCCGCATCGCCAAACCCCAATGGATGCCACCGAGGAACGCGATGATCACCCCCGCGTAGGCCGACAGCGCCAGCGTCACCCAATACTGGGCCTCCGCGTGGCGCCCCACCAGCCACACCAGCAGCGCCCCGACCCCGAACGGAATCAGCCCGAGGTTGCCGTATTTGCGGGCAAGATGAGGCGGTTCGAGGACGTCAGGCAGGGTCGTGGTGGTGTTCATGGGCGGCGATTGTCGCTGTTACAGACCGACCCTGAGCTGACGTCAGGGCTTGCCCGTGGCCGCTTGCATTTGTTTTTCGATCTGCGCAGCGGGCACAGCGCCCGGTGCCCGACTGCCATCCTCAAAGAAGATCGCCGGGGTGCCGTTGATCTTGTGTTTGCGGCTGAAGGCCAGGTTGCGTTCGATGGCCGCCACGTCGCACTTGCTGTCCATGGTGCGCGGGGGCACGGCGCCTTCCAGCATCCACGAGCGCCAGGCTTTGAGGTTGTCTTTGCTGCACCAGATGTCGCGGGCTTTGGTTTGCGAGTCGGCGCCGAGGATGGGGATGACGAAGTTGTAGATCGTCACGTCCTTGAGCGTTACCAGGTCTTTTTCCAGGCGCTTGCAGTAACCGCAGTTCGGATCGGCAAACACCGCGATTTTGCGGCTGCCAGTGCCTTGCTTGACCACGATGGCGTCTTTGATCGGCAGGGTGGCAAAGTCGATGGCGATGAGTTTGTCCACCCGCGCCTTGGTCAAATCTTGTTTGGTGCGGGTGTTGAACAGCGAGCCTTCGATCAGGTGATCGCCGTTTTCATCAGCGTAGAGGATGTCCGTGCCCATGCGCAGCTCGTAGAGGCCGGGGATGGCGGTTTTGCTGATCTCGTCGATCTTGGGCAGGTTGGGCATGCGCTCGGCCAGGGCCTTGCGGATGGCCTCTTCACCGGCATAGGCGCTGGCGCCCAGACACAAGCTGGCCCAGACCAGCGCCTTGAGGGAAGTGTTCATGCAATCATCCTTGAAACATCAGACATCGAGCGCACGGCTCACCAGCCAACGCTTGAGCGGGGCCAGCCGATCCACCAGACCCATGCCCCGGTTACGGAGTTCCCGCAGCGCCGGGGCTTGGCAAGAAAAGAGCTGCCACAGCCCATCGGTGGCTTGTCCCATGGCCCACGTGCCGAAGGTGCGGCGACGGGCATAACGACGCAGTAGGGCTTCATCCCCCAAACTGCGCCAGCTTTCGCGCTGCGCGACCACCTCATCCAAAGCGATCACATCGGCCAACCCCAGGTTGAGGCCCTGCCCAGCCAGCGGATGCACCAGATGCGCCGCGTCGCCCAGCAACGCCCAGCCTGCGCCGCACACGCTGCTGGCGTGGGCGATGGCCAACGGCCACACGGCGCGCTCGCTGGCCAAACGCAGCGTGCCCGCCGCGCCGCCGGTGACTTCGTTGAGGGCTTGTTCAAACTCGTCCACCGGTGCATCGCGCCAGGCCAGGGCCTGGGCTTCGGGCAGCGACCACACCAAACCGTACGACACCTGCGCCTGTGGCCGGTCGAAGGGCAGCAAGGCGAAGATGTCCGGCGCACGGAACCATTGCCGCGCCAGCCCTTGGTGCGGGCGATCGGCCACCAAGCGAGCGGCCACGGCGCTGTGGCCGTAGGCGTGACGCTCGAAGGTCACCCCCAGCTTGGCGCGCTCCTCGGACAGCTTGCCCTCAGCGATCAGGGTGAGCGCCGCCGGCCCCGGTTCGGCACTGACGCTGATGCGCGGGTTGTAACGCACAGCCGCTTCGAGTGTGGTTTCCAGCTCGGCAGCATCGACGATCCACGCCAGCGCTTCGACCGCTTGCTCCCACGCGGAGAACTGCAAGGTGCCTTGTGCATCGCCTTGGATGTGCATGTCCAGCACGGCGGTGCGGGCGTCGGGAGGGAGGGCGTCCCAGGCGCGCAGCCGGGTCAGCAGCGCGACCGAGGCCGGATTGAGGGCGTAGGTGCGCACATCGGGGGTGTCGGGCCCGGCCAGCAGCGCGGCGGCAGCGGGGCGCCGCGCCTGCAAACCAACTTGCAAGCCCTGGTGGGCCAGCGCCAGCGCCATGCAGCGGCTGACGATGCCGGTGCCAAGAATGCGTGCGTCAAGAGGGGTGCTCATGGCGGCGGCATTGTAGGGAAGCCCCCTTCATAATCGGGCGGCTGGGTGAAGGCGTTTCTGCCCAGCGCTACACCATGTTCATTGAGAGGAATTCATCATGCGCACGTTCGCTTCGCACAAGGGCTCTTGGATTGTGGCGTTCAGCTTGGCTTTGGGGGGGCTCACCAGCAGCCATGCCGGCTCATTTGGCTTGCCGTCACTGCCCTCTTTGGGCGGTTCATCGAGTGTTGAAACGCAGGTCAACTCGTTTGTGAGTTCGGTGAAGGCCGCCAACCAGCAAGTGGCGCGTGGCGCGGTTCAATTGTTGCAAGTGATCTCCACCCCGGCGCGTTCCGCCGCACTGCAAAAGCAATTGGACGCGATCAATGGCCTGTCGGATGCCAACGAACAATCCACCAAGGTGGCGGAATTGACCAGCAGCGTCAGTGCCGAGCTGACCAAGATGCAGCAAGATCCCAAAGTGCAAGCTGCGCTCAAAAAGAGTTCGTTTGAGCAGAAGAAACAATTCGCGCAGGGCGTGTTCGATGTGTCCATGGGCATGTACCAACTGACCGATTTGCAAAGCAGCGGCCCGGGCATCGTCAGCAGCGCCTACAACAACCCGCTGGACGCCACCAAGGTTTTGGCGGTGAAAGACGCCCTGCCGGGCATCAGCAGCTTGCTGACCAACGGCAAGCCGATCGTGGACAGCGCCGTGGCCCTGGCCCGCGCTGCGGACATCAAACTGTCCCTGCCGACCAGCTCCAGTTCGACGTTCGACTTTCCCGGCAAGTGATCCGACGCGCCTAGAGCCTGTTAACGCAAATTGACGAGGCAGTGGATCTGGCGTGAGGCTGTTGCAATGCAACTGACTCGCGAGCAATTCGATCAGATCGAAGCGATGGGCGGGCCGCAGGAGGCTGGTGCGGTGCTGTTGCTGATAGACAGTGCCTATGAGGGGAGGCCACGCACAAACTTGCCGAGCAGCTCGGCAAGTTGCGGTGGTGCCGCCCAATCCGCAGCGCAAGCAGCCGTGGGTGCTGGACAAGCAGCGGTATCGGCGTCGTAACGAGGTTGAGCGGCTGTGTCGCAGATTCAAGGCCTGGCGTCGTGTATTCACCCGCTACGACAAGCTCGACGTCATGTTTGCCGCATTCATCACCGTGGCACTCGTGGCCGAAGCTCTTCGGTTGCGTTAACAGGCCCTAGTAGCGCTCCGCAGCGTCACCGATGTTGACCCCCGGTTCAACTCCGCGAGTAGGCAATGAACACCTGGCATGTCGGACTTTTCTTTTATAGACACCAGAACCTTCTGCTGTCGAGTGGAATCCATATTGGTTCTAAACATCTGAACGTATGACATCCGCATTTGTCGATCTCCAGCCAGCGCGCCCATTAATGCCCAGTGCTCCGCCATTGGCTCAACGCCATCGGATGCTGCGCGCTTGTAAAGTGCGCGGATAGCCGCCACGTCTCCACGTTCGGCGGAGGCCATGAGGACCTGAGCATCAGGGTCCATCTCTTCGCAGCACTCGCGATCGCGAACTAAAGCAAATGAGCCTAATATGATAGTCAGCAGTGCTAAGCAAACTGCTAGCAGAGGTTTCTTAGCAAGCATTTTTATCGTCCTAGGTTGTAAGTGATCCACATACCGGGTGTCAGACCAATGCCTAGCGAAGTACCGGGAATGCTCAGCATATTCCAAACACCCGCGTCAAAGGGGCCGAACGACGAGGACTGACCGTTAGGTGCTGTTACCGGAACATTGAGTTGGCGACTTAGATCCATCGCGATGTTTGTTTTTCCTCTGCTGGTCCTGCATGCATCAAGCTTAATTGGCATTCCGGGCGTCCATTTGCCACTTCCTTTGATAAACGCAGCAAGGCGCGATGCGTTCTCTGGTTCACAGTAGTTTGGCTGCCGTGCGAAATAATGGCCAACAAACCTGGTGTATCCGGCGCAGCCAATGCAGCGGCGTAGTTGGCATCAGTGGGTTTGAGAAGGATCATCTTTTCGAGACCATCCGGGTCAATGGCGCCTATCGGGTTTGCGTCCACATATGCATACGTGTTGATTCCGCCTTCAAGCCCAATCGGATCCGACTGCACATAACGCCCAAGACCCGGGTTGTAATCCCGATGCCAGTTATAAAACCACCCCGACTCCACATCCGCCACCTGCCCCGGCATGCGTGGGTTGTACGTAAACACGCCCAAGTTACTCGGGTTCGTCCCAGGCTGCACCTGTACGAAGCGTGACCACCCCAAGCGTAAGTGGGGGAGCCACGCATGATGCATGCAGATCACAAATGAACGAAGGGCCGCGTCAGCAGCCCCTCGTTTAGCTGTTGCCCAGTACGCTTCTTCTCACAACCGAGGCCGCAGCAACTATCGCAACACACAATGTCAAGCACAGCAACCAAGCCGACAAGAACTCGATCTCACTTGCACGCTCTTGCGATTTAACCTTGAAGACAACCATCAAACCATCGCCCAACCAAACCGGCATCAACGGCCACAGCGCGGGTGTTCGCACGAAGACCACAGCCATTGCACAGGAGCCCAGGGCAATCAATGTCCCAATTCCCATGACGCGTTTGCTTATCATCACCACGGCTCCCCAATAGTTGGCCGATAAATCAGGATCGTTCCATAGTACTTGATATTGGTTCCAGAAATGATCCCCGTCTTGGTTCTCAACAAAAGCTTCCTGAGTCGATCGTAGTCAGCTTGCTTGTTCAATGTCACACATCCAAAGCTGTTACCTCTAGAACCTTTTGGGTGCAACCGAATCTCTCGCCGCATCACTCCTTTTTCGACCGTGTCGTCACCGGGAGTTCCGTCATCGCGATATAGCGCAAACCATTCATATTTGCCGGTCACGAGTGACATCACGCGCCCACCAATGCCACCTTGTGGCCGATCAACGATGTAGTACCAGCCAGTAGGCGCTGCACCTATGCCAGCTTGTGTGGTCGAATTCGGGTCGTTGCGATACGGTGGATTTCCTGAGAACGCCGGATAACTATCTCGGCACCCACACTCCAGGCTACTCACCGGTTCCGAGTTCAGCTCCAGCATAAAGTGCTCAAGCAAGCCCGTTGGATCAACTCCTCTCGTAGGGTGCGACCCCACGTAGGAATAGTTATTCGTCCCACCCAGGAGCCCAATCGGATCCGACTGCACATACCGCCCAAGACCCGGGTTGTAATCCCGATGCCAGTTATAAAACCACCCCGACTCCACATCCGCCACCTGCCCCGGCATGCGTGGGTTGTACGTAAACACGCCCAAGTTACTCGGGTTCGTCCCAGGCGGCACCTGCCCAAAGGGCTCACCACTGCCCCACAGCCACACAAAGGCCTGGTCACTCGGGCGCACGATCACCCGCACACTGTTCAGGTGATCCGCGTACGCATAATACACACTGTTCTTCCCCAGCTCCGGCTGAGTTAATACTGCCACGGGTTGCTCATCTAAATAAACCGTCTCGTAAACAGCCTTGCCCGTAGCATCATACTCACCCAGCAAGCGCCCAGCCTCGTCATACACGTAGTACGCTACCCTCGTCGGGATCATCCTCGCTAGCGGCGCAACCGGAAGTAGAGCCAACCAGCCTCCATCACCGAAACCACTGCGATACCGCAGGCCGCCGGCACGAACGTAGCGCCAATAAGCGAGTAATACGCCGAGACGCTGGAGACCCCGACAACAACGACGTGAAGTGCCCAAGTCAAAACGGGGTTGTCGACCGGGCTCAATCGACGATTCGGAGTGAATTTCACTTTGAGCACTCGCATTCCGTACGGTGAACATCGGGCAAGTTAGACATTTTGTCACCCAATATGCTTCTCAATACTTGTTCGGTAGTCGATGCATTCGCGCGATCAATGTTATGTAGTGCGTCTCCCATCCCCGCGACAAGACCGAGCGACAGCCCCCCGTAGGGGCCAAGTCCTGCAATTGCGCTAGTAACTCCACCGGCTGATAGCCTCCCTCCGAGATAGGCTTTGTGGTTATCGGCCCAGGCCTTGGCCTCATGCGCTGCCTGGCTTGCTATTTCCCGGTTGGATAACGCACGCAACGCAGCAGCCAAGGTAGCCTCGTTCTCAACGGCACGCTGTTGCACGCATAACCCAGAAAAACCAGATCGACGGTACATGTGAATCGCCGCATTCCCGAGGCCACCGTAGTAGGAACCATATCCTTCGAAGAAGTTGACAAGCCCAGGAGGCAGCGAAGGCCAATCTGCGGGATTAGTTACATCGAAAAGCCCGTAGGGATCGATGCCGCTGATCGGGTTACCTCCGACATACGCATACGTGTTGATTCCGCCTTCAAGCCCAATCGGATCCGACTGCACATAACGCCCAAGATCCGGGTTGTAATCCCGATGCCAGTTATAAAACCACCCCGACTCCACATCCGCCACCTGCCCCGGCATGCGTGGGTTGTACGTAAATACGCCCAAGTTACTCGGGTTCGTCCCGGGCGGCACCTGCCCAAAGGGCTCACCACTGCCCCACAGCCACACAAAGGCCTGGTCACTCGGGCGCACGATCACCCGCACACTGTTCAGGTGATCCGCGTACGCATAATACACACTGTTCTTTCCCAGCTCCGGCTGAGTTAATACTGCCACGGGTTGCTCATCTAAATAAACCGTCTCGTAAACAGCCTTGCCCGTAGCATCATACTCACCCAGCAAACGCCCAGCCTCGTCATACACGTAGTACGCTACCCCTGTCGGGATCATGCTCGCAGGCCCACTCTTGTATACACGTTGCTCCAGCGCGTTGTAGCGATACTCGTAGGTGCTACCCGCTCGCACCGCGCTGCTCAAGCGTCCGCGTGCAGAATAATTGTAGGCTCCTTTATTATCTGCCCTCAAATTACCAGAAGAACTGTACCACTGCGCATTTGTGCCCGTAGCGGATTGAACCGAGGTATAGCGGTTGCTCGATGGATCAACACTGTGTGTGTAATTCACGCCATTCACGCTTAACAGCGTCCGGTTGCCGCTGGCATCGTAGCCGTACACATAACTGTGACTGCCATCCGGGCGCTTGGCGCTGGTGATGCGCCCTAGCGCGTCATGGTTAAACACCAAGTCCCAGTCCCCTACTGCTGAGGCGGATGTCGTCGCGTGCTGGTACGCCGCAATATGACCCACCGCATCAAAACTCAGCGTGCGCATTACCCCTGCCGCTGCCCCCGTTCCCTTCGGGTTTCCAAGTGGATAACTTACCAACCGACCATGACCATCAAAACTACGCTGGTACAGCACATTACCCGTACCCCACAGCCAAGAGCTGGGTTGCTGATCCGGGGTGTAGGTCACCGCATTGAGTACGTTGGTTTGCACTCCATTGGCCGCCACCACACTGACAGAAACCACTCGCCCAACAGTGTCATACGCGTACACTGCCTTAGCTCCGCTCGGATAGGTCAACGTTTGAAGCTTACCGTTAGCGCCGCCGCTCGAACCCCATGCGTAGCCAACGCTAAAAACTTTGGCCGCAGGTCCAACCGTCTGTTTCTTATTTAATACATGGCCAAAACCATCGTAGGTGTAGCTTGTGCTGCCTGATTCATCAGTCATCCCCGTCAGGCGCCCGATACCGTTGCTGCCTTGGTCATACATAAAACTTGATCCCTGGCTGCCGCTGTACGCTATCGTACTTAGCCGCGCCAGCGCGTCGTACGTGTACGTCGTTACCTGACCACGCGCATCCGTCTGCGTCTTGAGTAGATTGTTATCGTAAAATGTGCGTGTCGTCGTTGCCGTGTCAGGGCTGACTTGTCGTGTCGTACGATCCAAACCGGTGTTGACGTAAGACGTCACCAAACCCCTCGGATCCTCCACCGAGGTTACTTGATCGCGCAAGTCATAACCTATAGTAATTTGTGGTTGCGCAGCCCCACTGACCGGCGCTGGTAGTGCCACCATAGTATTCCGCTCTAGGTTGTCATACGCTTTGACTGTTTTTGCCGAATTGGCATCCACGATACCTGTTAAATTGTCCTGGGCATCGTGAAGATACGTCCATGCCCCATCGGGCGGTAAAACCATCCCGTCTGCGCTGACTTGCACCAAGGTCGCCGCTGACGTACTGGGCACGTACATGCTGTCGCCTGAGTAACTGGCCGTGATTGAATGCAACCCGACTGGCATGCTGGGTACAACCAGCGTCGCAACATTATTAATCACTGATGCGTTCGTTGCCCCCGCGCTGTTTTTGAGTACTGTGCCGCCATCCCGGAAAACCACATTTCCTGATAACAATATACCTGTCACCGAAGTCATCCGTGCGGTCAATGCTACCGGCGTTTTAATCGCAGGGTGCGTGTTGGACGTCGTCACGACCACCGCCACATTCAATCCCTTGACCACTACAGTCACCCCACCTGATGATCCGCTACTCGTTACGTCTCCACTGTAGATGGCTGTGTAAGTATGCCCTCCTGTCGTACCTGTCACAGCCCAAGATGCCTCACCATTGAGCAGCGGTGCACTGCCCAGCACAACGGCGCCTTCTTTAAATTGAACCGACCCAGTAAGAGATGTTCCTCGAACACTGGCCACCAAATAAAATTTGGTTCCCGCGTTGCCCGATACACTCGGTGTACTCGTTAGAGTCGTCACCGTTGGCTGAATATTAACGGTCTCTTTTATTGTGCCAGAGATGCTTGTCGCATGGCTTGCATCCCCACCATAGGTAGCACTCAAAATATGGTTTCCCAGTACAGGGAAACTCATTGTGAGTGTTGCCTTTCCGGCGCTCAGGGTTGAAGTTCCTAGCACCGTCGTTCCATTTTTAAACGTGACGACGCCGCTCGCTGTAGCTGGAAGCACCGTGGCCGTTAGCACGACGCTTTGCCCATACACCACTGGATTAGCCCCACTCGTCAGCGTGGTCGTCGTTGTCGTTGCCGCTAGAGCCAGTGCACCTACCACCCCCAACAGTACTCCGACCACGCACCCACGCACAAGGCGCATTAAGCGATCGCACACACGCAGCACTTCTCGGACATTTAGCATCACCATTTCGGATCCTTTTAGTGCTGCGCACCGGTCACGTTTTGCAACCGCCCTAGTGCATCAAAAACTCGCGTAATCTTGCGTGTTAGTATTCCCGATGAATCACGCACTTGCTCTGATATACGGTTACCCATCGCATCTAACGTGTACTGCACCGCGTTGCCAGCACCATCCACCACTTTCGTTAAACGATGTGCTTGGTCGTATGTATGTGTCAGTGTTGACCCATCAGGAAGCGTCACACGCCACAACAGCCCCGTCGGATGGTAGTCGTATCGAGTGCTCTGTGAGACGCCTGTCGTTGTAACGACAGCGACTGACTTCAGCCACCCACGCGTCGTGTAGGCACGTGTCGTTATCGTCCCGTTTGGATCTGTGCTCGATAACAATCGACCTGCTGCATCATACGAAGTAAATGCGGTCACTTGCCCAAGTGGGTTCGTAACCGATTTCAAATCACCTCGCGTATAGCCAATGCCAGCACTTATTTTTGTGGTGTCATAATATGAATATTTTGTTTCATGCGGTAATTGATCATTTAATGATAACTGGGGTTCCAGTATCGAGGTAATTTGACCGAAGGTGTTGTACGTATATCGCCAAGTTCGTGTGGCTGTGGACTTTGCTGAAAATCCCAACATTCCATTAGTATCTGAAGTGCTTTGCTCGTGCCTGGCGCAAATCACCGCCAAAGGCTTACCATCTGGTAAAACCTCTGCTGGCAATACACAAGTAGCCTTGCTTCCGTTAAATGGGTCAATTTGCCCGTTGTAGACCAGTGTGGTTATTTTGAGCGGCTCGGCTATTCGAGTTTTCAAACTCCAATCTGAGTGCCATGCTGTAGTCACTTTGCGATAGCTTGCCCCTAAACCAACCTCACTGGATGTCACTTGCGCACAATCGGCATCTTTGGCTAACCCATCAACACGGACTATCTCTTGATTGGCATCATTACTGGCGAAACAGGTTTTATTGCCATTAAAGTCGACACTCCAAGCAACGTTTCCATTGTCATCATACCCAATAGAACTGTTACTCGCATCGCATCCAGAACCTCCTGGTTGTTGCCAGCCGGTCGGGCGAGAATAACCTCCAACCACTTTGTAGCTTTGCTGGCGAACCGTTTCCAGTGGATCAGTTACCGTAATTGACCCAACCCCATTAACTCTTGTGTCGTTGATGCTGTATCGATATGAACCATCGGCACGTTCCGTCGCTGTCGCAATCCCATTTTTATATGAAAAAATAGATAATACTTTATCACTTTCATCTGTGATGCTGGTCAGTAACTGTGTTGCATAATTCCCTTTGGCAGATGCCTCATTCCAGCCATACTTTCTTGCATAATTATCCTGATAGGTGACTTTCAGGGGGATTAGCATCCGTGCACTACTCACAGTCTGAGCCTGGCCGACAACTGCATGCGTATAGTTAATCGAACGATTTGCTGGATCAGTCAAACTCCTCAATGAGTAGTTTGCATCGTATGCAATTTTGAGCGTCCTGCCAAAATTGTCCGTAATCTTTGATAAAAATAAGCTTGGAAATAAATCGCCAGCCATCACGTGTGTATAATCGACGAAACGACCGTCGTTTCGAGTCTTCTTAAGCAAAACACCACTCGCATCATAAGTATAAACAACGCCCTCCTCTCGACGGCTGAGCTGGTAATTTCCTTTCGGATCTTTAATCAGCCGATCTTTGTTGTATATTTCTTTTGGAATGCCGACGTCTCCATTCCATGTAAATGAGTATGGGTAGTCGCCCAAATCTCTGTATTGGGTGAGCGCAGAACCAGAGAAGTTTCCCGGACTTACATACTCATAAAAAACGCCTAAATTTTGCCCATCCAACACAATGTTAAAATTAACGCCTCTGCCATCAGAAAAGCCCTTCATGTGGGGTAATAAAAAACTGCCGACCTCACCAAAAATAAATCCACCGACAGAGCTTGAGTACACTCGAGAGAATCTGAGTATTCCGCCAGTGGGGTCATCATAATCGAGTTCATTTTGATTTTTACTTCCAGTGTCCGCATTGATTGGGTTGCCAAAACTAGACGAGCACACATTTTTCGGATGCCTCAAAACAACCTGCTTTATGCAGTAACTAATTTCATTTTCAGCATCGCTCGGGTCCGTTGCATAAACAAAATTCATCCCAGACGGACACGACTGCGTTTGCTTCATAAAAGTCCCATCCCAAGGAGCATAAGTGGCATTTCCAGCAAAAGGATCTGTCCCCCCATCGAATTTTTGCCCATTTTCCTGACCGTAAGAATACATGTAATAAGTTAAATTGGTATACCATCTCCGCCGAACTCCCCATACTTTATAAGCGTATGCAT
The DNA here is from genome assembly GCF_002222655.1 of Vitreoscilla filiformis. Classification (GTDB taxonomy): domain Bacteria; phylum Pseudomonadota; class Gammaproteobacteria; order Burkholderiales; family Burkholderiaceae_C; genus Ideonella; species Ideonella filiformis. The sequence continues at coordinate 3,405,804 of NZ_CP022423.1, read as the reverse complement.
CTTCATATTTTGGTGGGCCATCGACATGCCATGCAGGGTAGCCGTCTTGGCTGGGATCGACCATACTAATCCAGCATGCCGTTTGCAATGATGCATAGTCCGAAAAAGCCTGACTAAACGAACTTCTCCATCCTGGTGAGCTTATGTTTGAGCAATTGCTTTCAAACTTGAAAAGTAGCGGCGCTTTGAGTGATAATTTCTCAATTATCTCACCTGCTGCAACGGAGGATGATGCGAGACTCAAAATAATCCATATTTTTTTCGAAATGGGCATTTTCTTTAATTGATTTAAAACTCGAGGTGCAGCACTTCATGCAAAATGCCGCCGCCAACCAGTATTGAACGACCATTGACCACGGGCGAAACCGAACGCATACTGCGCCGCATATCAAACCTCGGCACCCCAGTATCTTTAATCGTCAGTCGCACAACTCTATCAGATCAGGGGTCTTGGACGAATCAAATTTTCCGATTCGTATGCGTTGCGATGTAGGGGCACCCTGGGTTTTCTGTTCTCTACAATCAGCCCTTTTCGCCCGGCGATCGGCCGGCGCCGTCCGAACTGCCCACCACTGGGCCGGATGTCATTGATTCACAAGGATTTTTCATGAGCCTCAAGTGCGGCATCGTCGGCCTGCCCAACGTCGGTAAGTCCACCCTGTTCAACGCCCTGACCAAGGCGGGTATCGCCGCCGAGAACTACCCGTTCTGCACCATCGAGCCCAACGTCGGCGTGGTGGAAGTGCCCGATCCGCGTTTGGCCCAGCTGTCGGAAGTGGTCAAGCCCGAGCGCATCGTGCCGGCCATCGTGGAGTTTGTGGACATCGCGGGTTTGGTGGCTGGCGCCAGCAAGGGCGAAGGCTTGGGCAACCAGTTCCTGAGCCACATCCGTGAAACCGACGCCATCGTCAACGTGGTGCGCTGTTTTGAAGACCCGAACGTGATCCACGTCGCCGGCAAGGTCGATCCGATCGCCGACATCGAGGTGATTCAAACCGAACTCTGCCTGGCCGACTTGGGCACGGTGGAAAAAAGCCTGCACCGCTACACCAAGGCCGCCCGCTCGGGCAACGACAAGGACGCCGCCGCGCTGGTGAAGGTGCTGGAAAAGTGCCGCGCCGCGCTGGACGAGGCCAAGCCGGTGCGCTCCATTGACTTCAGCAAGGAAGAGCTGGTCATCCTCAAGCCGCTGTGCCTGATCACTGCCAAGCCGGCGATGTTCGTGGGCAACGTGTCGGAGACCGGCTTCGAGAACAACCCCTTCCTCGACCGCCTGCGTGAGTACGCGGCTGCCCAGAAGGGCGAGGTCGTGGCCATCTGCGCCAAGACCGAGAGCGAGCTGGCCGAGATGGACGACGAAGACAAGGCCATGTTCCTGGCCGAAATGGGCCAAGACGAACCGGGGTTGAACCGCCTGATCCGCGCTGGTTTCAAGCTGCTGGGCCTGCAAACCTACTTCACGGCTGGCGTGAAGGAAGTGCGCGCCTGGACGATCCGCATCGGCGACACCGCACCGCAAGCGGCGGGTGTGATCCACGGGGACTTTGAGCGCGGCTTCATCCGTGCGCAGACCATCGCATTTGAAGACTTTATCGCCTACAAGGGCGAGCAAGGTGCAAAGGATGCCGGCAAGATGCGCGCAGAAGGCAAGGAATACGTCGTGAAGGACGGGGATGTGATGAACTTCTTGTTCAACGTCTGATGAGTAGACCACCTTTCCTGGAACATCAGGAAAGACTCTGAAATCAGAAAAACATCAACAAAGCCGCGCACTTACGCGGCTTTGTTGTTTCTGGATGTTGCCGGGAATTCCGCGAGCAACTAACTTCGGATTGAGTACAAAGGTTAGGGCCTGTCATCAATCAACCCCCCCAACCCCTTGAAGATCAAAGCGGCGTTTCTATGTGAGAGTGCATGACTGAACGCTACGCTCTGAGCGACGCCCAATGGCAGCGCGTGTTTGACGCCTTGGCCCAAGAGGCTGGCAACGAGTGGGTGATGATCGACTCGACCATTGTTCGAGCCCATCAGCACAGCGTGGATGCGCTGGGTCATCCAACGGCGCTCAGCCTCACCGAGGGACAAGATGTGAAGTCATCGGGCGACGGTGATGCGGCCAGCCGAGGGCTCGGGCACAGAAGCTCGAGGACTCGTCGCCTTTACGGCACGGCTTCTCAAGCTCGCGGGGGACACGCTTTGCGATCAGTGTGAGTGTGCATTGAGGCTGACCTGCCGGTCAAAACACCGAGCTCGAACCGCCATCTGGATGCACCGATGCGTGGCATCGAATGAGGCAACGATGCTTGCAAACGGGGCAATCACGCGGCGAGCTACCCAGTTTCCTTGTTGCATCCTCCAGAGTGCTCATGAGCGGCTTCGAAACGGATGGTCCCGCTTGAATCAGCAGACCCTGTCACGGCGCATTTGAATCCAGAATCGTATCTTTTTGATTTGAACAAAGTGCCTTTTGGATAGAATTCCCATTCCGTCATCCCTCAGCGTCGCCTCCTCACCATGCAAGCTGATCCGGCAGCCGAACTGCCCCAATCCCAAAGGGACCGGCTCAAGCACATCGAGCTGCGGTTGCGCTTCCTTGGCGAGGTTCGACGGCCTGATTTGATGCAGCGCTTTGGCATCCAGTCGGCGACCGCTTCGCGGGATCTGGCGCTGTACAAAGAGCTGGCACCAGAAAACGTTGACTACGAAAGCCGTGGCAAACGCTACCTCCTAGGGGCAGGGTTCTCGCCACTGTTTGCTGTGCCATCGGCCCAAGTTCTAGGCTGGCTGACTGAGCAACTGGGCGACGCTACCGCCCCCTCGTCTGAGGCCCTGCTGCCGTGCCTCATGCCCTCCAGGCTCTCCTACCCGGTGCTGGATACCCTGGCCTGCATCACGCGCGCCATTCACATGGGGCAGGTGCTCAGCATCGACTACCGCTCGGTGAGCAGCGGAGAGTCTTCGCGTGAAATTGTGCCCTTTGCGCTGCTGGACACGGGCCTTCGATGGCATGTGCGCGCGTTCGATCGCAAGTCGCAGACTTTCCGCGACTTTGTCCTGACCCGTATCAGCAAGCCCACTCAAAAGCTTGGCGACGAGGCAGCGCGCCATGAGCTCCCAGAGCAAGACGTTCAGTGGACACGCATCGTCGAGTTGGACTTGGTGCCTCACCCGGACCAACCTCATCCCGAAGTCACGCACATGGACTACGACATGCCAGATGGCGTGTTGCGGCTGAAATTGCGAGCTGCATTGGCAGGCTATGCACTCCGTAAGTGGCGTGTGGACTGCTCCCCTGGTCACAGCCTGCGAGGTCCCGAGTACCGCCTCTGGCTGAAGGACCATCTTGCTTTGTACGGCGTAGAGACCGCTGTGTCGGCTCCTGGCTATCCCAGCAGCAAGGCCGAAGCCCAATGACAACACGTGAAGCCCTCTTGACTCAACTTGGCTTCCGCTTCGGAATCAACGGGCCGCATGCCGCGCGGACCATGATGCTGGACGACCTGCGCCTGCTGCTGGCCCACACGGCAGCCGATGCCGAACGGGCGGATTACGTCTCGGCCGTGGTCGACGCCAACGTCCTTGGCAAGGCCACCCGCAAGGCGCGCGAACTCGCGCTGCGGCACCTGGCCACCCTGTACGCGCTGGATACGGCCAACCCCATCTTCCGTGCGCTGCGGCGCCTGTGGGCCCTCAACGAGGCCGCCCAGCCGCTGCTGGCCCTTACGGTTGCCCTGGCACGTGACCCGCTGTTGCGAGGCTCCCAGCCCTTCATCCTGTCGCTTGCTCCTAGAGCAGCTGTGCCCCGTGATGTGGTGGAGGCCCACCTGAGCGCCGCCGCCTCCGACCGGTTCAGCCCTGCCTCTCTGAAGTCCTTCGCCCAGAACGTGGCAGGCACCTGGACGGCATCCGGCCACCTGCACGGTCGGGTGCGCAAGACACGGGCTGTCGTCCAGGCGCAGCCGGAATCCATCACGTTGCTGTTGTTCCTGAGCTACTTGGAAGGCCGCACCGGGCAGCGCTTGTTCTCCTCCGATTGGATGAACTTGGTCGGTGGCTCACCTGATGAGCTAGAGGCGCTTGCAAACTCGGCGTCTCATCGGGGCCAGCTCGTCTTCATGAACGCCGGCGGCGTCAAGGAAGTGCGCTTTCCCGGCTACCTAACGCCTGAAGAAGAACGAATCTGCCAGGAGGTCTCGCATGTCATCTAAGGTCGCCAAGCTGGTGTCCGCCTACCGTCAGCACCTCACCGTGCCTTGGCAGGCCGGGCTCGCAGCCATCCAACGGGTCATCTTTGCGGTCTACGACAAGGCAGACGAACTACGGCTGCGCACGAACGTCGAGGAGTTCGCCTTGGCCACGCAGCAGGCTGGCAAGCGCTGGCTGCTGCTGGATCTGACCAACGCATTCCCCGAGTGGATGGCTGCCCAGGAGTACCGCGACGCGTACTTCGAGTCTCCAGAGGACCTGGCGGGCTACCAGACCGGCGAGCTGACGGAGTTTGTCGCCGACCTCAACGCCAAGCTCAAGACCCGCATCGAGACCGAGGCCGGCCCCGACACCGTGGTGGCCCTGCTGGGTGTCGGCACGCTGTTCGGGCTGGCGCGAGTCTCATCCGTCGTCGAAGGCATCAAGGAGGCCGTCGACGGCCGGCTGTTGGTGTTCTTCCCCGGAGAGCACCACCCCGAGAACCACACCTACCGCCTGCTCGATGCGCGAGACGGCTGGAACTACCTGGCCGTACCGCTGCTGGTCTAGGACTGATCGAACACAACACACCGAAGAACCAAAGCAAGAACCACCATGCTGAACAGGGACATCTACAACAAGGCACCGAAGGAAAACAGGCTCGTCAACAACGGCGTCGCTGAAGTCTCCGAAGACCACACCGAAGCCGCTCAAGCCATCCTGCGCTACGAGCTCGAGACCTTCGTCTGCGACGGCCAGTACGAAAAGGGTCTGGAAACCATCCTCGACAAGTTCCTGGTGAACCTCGACGCCGGTACCGAGCAGCCAGGTGTCTGGATTTCCGGCTTCTATGGCAGCGGCAAGTCGCACCTGGCCAAGATGCTGCGCACGCTGTGGACCGACTACCAGTTCACCGACGGTGCCACCGCCCGCAGTCTGGCCAAGCTGCCCACCGGCGTGTTCGAGCACCTGAAGGAGCTCAGCACCCAGGGCAAGCGGCATGGCACGCTCCACGCGGCCGCAGGCAAGCTCGGCGCGGGTGCCGGTGACAAAGTCCGCCTGGCGCTGCTCGGCATCGTGTTCAAGTCCAAAGGTCTGCCCGAGCAATACAACCAAGCGCAGCTCGTGCTGTGGATGAGCCGCGAAGGCCTGCTGCCCACGGTCAAGGCCGAGCTGAAGGCCGCTGGCCGCTCGCTGTCCCAAGAGCTGCCGCACATGTACGTGTCCGGCCACTTGGCGAAGGCGCTGTTGAAGGCCCGCCCGGACCTGGCCCACACCGAAGCCGACGCCCGCAAGCTGCTCAAGGAGCAGTTTCCCCAGGTCACCGACGTCACCAGCGAGCAGATGACGACCGCCATCGAGGCGGCGCTGGCCGCGGATGGCAAGTTCCCGCTGACGCTGGTGGTGCTCGACGAGGTGCAACAGTACATCGGTGCCGATGCCGAGAAGGCGTTCCAGGTCCAAGAGGTCACCGAGACGCTGAGCAAGCATTTCAACGGCAAGCTGCTCTTCGTAGCCACCGGCCAGTCAGCGCTCTCCGGCATGCCCAACCTGCAGCGACTGATGGGCCGCTTCCCGGTTCAGGTGATGCTGGGCGACTGGGACGTCGAGAACGTCACCCGCCAAATCATCCTGGCCAAGAAGCCCTCGGTGCAGCCCGAGGTCGAGAAGGTCTGGCGCAACAACCTGGGTGAAATCTCCCGCCACCTGCGCGGCACCAAGCTCGAGCACGTCACCGACGATGAAAGCGTCATGACGTCCGACTACCCGCTGCTGCCGGTTCGTCGCCGCTTCTGGGAACGCGTTCTCCGTACCATCGACACCACCGGCACCGTCTCCCAGCTGCGCAGCCAGTTGCGCGTGGTGCATGAGGCTGTGCTGGCCACCGCTGATGCACCGCTGGGGCACGTCGTCTCGGGTGACTTCCTCTACGACCAGATTGCCGCCAACCTGGTCTCCACGGCGCAGCTGCCCAAGGAGGTGTTCGAGAACGTCCAGCGCTTCGCCGCTGGGGATGCGAATGCCCAGCTCAAGGCCAAGCTGCTCAAGCTCATTTACCTCATCAACAAGCTGCCCGCCGACGCAGCGATGGATCTGGGCCTGAAAGCGACCGAAGAGGCCCTGGCTGATTTGCTGGTCACCGATTTGTCCGCCGGCTCGTCCGAGCTGCGCAAGTTGCTGCCTGCTCTGCTGGAAGAGCTGCAGAACAAGGACCGCTTGGTCATGGCCTTGGCCGGTGGCAACGGCACCGAGTACCGCCTCCAGACCCGAGAGTCCAGCGCCTGGTACGACGAGTTCCGTGCCCAGGAGGCCGAGCTCAAGGCAGCGCCGCAGCGCGTGGAACAGAAGCGTGCCGACCTGCTCAAGACCCGCTTTGCTGATGTACTGAAGAAGGTGCGCGTCACCCAGGGCAAGGGCAACGAGGTCCGAACCCTCAGCCCCACCTACGGCGAAGCCCTGCCCAAAGACAACGACAAGAGCCTGTACCTGTGGATTCAGGACGGCTGGCAGACCGAAGAGAAGTCGGTCATCGCCGAGTCCAAAGCCAAGAGCTCCGACAACCCCACGCTCTTCGCCTTCCTGCCGGCCCAGCACAAGACCGAGCTGACGAACGCCATCGTGGCGCTGGAGGCTGCGCGCACCACCTTGCAGAAGAAGGGCAACCCGTCCACCGAAGAGGGCCGCGACGCGCAGCGCTCGATGGAGAGCCGCCAGCGCAACGCCGAGAAGGAACTGGCCGAGCTGGTAGACAAGCTCATGGCCGGCGTGCGCGTGTTCCAGGCCGGCGGTCAGGAGGCCACCGACGGCAACGACTTGGCCGACCGCATCAACCGCGCCGCCAAGTCTTCGGCCATCCGCCTCTACAGCCAGTTCGATGCCGCAGACCACGAACAGTGGGGCAAGGTGCTGGACGAAGCCCGCAAGGGCAACCTGGAAGCTCTGAAGGCCGTCGGCCATACACAGGAAGCCGACAAGCACCCGGTCTGCCAGAAGTTGCTGGGCTTCATCGGCCCAGGCAAGAAGGGCTCGGAGATTCGCGAGAACTTCGAGGCGCCGCCCTACGGCTGGCCGCGCGACGCCATCGACGGCGCGTTGTATGCGCTGCTGGCGTCTGGGCATGTCAACGCCACCGATGCCGCGTCCAAGCCTGTCGACGCCAAGAGCCTGGAGCGCACCAAGCTCACGCAAACGAGCTTCCGGCGCGAAAGCGTCAACATCACGCCGCCGGAGCTCATCAAGATTCGCTCGCTGTTCAGTGCTGTGGGTGTGCCCTGCCAGCCCAAGGAAGAGCTGGCCAAGGTGCCCGCCCTGTTGGCCAAGCTGCGCGACCAGGCGAGCAAGGCCGGTGGTCCCGCGCCCGCTCCCGAGGCCCCGAAGCTGGCGGCGCTGGAAGCCATCGAGGCCCAGAGCGGCAACGCGCAGTTGCGGGCGCTGTTCAGCCGCCATGAAGAAATCGTGGCGCTGTCCAAGACCTGGACCCGCACCGCCGCTGACATTGCCAAGCGCCTGCCCACCTGGCAACAGCTCCAAGACCTGCTGCGCCACGCCAAGGCGCTGGGGCCCTACGCCACGCTGAAGGCCGAGGTGGACGCCATCGCGGCGCAGCGCTGCCTGCTGGCCGACCCAGACCCCGTGCGCCCCTTGCTGGACAAGACGGTGGACCTGCTGCGTCAGGCGCTGAACGCCAAGCTGGACGCCTTCCAGCAGGGCTTTGTCCAGCAGCAGGCCCTGCTGCAGCAGGACGCCGACTGGAACAAGCTCAGCGAAGCTCAGCGCGCCGAGCTTACGCAGACCCATCACCTGACTTCGCCTGCAGTCATTGCTTTGGGTACGGCAGAGCAGCTGCAAGACGCTCTTGATGACTGCACGCTTGACCAGTGGGTCGACAAGACTCAAGCGCTGTCGAGCCGGTTCGACGCCGCACGCCATGCTGCGGTACAGATGCTCAAGCCCAGTGTCGTGCACGTCTCGTTGCCCAAGCGCACGCTGAACGACGAGGCCGAGCTGAAGGCCTGGTTGGCCGAGGTGGAGACACTGCTGCAATCAACGCTCAAGAACGGCCCCGTAGCCCTATAAACGAGAGGACGCCTCATGCTCGAACACATCAAGTTGGAGCGATTCACGGCCTTTGAGCAATTCAGCTTGAAGTTTTCGACGGGCCTGAACGTCTTCATCGGTGAGAACGGCTGCGGCAAGACGCACCTGTTGAAGCTGCTCTATTCGGCCTGTGATGTCTCGACGAGTCAAAAGGCCTTGGCGGAGAAGCTCAACCGCGTCTTTCTCCCGTCAGGTGAGCAAATCGGGCGACTGGTCAAAAGGCGCGGCCTCAGCAGCAAGAGTCATGTCGAGGTCACTCGAATCGTTCAGGTCGAAGGCCAGCCCAAGCGTCTGGCCTTGCGGTTGGGATTTTCGAATCACACCAAGGAAGCCGCAAAAGCAACCGAATCGGGACACCGCAAGTTATGGCGGGACCATCCGCTGACGTCGGTGTACATCCCGGTCAAGGACATGATGGCCAACGCACCGGGCTTCCGTTCGCTCTACAGCCTGCGGCACATCCATTTCGAAGAGGTCTACGCCGACATCATCGACCGCGCCTTCTTGGGCACCCTGAAGGGCCCGACCGACAAGGACCGCAAGCGCCTGCTGGAAATCTTGCAGCAGTCGATGGAAGGCAAGGTCATCACCCGCAACGAGGAGTTCTTCCTGAAGAGCCCTCAAGGCGAGTTGGAGTTCACCCTCTTGGCCGAAGGTATCCGTAAATTGGGGCTGCTTTGGGTGCTCATCCAGAACGGCACTTTGCTGGACGGCAGCGTGCTGCTGTGGGACGAACCCGAAGCCAATCTCAATCCCAGGCTGATGCGGACTGTGGTGCAAATCCTGGTTGAGTTGCAGCGCTTGGGCGTTCAGGTATTTGTCACCACCCACAACTACAACCTGCTGAAGGAATTCGACCTCCAGTTGAAGCCCGAGGACAAGGCCATGTTCCACAGCCTGTTCCGCGACGAACAGCGCAATGTGCAAGTGGCATCGTTCACACGCTACGAAGACTTGCAGCCCAACGCCATCGACGACACCCTCGGCCAACTGGCTGACCGCGAGATTCGCCAGCAGATGGGGGGGCTGGGTCAATGAAAGTCCGAGCTGATGGTTTTGAGTTCGAGTTCCCCGGCGCGCTGGATGCCTTCGTCTTCGACGAAAAGGACAAAACCCATTCGCGCTTCCACGGGCTCTCGCATGCCATGCGGGCGGTGGACCTGGTGGTGGAGTTGCCGAACGACACCCTCTTCATCGAGGTGAAGGATTTTCACGCGCCTGATGACTACAACTTCAAGGCTGCGGTGACTGACGACGAGCAGGGACAGCGGCGCCAGCGGGTGAACCACCTGCGCGACGTTCTGGTTCACAAGTTCCGCGATACCTGGCTCTACCGCTGGTCCGAACGCGCCGCAGGCACGCTGGACAAGCCGGTTCGCTACCTCTGCGTGCTGAGCCTAGACAACGGCCTGCTGGGCACCGTCGGCAAAGAGCTGAGGCAGGCGCTGCCTGCTGGGAGTGCCGGCCCTCGCTGGCAACGTGAGCTGGCCACGGCCTGCGTGGTGCTGAACCCCCAACGCTGGAACACCGCTTTCCCGGCCTGGCCACTGAATCGCTACTGAAACCAAAGATTCCAGGGAACGCATGACAACCAACAACCAACCCCTGGCCAAGCCCCTGCGCAGCCAGCTTGAAAACACCGTCAAGTCCGCCCGTGACGTGGCCGAGAAGGCCGCGTTGGCTACGCTGCGGCAGATGGCTGTGAGCGAAGCCAAGGCCCCGGACTACCTGAGCGACGACCTCAAGGCCCTGCGCCGCCGCCTGCGCGCCCATGGCCGCGCCCTGGGCGACAAGAAGGCCAGCGATGACACCCAGGCCATGCAGCACCTGGTGTGGGAAGTGGCTTACGAGCACTGGCACCGCATGCTGTTCGCCCGCTTCCTGGCCGAGAACGGCCTGCTGCTGTGGGAACCCGGCGCGGCGGTGTCTCTGGACGACTGCGAAGCCTTGGTGCAGGAGTCCGACCCGGCGATGAACCTGGGCGCCAAGACCCAGTGGGAGCTGGCTGGCAAGCTGGCTGCCCGCATGCTGCCCCAGGTGTTCAAGCCGCAGAGCCCGGTGTTCGAGCTGGCTTTTGCACCCGAGCACCAGCGCGAGCTGGAGCGCTTGCTGGCCGCGCTGTCGCCCGAGGTGTTCAAGGCCAGCGACAGCCTGGGCTGGGTCTACCAGTTCTGGCAGGCCAAGCGCAAGGACGAGATCAACGCCTCGGGAGTGAAGATTGGTGCGGACGAATTGCCCGCCGTGACCCAGCTCTTCACCGAGCCCTACATGGTGGATTTTTTGTTGCACAACTCGCTGGGGGCGTGGTGGGTGACGCGCCACCCGGGAAAGCCGTGCCCGGTGCCGTTGACCTACCTGCGCACTGTGCCTGCTCCCTCTCCCCTGGTGGGAGAGGGCGGGGGAGAGGGGGCCACCCAACCCGCTGCCGGCAAGTTTGAGGGATGGCCGGATCGGCTGAAGGATTTCCGGCTGCTGGATCCTTGCTGCGGTTCGAGTCACTTCCTGGTGGCGGCCTTCCTGCTGTTGGTGCCCATGCGCATGGCGGCTGAGGGCCTGAGCGCGATGGACGCGGTGGATGCGGTGTTGGCGAACAACCTGCACGGGCTGGAGTTGGACGCGCGTTGTGTGGAGATTGCGGTGTTTGCGCTGGCCTTGGCGGCGTGGCGCTTCCCCGACGAGGACGGTAACCCGCTGGGCGTGCGCGCCGACATGCCCGCGCCGCAGGTGGCCTGCTGCGGCCTGAAGGTGGCTGCCAAGCCTGAGGACTGGGCGGCTCTAGTACCCGACACCGCTGCCAACGCCGGCCATCTGCGCGAAGGGCTGCGCCGTCTGCATGCTGACTTTGCCCAGGCTCCGCTGCTGGGTTGTCTCTTGGACTCCAGCAAGGCCAACGGAGACCTGTTTGCGGCCGACTACTCGCTGCTGCGTGGTTTGTTGCAGCAGGCGCTGGCCGCCGAGCATCAGCCCGAGCTTTGGGACGACACCAGCGCCACATGGGACAACGCGCTCACGGCGTTGGGCCTGCTGGATGCCGCTCGGTTGCTGGATGGGCGTTACCACCTGGTGGTGACCAATGTGCCCTACCTGGCGCGCAGCAAGCAAAACAACACGCTGAAGGACTACTGCGAGGCCTACTATCCCGAGGCCAAGAACGACCTAGCCAACGTTTTCCTTGAGCGATGCTTGGAACTTTGTCGTGACCAGGGCGCTGGCGTGGTGCAAATCGTTATGCCTCAGAACTGGCTGTTCCTGGCGAGGTCGAAGGGGCAGCGAACCAAACTATTGAAAGAGGTCAGCTGGCGAACTCTGGCATGGCTTGGCTCTGGGGCCTTCGAAACCATCAGCGGCGAGGTCGTGCAGGCAATCCTACTGACACAAGTAAAAGCCAAACCGCGCGAGCCGGGGAAACTGATTGGGCTTGATGTGACCGGCGCCTCAAGTGCGAGCGAGAAAGCTCTCCAACTGAGGCACGCTGAGCTTCAAGTGACTACGCAAGCTCAGCAGCTCGCTAACCCGGACGCGAGGGTCTTGAGCGGCTCCATTGGCGAGGTGGAGCTTCTTGGGAAAGTGGCCAATGGGTGGCAGGGAATCGCATCGAGCGACTTCCCACGTTTTGGCCAAAAGTTCTGGGAACTCACTTGGCCGGCGCCCGGTTGGGTCTTTCACCAAAGCACAGTCGAATCGACGCAACTGTACGGCGGGAAGCAGCACATCCTCTTCTGGGAAGATGGGTACGGCGCCATGACCCAGGTATGTCAAGAAGGTGCCAGTTTTCGGGGAAAGAGTGCATGGACTCAAGTCGGCATTGCCTGCGCCCAGATGGGCGAGCTCCCGGTAACCCTTTACGAAGGAACCAAGTTCGACAACAACACGTCGGTGCTGACCCCTTTCGACAAAAGTCACCTTGCGGCTCTGTGGTGCTTCTGCAGTTCCGACGAGTTCGGTGCGCTGGTTCGGCAGGTTGACCAATCAATCAAGGTAACGAACTCATCCTTGGTCAAGATTCCCTTTGACCTAGCTCACTGGCAACAGGTCGCCACAGAACGCTACCCCAATGGTCTGCCCAAGCCGTATTCCGACGACTCCACGCAATGGCTATTCCACGGCCACCCGCAACCCGCCACTGACCCGCTGCAAGTGGCCGTGGCCCGCTTGGCCGGTTACCGCTGGCCTGCCGAAACCGACACCACGATGGAACTGGCCGACGAGGCCCGCGCCTGGATCGCCCACGCCCAGAAACTGAACGACCACACCGACGACGATGGCATCCTCTGCCTGCCCTCGGTGCGCGGCGAGCCGCCCGCGCATGACCGCTTGCTCAAGCTGCTGATTGCCGCCTGGGAAACCGTCCAGCCCGGCAGTTGGAAACCCGCCGTGCTCGACAAGCTGCTGGCCGATGCCGACTGCACCGGCAAGGGCCTGGACGTCTGGCTGCGCGACAAATTCTTCGAACAGCACGCCAAGCGCTTCCACCACCGCCCCTTCATCTGGCATGTGTGGGACGGCCTGAAGGACGGCTTCGCCGCGCTGGTGAACTACCACCAGCTCGACCACAAGAAGCTGGAGCGCCTCATCCACACCTACCTGGGCGACTGGATTCGCCATCAGGAAGCTGGCGTGCGCTCTGGCGCTGACGGCGCACAACAGCGCCTGGCCGCCGCCCAAGACCTCAAGCGCCGCCTGGAACGCATCCTCGAAGGCGAACCGCCCTACGACCTCTTCGTGCGCTGGAAACCCCTGGCCGAACAACCCATCGGCTGGAACCCCGACCTCAACGACGGCGTGCGCCTCAACATCCGCCCCTTCATGACCGCCGAGGTTCTGCGCCACAACAAGAAGCCCAAACTCAACATCACCTGGGACAAAGACCGCGGCAAGGATGTGGAGAGTGCGCCGTGGTTCAAGACCTTTGGCGGTGACCGCATCAATGACCACCACCTGACGGTGGCGGAGAAAATGGCAGCACGGGAAGAAAACGGGGTTTGATATGAACTTGAACGCATCCATCATCGACCAGCGCTTGACTGGCGTTCAAGCCGAGATTGCTCAGTGGGCTCAGGACGAGCTGAATGTCACCGCGCCTGACCGGCTCAAGCCGCTGGCGTTCGTTTACCTGTGCGTCAAAACCATGCTGGACCTGGACGCCCAGGAGGCCTTCGACTGCGTCACCGATGGTGGCGGTGATTTCGGCGTGGATGCCATGCAGGTCACCGAAGAAGTGGATGGCGAGTTCAACGTCACGCTGTTTCAAGCCAAGTACAAGACCGCCAAGCTGGATGCGGATTCAAACTTTCCTGAAGACGGCATCCACGCGCTGGTCAATGCCATTCGCCACATCTTCGACCCGACCGCAGAGCTAGGAGCCATCAACGAACGGCTGCGGGTGAAAGTGGAGGAGGCGCGTGCCATGGTGCGAGACGGCTTCATCCCGCGGGTACGCGCCATTGCCTGCAACAACGGAATCAGATGGAACGACCAGGCCCAAACCATCATTAACCGCGCCAACTTTGGGGACCAGGTGACCTGGGAGTACGTTAACCACGACGTACTGATTGGCATCCTGCAGCGCCCAAAGCAGGTGGATGACACCTTGCGCTTGATTGGCAAAGCCAATGTGGAGGATATGAACTTCAGCCGGGTGTGCATTGGCCGCATGCCCGTAACTGAGGTGGCTGCGCTCATGCGGTCGCATGGTGACCGCCTGCTGGAGCGCAATATCCGCCGCTATCTGGGATTGCACGGCAACCGTGTGAATGAAGGCATTCGAACCACACTCCAGTCTCCGCAGCCGTCCAACTTTTACTTCTTCAACAATGGCCTGACTCTGGTCTGCAATGACTTCTCATACAACGCATTGCAAAACAGTGACTATCAGGTTCGCGTGGAAAACTTGCAGATTGTCAATGGCGGCCAGACCTGCATGACGATTCTGAAAACCTGCGAGGCCATGGCCGCTGCTGGGAAAGCCTTGCCTGCTGACGCAAGCGTGTTGGTGCGTCTGTACAAGCTTCCAAAGGACAACGACGATATCGTCCTGCAAATCACCCATGCCACCAACAGTCAGAATCCGGTTGACCTAAAAGACCTGCGTTCAAACGACGAGATTCAGCGGCAACTTGAGGCAAGCATCCAGGAGCTCGGGTTCTCCTATCGACGCAAACGGATGGATGGCTCGCCAAGGGCAACAGACATCACAGCCGGCGCTGCCGCCGAGGCGCTTTTGGCGGTGTGGCGGCATGCGCCTCACCAAGCGAAGTTCCTGACGCGGGAGCACTTTGGGAAGCTGTATTCACAGATATTTCCGTCTGAAGTCAATGGGGCTCAAGTGGTGTTGGCCGTACTGCTCTATCGAGTCGCCGAAAACCACAGAAGGCGCCCAACTGAGGCCGACCCGACCTTGGTGCGCTATGCATCCTGCTTCATCGCCATGCGCATGGGGCAGCGCCTGCTGCACGAGCTGGGCAAGACCCTCGGGGCCTTGAACCATCAAACCTTTGGGGCCGCCAAGAAGCTGGTCGACGAGAAAGGCGAGACTTTCTTCCGCGATTCTGTCTTGGATGTCGAGAGTGCGTTGAACGAGTTGTATGGGCAGAAAGAGGTTTCCACACTTCAACTCTCAGCGACATTCCGGCGGGGCGATTTGATTCAAAAGCTTTTAGCCTCGCCTTTGGCTGCTGCGTGATGAGCTTGCTCAGACTTCTGGCAGCCTCGCTGCAAGCTGCGGCCGAGGGCAACTCCCACACAGCTGCACCGACGGCAGCTGTGCTCTGGCCCGACAAGGACCGACAGTGGGAGTCGGCCATCGGCTTGATTCGGCAGGCGATGCCCAACCTGCTGACACTGGGGAACTACGACGTTGAGAGTCGCTCCGGTCCGGCCATCTGGTTGAAGTGCGCGATGGCCGGGCTCGTTCCTGAGGTGCCGCTCAGCGGTGTGCCGGTTCTGTACCTGCCTGGTGTCAGCCGAGCAGAGCTGCGTGCCATCGAGAGCTGCCCGAGAAACCTGCTGCCGCTGGCTGAACTGCAGTACCGCGGCGTGTTCTGGAGCCAGGCCAATGCGAAGGACTGGACGGTCAGTGCCTTCCTCGCTTCAAAGAACGGTGGTCTCGGTCTCGATGTCGCCCAGGACAAGGCGACGTTGGGAGCGCTCGGCCAGGCTTTGCAGGCAGGCGTGCTGCTGGAGCGGCCGGTGGTCGAGCTCCAAGCGCGGGCCATCAACGCAGAGTGGCTACTGAGCCTGCTGGCGCCGAACCCCATCCGAGACCTGCTGCAGTGGATGAACGAGCCCGAACCGACGCGCCAACAGTGGGGCGACGTGCTTTGGGATGTGTTCACGAAGCGCTGCAAGTCTGACTTCGGCTTCGACCCGGTGGCCGATGGGGTGCTGGTGGCTGCCGAGCGCCTGGCCAAGAGGGAAGGAAAATGGGCAGCAGTCGCCGTGCTGTACCGCGACTCGTTCGCCAGCTTCCCGAACGTGTACCCGCTGCTGGCGAAAGTTCAGCTGCCGCAGCTGGGGCTGTTCCCGGACCAAGACCAACTGGCGGGATACCCACAGGCCAACGAGGCAAGCGAAAACGCCCTGCGCTACGCCTTGGCAGCCTGCGCGAGCATGGACGCGGCCCAGGCGCGTACAGCGGTTGCTACCGCAGAGAAGGAACACGGGTTGCGTCGAGGTTGGCTGTGGTCGCGCATGGGGCGCTCGCCGTTGGCCGCCGCACTTGAGCATTTGGCAGAAGTTGCCCAGCGAAGCGCAGCTCTCCCAATCGGACAGACACCAGCAGAGCTGGCGGCCAGCTACCAACAGTCGGGCTGGCAGGTCGACCAGGCGGCGCTGAAAGCACTTGGCTGCGTCCAGGCAAAGAGCGATGCTGAACCCGTTGGCGCGGCCTTGCGTGCGATGTACCTGCCCTGGCTCGAGGAATCCGCCAGGAGGCTGCAAGAAGCGGTCAAAGACGCTGGTGGCTTGAAGGCGCTGTCGACTCCGAACAACGGAACGCTCGCGGAGGGGACCTGCACGGTCTTCGTCGATGGCCTGCGCTATGACGTCGCCCGGCTGTTGGAGCAGCGTCTTTCGTCGCTGGGCACAACGAACCTCGATGCCAAGTGGACCAGCATGCCCTCGGTCACGGCATCCGGAAAGGCCTGGTGCTCGCCGGTGGCGGGCTTCATCGCGGGGAATGCAGACGACGTTGACTTCGAACCCAGGGTGGCCGCTGATGGCAAGCCGCTCTCTGGCCACAACTTCCGCAAGTTGTTGACCGAACAAGGTGTGGCGCCCTTGGAGAAGCACAAGACCGGCGACCCGCAAGGCCGCGCTTGGACCGAGGCCGGTGACCTGGATCACTACGGGCACGAACATGGGCTCCGCCTCGCTCGGGACATGACGACTCAGCTCGACCAGGTGGTCGAACGCATCACCGAGCTCGCCGACGCCGGCTGGAAGAACATCCGCATCGTCACCGACCACGGCTGGCTGTTGGTGCCTGGTGGGCTGCCGAAGTCAGAGCTGGCGAAGCACCAAGCGGCGATGCGGTGGGGACGCTGCGCCGTCCTCAAAGACAGCGCGCATGGCACGCCGCTGACCTTCGGTTGGGACTGGTGCAAGGATGTGCAGGTGGCCTACGCCCCTGGGGTGACCAACTTCATGGCTGGCGCAGACTACGCACACGGCGGCATCAGCTTGCAAGAGTGCCTGGTCCCTGTACTTCAGTTGGAATGCGCCGGCGCGGCCACGCTTGGCCCAGCCGTGACGATTGACTCGGTCACCTGGAAGGGCCTGCGCTGTACGGTGAAGGTGGCCGGCGCGTCGGCGGGCCAGCGGGTGGACATCCGCACCAAGGCGGCGCTGGCCTCCAGCTCGCTGGCAGCGAGCAAGCCGTTGGACGGTGGCAAGGCCAGCCTGGCGGTGGCGGATGATGAGCAAATGGGCGCAGCAGCCGTGGTAGTGGTGCTTGGTGCCGATGGTGAGGTCCTGCAGAAGCAGGCGACCACGGTGGGAGAAAAATGACGATGCAGCTCGACGAACTTGACCGCAAGGCTGCGGCCGCCTACGAGGGCTATGTGGTGCGCAAGGACCTGGTGCGCACCTTCAGCCGCCAGTTCCCGGTGCCGACCTACGTGGTCGAGTTCCTGCTGGGCCGCTACTGCGCAACCACTGACGAGACCGAAATCCAGGAGGGCCTGGACATCGTGCAACGGCAGTTGGGCTCCCGTACCGTGAAGGCTGGGGAGGGGGAGCTGTTCAAGGCCCGAGCTCGTGAGTCGGGGTCCGTGAAAATCATCGACATCATCACGGCGCGGCTGGACTCGAAAACAGATTCCTACATCGCCAGCCTACCCAGCCTCCGGCTGACGGATGTGCGGCTGACGCCCGAGATGGTGAAGGCGCATGAGCGGATGCTCACCGGTGGCTTCTACGCTGAGGTGACCTTGGGCTACGACGCCTCGATTGCCCAGGAGAAGGGTGGCCGGCCCTTTGGTGTGGATGCCTTGCGTGCCATCCAGTTGTCCAAGCGCGAGGTGCTGGATGATCTTGCCAGGGGACGCGAGCAGTTCACGACGGCCGAGTGGCGTGACCTGCTGTTGCGCAGCGTCGGCTTCGAGCCGGAAACCTTGGCAGAGCGGGCCAAGGATGCGCTGCTGCTGCGCATGGTCCCCTTCGTCGAGCGCAACTACAACCTAATCGAACTCGGGCCGCGTGGTACCGGCAAGTCGCACCTTTTCCAGCAGGTGTCGCCCTATGCGCACCTCATCTCAGGCGGCAAGGCCACCGTGGCCCGCATGTTCGTCCACAACGCCAGCGGCCAGCGGGGCCTGGTATGCCAGTACGACGTGGTGTGCTTCGACGAGGTGTCGGGCGTCTCCTTTGACCAGAAAGACGGCGTCAACATCATGAAGGGCTACATGGAGAGCGGTGAGTTTTCCCGTGGCAAGGAGAGCATCAGGGCGGATGGCTCCATCGTGCTGGTGGGCAACTTCGACGTCGACGTCGAGCACCAGCAGCGCATCGGCCATCTGTTCGGTCCGTTGCCTCCCGAGATGCGTGACGACACGGCATTCATGGACCGTATCCACTGCTTCCTACCGGGCTGGGACGTGCCCAAGCTGAACCCGGGGCTGTTCACCCAGCACTTCGGGTTGGTCAGCGACTTCCTGTCCGAGTGCTTCACGCAGCTGCGCGGCCAAAGCAGAGTGTCGAACTTGCAGGGCCGCGTCTACTGGGGTGGTGCGCTCTCTGGCCGCGACCTCAACGGCGTCAACAAGACCGTCAGCGGGCTGCTGAAGCTGCTGTACCCCAACGCGGAAACGCGGGTCAGCGACGAGGATCTGGAGTGGGCTGTGCGCTTGGCGCTGGAGGTTCGGCGGCGGGTCAAGGAACAGCAGAAACGCATCGGTGCGGCAGAGTTCCGCAACACCCACTTCAGCTACACGATGGGAGCCGAGGGCGTCGAAAAGTTCGTCAGCACGCCCGAGTTGCAGAGCCAGGGCGGCATCGGTGACGAGCCTCTGGAGTGCGGACAGATGTGGACGTTAAGTCCGGGCGGCCAGGATGAACATCCGGGGCTCTTCCGCCTGGAGGCGACCGAAGGGCCGGGCAGCGGCGTGCGGGTTCTCAACAACCCGGTGCCCACGGCGTTCAAGGAATCGATTCGCTGCGCCGAGCAGAACCTCTACGCTCGGTCTCAGCAACTCGTCGGCGACCGAGACCCGCGTTCGCACGAGTTCTCCGTGCAGCTGCGTGGCTTCGATGCAGCCAAGTCAGGCGCCAAGACCGGGGTGGCAGCCCTCATCGCGCTGTCCAGCGCGCTGCTGAAGAAGTCCGTGCGTGGCGGCCTGGTCGTGGTCGGTGAGGTCACGTTGGGGGGCACCATCGAGCCCATTCACAACGCTGTCACGCTGGCCGAAATCGCGGTCGAGAAGGGAGCCAAGTCCCTGCTGCTGCCGGTCTCATGCCGCCGCCAACTGTTCGACCTGTCGGACGAGATGGCGACCAAGCTGGACATCGAGTTCTACCAGGACGGGCGCGATGCTTTGTTGAAGGCGTTGACAGAGTAGCAAGCGCTCTTAGGAGCGATGGGGTGGAGTCTGGTGCCATTGAACTGTTCGAGGGAAACGCGCCCTGGGGCGGGCAGCACGGGAAGGGCGAAATCACATTCGCACCGTTGCTGAGGTCAACACGCTGCTCACCCCCCAGAGCTGTCCCGTCGTACTCAGCAGCAGTGTGATTGAGTACAAATCGGAGTACATTTTTAGCCACATGCGGATGAAGCAAAGAAGAATCAACTGGTTGCCGATGATCTTCCGGTTCAACGTCTGATCCAGTCGTTGCCCTTCACACATCCGCCCACATGCGCAATAAGTTGTGATACGTCCCCGCCAAGCGCACCGTGTCAGCCGACTCCCCATGCGCTTGGCGCAGGCGCATCAAGCTCATGTCCAGGTCGAACAGCAAGCGACGTTGCTCGTCGCTGCGCACCATGCTTTCCACCCAAAAAAAGCTGGCCACCCGATGGCCCCGCGTCACCGGCTCGACACGATGAACACTGGTGCTCGGGTACAGCACCAAGTCGCCGGCGGCCAGTTTGACGCGCTGGCTGCCGTAGGTGTCCTCGATCACCAGTTCGCCGCCGTCGTAGGCGTGCGGCTCGGCTAAAAACAGCGTGGCACTCACATCCGAGCGCACCCGCTGCCCATCGGCCCGCGAGTGCAGCACGGCGCCATCGACGTGGTTGCCATAACAGTTGGCATCCCCGCCGTAGCGGTTCACCAAAGGATTGAAGATGCGCTTGGGCAGCGCTGCCGAAAAGAACAATGCGTTGCGGTTCAGCGCCGCCAGCACCAGGGCTTGCAGGGTGCGGCTGGCCTCGCTGTCCTGTGCGAGCTGTTCGTTGTTCTTGGCATGAACCGCTTGCGGGCCGGCGCTGCGCCGGCCATCCACCCACGGGGCGGACGGCCCGGTCAGGGCACGCGCCTGCTGCAACTCATCCGCGTTCAGCACCTGTTCGATGTGGAGCAGCATGGCCCGTGCCTCCTGTGCGTCAGTACAACAAAGCCTTGAGCGTGAGCTGCACGCTGCGCGGGGCGCCGGGGCCGTAGAAACCACGGTAAAGCGTGTCGGCGTACTGCTTATCGGTCAGGTTGCTGACGTTGAGTTTGAGCGAGTAACGCTCGGTGAAGCTGTATTCGGCCATGGCGTCCAGCGTGCTGAAGCCCGGCGCGATGACCTGGCGCGAACCTTCGGGGTTTTGCGAACCGCGATAGTTCACCCCGCCACCCAGGCGCAGGCTGCTGTTCACGCGGTAGGTGCTCCAGAGCGAACCACTGTGCTTGGGCGTCAGGCCCGGACGATCGCCTTCCACCTGTGCGCCCGTGCCTGTGGTGCTCGGTTCGACGTTGCTGCGGTCGATCTTGGCCAGCGGGATCCAACTGTGGTTGAAGAACACCTCCCAAGCTGGGGTGATGCGTCCGGCCAGGTTCAATTCCACCCCGGTGGCGTGGCGCTTGCCGGACAGCAGTTGCTGCGTGGCGGCGCTGTCTGGGTCGGTGTTGCGCTCGTTGTACTTTTCCGAGTGGAACAGCGCCAGGCCGAGCAAAGCGCGCTGGTTGAACAGCTCCCACTTGCCGCCGATTTCCAGATTGCGGCTCTTTTCCGGCGGGGTGTTGGCGTCCACACTGCTGGGGCCGCCGACCGAGTACTGGTAGGTGTCGCCCGCCGTGTTGTAGGACGTGCCGTAAGACACATAGTACGAACTGCTGTCATCCGGCTGGTACAGCGCACCCAGGCGCGGACTCCAGAGGTTGTCGCTGCGCGAGAAGTGGGTTTCCGGCGTGACCGTGCCCCCAAACCCGACGCTCTCCAGTGAGTGGTATTTCGCCTTGAAGTGGTCGAAGCGCAGGCCGCCGATCAGCTTCAGTTGGGAAGTCAAACTGACGGTGTCCTGCACATACACACCGATGCTGCGCGAATTGAAGGTGTTGAGGGCCGGATCGCCCCGGGTGTCGGCCACGCTGGCGCCATCGTTGGGCGTGCCCACGGTGGTGGTAGGGAAGGTGATGCCCGACAGGCTGCCCGAGAAGTTGTTGTTGCGCTCGGCATCCTCATCGACCACGTCCACCCCCGCGATCAGGGCGTGGCGCATGCCCAGCGCGTCAAACTGGGTGCTGTAGTCGCTTTGCAGGGTGGTGATGGTGCTCTTGGCGTAGCGGCCTTTGGGGTTGCGTGCCAACACGGTGGCATCGTTGATGCTGTCGGCTGTCACCACGGTGCCGCGTGGCACGTTCCAACCGATGGCGCTGACCCACAAGTCTCGCTCGTATTGACCGTGGCGCACTTGGGTGCGCAGCTCGCTGCCATCGCCGAAGCGGTGAACATGGCCCAGCGTCAAATGATCGACCTGGCCCTTGCTGTAATCGCTGCTCAGGCCATAGTAGTTTTTAGCGGGCAGCACGGTTTGAATGCGCCCGTGGGCGAACGTCACCGGGTTGCCGTCACTGTCAACGCCGCTGCCGACTTCGGACAACGTCCACGGGTGGTTGTAGTTCGGGCGGTTGTTGTATTCCAGGTGATAGAACCCGACGCTGAATTCATCGGCTGTGCCAATGCCCCAGCGGAAGGTGGGCGCGATGCCCTTTTTGTCCACCGTGGCGCCCCAGTTGTCCGCCTTGTGCATCATGGCGTTGATGCGCAGTGCCGAGTCGTCGCCCGTGGTGAGGTTGAAGTCACCCGTGAAACGGCGCTCTTGGCCTGTGCCGACCGTCAAACTCAGCTCATGCTGATCCATGCCGAAAGGCTGCTTGCTCACCTGGTTGACGACACCGCCCGTCGAACCGCGCCCGAACAGCATCGACGCCGAGCCCTTGAGCACCTCAATGCGATCAAAGTTGAAGGTGTCGCGCTCGTACAGCGAGGAGTCGCGCAGGCCATCGACGTAGATGTCCCCCGCTTGTTGCAGCGAGAAGCCGCGCAGGCGCACATCCTCTTCCCCGGTTTCGCCGGCTTGGAAGGTCACGCCGGCGGTGTTGCGCAGCACTTCCTTGAAGTCGTCCAGGTTGCGGTCGTCGATCAGGCGCTCGGTCATCACCGTGACGGATTGCGGAATGTCGCGCAGCGCCTGGGTGCCCTTGCCGATGCGCGTGGTGCTGGGCTTGAGGGTGTCTTTGCCTTGCTCCTCAGCCCCGGCGCGCACCTTGACGGTGGGCAGCACGGTGGCCGGTGCCGGGGTGCTGGCCGCAGCGGTGGCGGGTGCAGCGGTGGCGGGTGCGGGAGTTTGGGCCAGTGTCGGCAGCGGCTGGAGCGCGAAGCCAGCGGCCAGTGCGCCCAGGGGCAGCACAGTGGAGACGGAAGGGCGTTGCATGGGGCTTTTCCTTCAAAGAGATGGCGATGAAAGGACGAGACAGCACCCACCCGCCCTGGCTGGCGGCGGCGGGCTGACAGCAGGGGGTGCAAGCGAAACGGGGAGGGGTCAGCGCGTTTCTGGCTGGCTGATGAAACCGACCTTGCTCAAACCGGCTTGGCTGGCATCGGCCAGCGTTTCGGCCACGGTTTGATACAGCGCGGCGTGATCGGCGCGCAGGTGGATTTCCGGCTGCGGCTGGCGCTGGCCTTCGGAACGGAAGCGGGTTTGTGCTTCTGCGCGTGTCACCAGCGCGCCATTCCAAAAGCGCTGGCCTTGGGCATCGATGGCGAAGTCGATTTTTTCGGGTTTCAGGTCGTTGGCGCTGGCATCGACCTTGGGCAGATCGAGTTTGACGGCGTGCGTCAACAACGGCGCGGTGACGATGAAAATCACCAGCAGCACCAGCATCACGTCGATGAGCGGCACCATGTTGATCTCGGCCACCGGGGCGGCGCCGTTCTTGTTGTCGAAGGAAGCGAAGGCCATGATGCGCGATCCTTCTCAGCTCAAGCGGTTTTGGCGCTGGGGGCTTGGCCCAGGGTCAGCAGGCTGTGCAGCTCGAAGGCAAACGCATCCAATCGGCCAGACAGCACGCGGTTGCTGCGCGTAAAAGCGTTGTAGGCCACCACCGCCGGGATCGCCACGGCCAGGCCGATGCCCGTCATGATGAGCGCTTCGCCCACGGGGCCGGCGACCTTGTCCAGCGTGCCCGCACCGCTCATGCCGATGGCCAGCAGCGCGTGATACACCCCCCACACCGTGCCGAACAGGCCGACAAATGGGGCCGTCGCGCCGACCGTGGCCAAGGCGGTCAAGCCGGATTCCAGCCGTGTGGTTTCCTCATCCAGCACTTTTTTCAGGGTGCGGGTGATGTAGTCGCTGGCGCTGCCGGCTTCGGCCAGGCGGGCGGTGCCGTGGCGGGCGTGATGGGCTTGGGCGTGCAGCGCATGGGCCGAGAGGTGCGAGAACGGATCGCGTGCCCCGTGGGTGCTGATTTCGGCTTGCACTTGATCGAGCGTGCTGGCGTTCCAAAACTGCTGCAAGAACGCCCCCGCCCGACGATGGCGCAGCCACTGCGCCAGCCCCTTGGTGACGATGATGGCCCACGAGGCCACCGACATCAGCACCAACAACACGAACAGCGTCTTGCCCACGGCGTCGCTTTGCTGGATGAAATGGGCAAAACCCTGGGTTTGGGCAGCGGCTTGCGTGACCACGGCGGTGGTTTCCATGAGGACTCCTGACGGCAAGAACAAAAAAGCGAAAAACAGCGAGACGGGGAGGGCGCTCAGTCCAGCTCGTAGGCCAGTGGGGCGATGGCCATGCATTCGATGGCGTGCCCGTTGTCGGTGCAGGGCTGGAAGCGGGCGGCGCGCATGGCGGTCAGGGCTTGTTCATCGAGCCGAGCAAACCCAGACGATTGGTGCAACCCGACTTGACGTGGCAACCCACGCACATCCACCACCACCCGCACCATCACCGTGCCGGCTTCACCCAAGCGGCGCGAGGCCAGGGGGTAAACCTGCTGAGGCAAGGTCACGTAACGCAGGGCGCTGGCGGGCACGAGTTTGGGCGCGGCAGGCGGTGCGGGGGCTGGTGGAGCCGGAGGCGCAGGCGGCGCTTCGGTTGCCGCCACCGGGGTGGCGACGGTCGGCGGGGCCGGGGCGGTGAAGGTGGGGACGGGTTGGGGCGCAGGCGTCGGCGCAGCGGCGATCACTGGCGCCGGTTTGGGCGGTGCGACGCGGGGCTTGGCCGGAGGCGGTGGTGGGGCCGGCGGCAGCGGCTCGGGCGGGGCGATCCAGCTCACCATCATCGGCGCTGTTTCGGTGACGGCTTGGCGCACGCCTTCGATTTGCATCAACCCCCAGCCGGCGGCCACGTGGGCGAACAGCATGCCCACACTCAGCCAGCGCCGGGCGTGCGGGCCGATGTCCTCCACCCGGTCAGCGTGCAGCGCAGACGATGCGGAGATGGCAACGGGGGCGGACAAGGAACTCATGCGGCAACACAACTTGGAGATGTCAGGATGTGACGAAGTGTGAATGGATGATATAGCAAATGAGAATGAATCGTGTTTGATTGTTGTTTTAGTCTGACAAAAGCCCTGGCCCAGGCATGGGCAGATGGACTTGGCGAGCACGACAGTCGGGCGATTGGCAGACCCCGTACAGCGCCAGCGTGTGGGTGCGCAGCTCGAAACCACGGGTGTGGGCCACGTGCAGTTGCAGGGCTTCGAGTTGCGGGTCGTGGAATTCCTCGACACGGCCGCAATGCACGCACACCAAATGGTCGTGGTGCTCGCCGTGGTTGAGCTCGTAGACGGACTTGTCGGTGTCGAACTGATTGCGCAGCAGCAGCCCGGCTTGCTCAAACTGGTTGAGCACGCGGTAGACCGTGGCCAAACCGATGTCGGCGTCTTGGGCCATCAGCAGACGCAACACGTCTTCAGCGCTGAGGTGGCGCTGGGGAGACTCATGAAACAGCCGCAGGATTTTCAGCCGAGGCAGCGTGACTTTGAGGCCGCTGGTTTTGAGCTCGTTGATGTTGGGAGAAGGCGGGCGCTGAGGCATGACGGTGGAAGAAAGTCGCACAACGTGAACATCTTAGATAGGAATGATTCACATTTGTGTTGATGATCAAAAAAGCGCAACCGCTTGACCTCCTTGCGGGGCAAGTTGTCTTTCAATCGTAATAAGAACAATTCTTGTTATGATTGTTGTGATGCTGCAAGATGTCTGGAGGCTCGCATGTCACAACCGGTGACGCATGTGGAAGGGGCGCACTGATGCGCTCGGTGCGAACGCCGCGCCGCGTACGGGGTTCTGGCGGTGCGCGGGCGCCCGAATCGCCGTTGGTGGATGGCGTTGGGCGGCCCGGGCATCCGAACGGTGTGGGTGCGCGGCTGCGGCCAACCTGTCCGTGTTGCGAACCGGATGGTTCTCCCACCCGGTTCACCTGGCGGTTGGCCCGGGGTTCAGAAACCTCGTCCTGAAGAACTCAGTCGGCCCCGTTTTTTGGATGTTTGATCGATGAAAACTCAACCCTCCCGACCCCGCGTTCCTCGATTCACCCGCAGCGCCTGTGCGCTGGCCACCCTGGCCGTGATGGGTTTGGCGCAGGCCCAGACCGCCGAACCCTCGGCGGTGTCGGCGTCCCCCTCGCCGACAGCCCTCGATCGGGTGGTGGTCAAGGCCAAGCGTGAGCAGCGTGTCTCCAAAGGCGCCACGAATTTGCGCATGGAAATCAAGGAAACGCCGCAGTCGATCAGCACCCTCGACGCGCAAACCCTGCGCGACTTCGCCGCCACCGACAGCAACGAGGCGTTGCAGTACGGCACCGGCCTCACGGTGGACGAGTGGGAAACCAACCGCACCTCCTACAGCGCCCGTGGTTTTGACGTCATGCTGACCCAGATCGACGGGCTGGGCATGACCAATGACTGGGGCATCGCCGAAGGGCAACTCGACACCTACTTGTTCGAAAAAATCGAGCTGATCCGGGGGGCCAACGGTCTGCTCACGGGGGTTGGCAACGCTTCGGGCACGATCAACTATGTGCGCAAGCGTCCCACCAACCAAAACGGCGGCGAGGCCGTGCTCACCGTGGGCTCCTATGGCCACAAACGCATGGCGCTGGATTACAACCAAGTGCTGTCCGAAGATGGCCTGTGGGCGGGCCGGGTGGTGGTGGCGCTGGACGACAAGGACTCCCACCTGCGCGCCCTTGGCAACAAGCGCACGGCCATTTCCGGCATCGTCGAAGGCCAGGTGAGCCAAGAGGGCATCTTGACCCTGGGGTTCACGTACCAAGACGCCAAGCAGCGCTCCCCGATGTGGGGCTCCCTCACCTTGCCCTATGCCGATGGCTCGTTGGCGGAGTTTGATGTGTCGGCTTCGACATCGCAGGACTGGACGCGCTGGAACAACCGCATGTTCAGCGGGTTCGTGGAGTATGTCCACGCGCTGACCCCCAACTGGGAAGCCAAACTTACCTATAACCGCACCGTGGGCGAAGGCGCCACCAAACTCTTTTATGCCTACAGCCCCTCCGGCACCCTCAACGATGACAACACCGGCTTGTATGGCTGGCCCTACCGCAGCGACAGCACCTCCAGCAGCGACATCCTGGACGTCAATCTGACCGGGCGCTTCCAGGCGTTTGGGCGCGAGCATGACGTGGTCTTCGGGCTGAGCCATTCGAAGCAAAAAGCCAAAACCGAAACGTATGCGGGCGCCACCTTCCCGGTGCTGCCGGCGTTTCCGTACGCGGGGGACGTGTTTCCGGAACCCGTCTGGGGGGCCAAAACCGTGGCGTCGGACGGTGAACAGGGCCTGACCCGCTTGTATGTGGCGGGCCGTTTGCAGTTGAGCGATCGGCTCAAGGGCATCGTGGGGGCCAACGCCATCCGGCTGGTGCGCGACGGTACGGCCATCTACGGCAGCGGTGTTCAACTCAACAGCGAGACCACCCAGAAGGTCAGCCCCTACGTCGGCTTGACCTACGATCTGGCGCCGAACGCGCTGGCCTACGCCTCGTACTCCGACATCTTCCAAGCGCAAGATCAGGTGGACATCCACGGTGCCACCCTCCAACCCATGCAAGGCGTCAACGCCGAGGTGGGCGTCAAAGCCGAGTGGCTGGATCGCAAGCTGCTGACCACGCTCGCGCTGTTCAGCGCCGAACAGCGGGGTCTGGCCACGGTGGCCGGCTTCGACACGGTGGCCCAGCAGAACTACTACGCGCCCAAGGACGTGAAAACCCGTGGTTTCGAGATCGAGGCCAGCGGTCGCGTGGGGGCCGACACCCACCTTTCCGTGGGTTTCACCGCCATGAAACTGACCGGGCCCGACGGCAGCGGCATCTACGAGTGGATTCCCCGCCGCACCCTGAAGCTGCTCGCCGATACCCGTGTGGCCACCCTGCCCGCGTTGCGGGTGGGGGCGGGGGTGCGCTGGCAGTCCGACGTGTCGAAGGTGGCTGGTGCGCACCAAGAGGCTTACATGCTGGTGGACGCTTTTGGGGCTTATGCGCTGACCGACAAGGCCGTCCTGCGGCTGAATGTCAAGAACCTGTTCGATAAGAAGTACATCCGATCGGTGACGTATGGCGCCATTTATGGCGCACCGCGAACGGCGGCGCTGTCGCTCGAATACAAGTTCTGATCGAACCATGCGCCACCCTTCATCGTTGCGTTGGCCCGAAATCACCGCCCGGGTGACGGCGGGCATTTTGGGCAGCTACGCCTTCACCTGGGGTTTGACGGCAGCCGGGGTGGCCACGCTGGTCGCCCTGGGGATGGACTACCACGAGGCCGAGATGGGCATGTCGATGCTCGCCCTGTTGCTGTTCCCCGGTGTGCTGCTGGGGTGCTTTGCGGTGCGGCGCATCGGGTGGGTTTGGGTGGGGTTGAGTGGCGGCGCGCTGCTGCTGTTTGGCGCAGCCTGGGCGATCCAGCGCGCTTTGCTGGCTTGAAAGGAGCACGCCATGTTTCCCAACCTCCGCCAGTCCATGGCCTGGCTGCACACCTGGTTCGGGCTGGTGCTGGGTTTTGTGCTGATCGTGGTGTTTTTCTTTGGGACGCTGTCGGTGTTTGATCGCGAGATCGACCGCTGGGCGATTCCGCAGACCCGCTTCGACCCGCAGCCCATGCCCTCGTTCGATCGGATGTTGCTGCCCGCCTTCCGCAAAATGGAACCCGGCGAGGCCGACTACGCCGCCCACATGGCCGCGTTGCACGACCCCGCGCAAGGCCCGATGACGCCGCGCCTGCACCTGCCCGCCGACGAGTACTGGGCCTACACCACCCACCGCGACCCGGTGCTGCGCATGGGGGTCGGCTTCAAAGTGCCGCTGGCCAAGGATCCGGATGGCCACAACCACATCCACGGCGACGCCACCCTCGACCCGCGCAGCGGTGCGTTCGTGCGGGCCGATCAGCTCAAGATCGGCAGCGAGTGGTTTTACCCGATGCACTACAGCCTGAACTGGCCGTGGCAGAACGTGGGCATCTTCCTGGTGGGCCTGGCGGCGGTGGTGATGCTGGCGGCGCTGGTCAGCGGTGTGGTGATCCACCGCAAGATCTTCCGCGAGTTTTTCACCTTTCGTCCGCAGAAGCACAGCCAGCGCAGCGTGCTGGATTTGCACAACCTGAGCGGGGTGGTGGCGCTGCCGTTCCACTTCTTTTTTGCGTTCACGGGTTTGGTGATCTTCGGTGCCACCTACTTTCTGCCGGTTTCGCAATTCCAGCTCAAGGGCCTGCACGATCAGCACGAGGTGATGGAGGCGCGGGCCACCGGCCTGCCCCACCAGGCCGCTGGTGTGGCCGCCCCCCTGGCCTCGGTGGACGCGATGGTGGCCGAAGCCAAACGCCGCTGGGCCGCCCGCGACATGGCAGGCGAGGTGGGTTTCCTGATGGTGCATCACGTGGGCGATGCCAACAGCTACGTCAGCATCTACCGCGCTGGCAGCGACCGGGTGGCGTTGGTGGGCGAGGGCCTTCATTTCAGGGCCAGCACCGGCGAGGTGCTGCGCGAGGATCCGCCCCGTTCAGCGGTGGCCGACGTGCATGAATTCCTCACCGGTTTGCACCTTCAGCATTTCGAACACTGGATGCTGCGCTGGCTTTACGTGCTCGGCGGGCTGCTAGGCTGTGTGTGCATCGCCACCGGTTTTGTGTTTTTTGTGGAGAAACGCAAGGCCGCGCACGCCCAAGCGGGCGGTCAGGGCTGCCGCCTGGTGGATGCGCTGGCGGTGAGCACGGTCACTGGCATGGTGATCGCGGCGGTGGGTTTGTTGGTGGCCAACCGCGTGTTACCGGCTGATCTGGTGGGCAAAAGCGACTGGGAAAAGCATGCTTTCTGGGGGTTCTGGGCCTTGGCGCTGCTGCATGCGTTGTGGCGCAGTGGCCCGGTGGCCCGTGGCGGCATGAACCCGGCTTGGCGTGAGCAGTGCCGGGCGGTGGCGGGTTTGTGCGTCGCGGCGGTGATGCTCAATGCCGTGACCACGGGGGATCACCTGTTGCAAACGGTGTTCATCGAAACCTATTGGCCGGTGGCCGGGGTGGATGTGAGTTTGCTGCTGACGGCGGGCATCGCGATGGGAGCCGCCCGCAAGCTGACGCGGCACGAGCACCAACGGCGTGCAACAAGCGCTGGCGAGGGCCGTGAAGCGGCGGGGGGTCTCCATGCCTGAAGCGTTTTGGTTGACTGCGGCTGCGGTGCTGGCGCTGGCTGGCATGGGCGCGCTGGCCTTGGCGATGGAGGTGCATTGGGGCCAGGTGATGCGCCGTCCGGCCCCGTCGGCCACGGGCATTCGGCGCATGCTGCGTGGGCTGGGGGCATTGGTTTTGCTGCTGGCGCTGTTGGCTTGCCTGAAGGCGGATCGGCCATCGATGGCGGTGCTGGTGTGGGTGATGTTGCTGAGTCTGGGGGCGCTGTGTACGGCGTTGGGGTTGGCCGGGGCAGCGCCCCGCTCAGGCTCGGCGCAGGCGGATGAGGCCAGGTGAGGTGATGCCCAGCCTCAAGAGGCGTCAATCTTCCGCCAGCCGATGCCCGCTCATGAGCTGCTGTTGCACCTGCGGCGGCACGGGCTCATGGTGTGACATCACCAGTGTGAAGCGTCCCTGCCCGGCGGTCAGGGCGTTGAGCCGGTTTTGGTAGCTCACCAGCTCGGCCAGCGGTGCCAGGGCTTTGATGAGCATTTGCCCGGCCAATTGCGCCTCGGTGCCCACCACTTGGCCCCGGCGTGAGGACAAATCGCCAGTGATGTCTCCCGTTGCCACTTCAGGCGCGCTGATCTCCACGCTGACGATCGGCTCCAGCACGATGGGCCGTGCCTCCAGCACCGCCGCGATCACCGCTTTGCGCCCGGCGGTGGCGAAGGCGATGTCCTTGCTATCGACGCTGTGGTGCTTGCCGTCGTACACCGTCACTTCCACATCCACCACGGGATGGCCGGAGATGATGCCGGTGGCCAGCCCTTCGCGCACGCCCTTTTCCACCGCCGCCATGAACTGGCCGGGGATGGTGCCGCCCTTGACCGCGTCCACAAACCGCACGCCCGCGCCGCGCTCCAACGGGGCAATGCGCAGGAACACCTCGCCGAACTGACCGGCGCCGCCGCTTTGTTTCTTGTGGCGGTGGTGGCCTTCCGCCGGCGCGGTGATGGTTTCGCGGTAGGCGATGCGCGGCGGTGCCGTGTCCACCTCGAACTTGTATTGCTCGCGCAGACGCTCCAGCAGGATGCGCAGGTGCAGCTCACCCAGGCCCCACACCACGGTTTGATTCGTTTGCGCCACTTGCTCCAGCTTCAGGCACGGGTCTTCGTCCACCAGGCGTTGCAGCAGTTCCCACAGGCGCTGTTCGTCGCCGTGGCGCTTGGGCGTGAGGGCCAGGCCATGCACGGGTACCGGCAAATCCAGCGGTGCCAAGTGGAGGTGGGCGTCTTCGGCGGCGTCGTGCAGCACGGCGTCAAAGTGCAGCACATCGACTTTGGCGACGGCGCAGATGTCCCCCGGCAACGCCCGCTCCACTTCCACATGTTCCTTGCCTTGCAGCATGAACAAATGGCCGACCTTGAACGGCTTGCGCCCGTCCCCCACAAACAAGGAGCCGTTGGCGGTGACGGTGCCTTGATGCACCCGCATCACACCCAGTTTGCCGATGAACGGGTCGTTCATCACCTTGAAAACGTGTGCCACCACATGCGCAGCCGGGTCGGGCGTGGTGTGCAGCGGTTCGGCGGCAGCGCCTTCGCCGCGCAGAAAATCCGGTGGGTTGCCTTCGGTGGGGTTGGGCAGCAGGCGGGTGATGATGTCCAGCAACTCATACACCCCCGCGCCGCTGCGTGCTGACGTAAAACACACGGGAATGAGGTGCCCTTGGCGCAACGCTTCTTCCAGCGGGGCGTGCAGTTCGCAGACGTCCACATCGCCATCGTTCAGGTAACGCTCGACGAACTCGCCATCGACTTCGACCACCTGTTCCACCAAGGCGCGGTGGGCTTCGGCCACCGAGGAAAAATCGGTTTCGCCTTCGCGGGTGTAGAAGCAGTCTTGCACGCGGCTGGCGTGGTGGGCTGGCAGGTTCAGCGGCAGGCATTCGCTGCCAAACGTGGCGCGGATTTGTGCGAGCAGCGCCGGCAGGTTCACCCCCGGTGCGTCAATTTTGTTGACGATGATGAGGCGATCCAGGTGCCGCGCTGCGGCGTGCGCCATCATGCGCACCGCTGCCGGTTCCACGCCCACCGTGGCGTTGATGACGATGGCGGCGGTGTCCACCGCTTCCAGTGCGGGCAGGGCTTGGCCGCTGAACTCAGGGGCGCCGGGGGCATCCAGCAGGTGGATGCGGCAGCCTTCGTGCGAGATGTGCATCACCGAGGTTTGCAGCGAGTGCTGGGCGCGGCGCTCCAGCGCGTCCCAATCGCTGACGGTGGTGCCACGCTCCAAGCTGCCCGGTGCCGTGAGGGCCCCGCTTTTGCATAACAGGGCTTCGGCCAGAGAGGTTTTGCCCGCCCCCGACGGGCCCACCAGGGCCAGTGTTCGGATGGCGAGCAGTTCTGAGCTTGCGGCTGAGGCGATGGTGTCGGCAGGCATACGGTTTCCTCTGTTCAGATGACAAAACGCATCACGGGTCACGGTACGCCTGCGGCTCGGGCACTACAAGCGAGCTTGTCAGGGTGTTTGCGGCAGGTCAGACGCTGTAGGTAGGGGGGTGATGCGATCGCTCAGTCCAGCGGCTTCGGCTTGGGCGCGGGTCATGAGCCACAGGCCCAGGTTGGGGTGCCAGCGGGCGCCGGCTTGTTTGGCTTGCCGGCGCTGGTTCAGCTCCCACCCTTCGATGCGAACACCGACCGATGCGGCTGGATGTTCCGATGGAGCTGGCGCAGGAGGTGCAGCTGGTGCAGGCGGCGGTGCCGGGGGGGTTGGCAAGGGGCGCTCGTCCACCATCAGTTCAACGGTGACGACGCGGCGTTGGGTGTCCAAGTCATCGCGGTACCGCACGCACACCAGGTAGGCGCCAAAGCGTTCTGCCCAGCGGCCCGCCCCCGGTTGGTGAGGCGCGATTTTTTTGCGCACAGGCCCGCGCCAGAGCTGGTGTCGGCGGGGGCTCACCCACGCTTGGCCTGGCCAGGGGAACGGGGCGGGGGAGGGGGAATCGGTGGGGTCGGGTTGATCCGGCATGGGGACTCCTGGCCATCAATGTTCAGAGATCGATCACTGTATGGAAAGACAGGGAGCATGGAAACATCAAAGCAGAGGATGAGCGCGCCGCCAGCGTCACCCGAGCGTTTGCTGGATCGGGTGCGGGCGTGCTTGCGCTACTTGCACTACAGCTTGCGCACTGAAGAAGCTTATGTGCGCTGGATCGTGGCGTTTGTGCGCTTTCACGGGTTGAAGCATCCGGCACACATGGGCGGCCCTGAGGTGGAGGCGTTTTTGTCCCACATCAGCCATGCGGGGCAGGTGTCGGCCTCGACGCACCGGCAGGCGCTGTCGGCGCTGCTGTTTTTGTACAGCAAGGTGTTGGGGCAAGATTTGCCTTGGATGCAGGAGATTCACCGCCCGCGTGCCTCGCCGCGTTTGCCGGTCGTGCTGGGTGTGCAAGAAGTGCAGGCGGTGTTGGCTCAGCTCGAAGGTGAACACGCCTTGTTGGCCCGGCTGCTCTACGGCACCGGTATGCGTTTGATGGAGGGCTTGCGCCTGCGCGTCAAGGATTTGGACTTCGAGCGCATGACGGTGATCGTGCGTGAAGGCAAGGGCGGCAAAGACCGAGCGGTGATGCTGCCGGCGGCGTTGATTCGTGAGCTGCGCCAGCAACTCCAGCGCGGCCATGCGCTTTGGACGCAAGATCAGGCCGAAGGTCGGGCTGGGGTGCAGATGCCGCCTGCCTTGGCGCGCAAATACGCCCGGGCGGCGCAGAGCTGGAGTTGGTTTTGGGTGTTTCCCCAGGCGCAACGCAGCGTCGATCCGCGCACAGGGGCGGTGCAGCGCCATCACTTGGTGGACAACGCGTTTCAACGGGCCTTCAAACAAGCCGTGGCGCGTGCGCAAATCGCCAAGGCGGCATCACCCCACACATTGCGGCACTCGTTTGCCACCCACTTGCTGCAATCGGGCTACGACATTCGCACCGTGCAGGAGCTGCTCGGCCACAGCGACGTGAGCACCACCATGATTTACACCCACGTCCTCAAGGTCGGTGGGGGTGGGGTGCGCAGTCCATTGGACATGCTGACCGGCCTTCAACCATCCTCGTCTTCGGCGTTGTCCTCTTCGGCGGGTGGGGTTTCTGTCCGTTGACGGGGAGGCATGTTGGGCCGGCCTCCCGTTTGCGTGGGCGGTGTCGTTCCGATGATGCGCGGTGGCGAGCGCCGCCCCGCCTGGTTGGCCGTGGCGGTGCTGGGGGTGTTGCTCGGGTCGGGCAAGGCGATTTCGAGCGTTTCTTCTGCTTCAGCTTGGCGCAGCACCACGCTGCGCTTGTGAATGGCCTGCAACACCCACCCCTCGGTCACGGTCTCCCCGGTGTGCCAAGTGCGGGCCAGGCCGCTGTCGACGCGCATCAAAGCCAGGCCGCTGCGTGCGTCCCCGCGTGCAGGCTGGGCGATGATGCCCAGCAGTTCAAAGCGGTCACTCTCCGCCGCAGGGGTCGAATCTTCCTCGGAGGCTTCTTTTACGCTGTCTCCCAGCACCTTGGTGCCATCGTTGAGTGGAACCGTGGGCAGCGCTGGGACACGCGCATCCGGCGGTGCCGTCACCGGTCGGGCGAACAACTGGAGCCCCCAGAAAGCCGAGCAACCGGCCACGAGCATCCAGACCAGAGGGGTTAACCATCGCGTGATCATGCGAGATTATGATGGTCAGCTTGCGTCGGTTCCCAACCATTGCCTTTCTGCATTTTTCTTTGTGCATCTGCCATGAATTCTTTGCTTTCCCGTGATTTGCGTTCGCGTGTACGCCGTCAGGCGGGTTTCACCCTGATCGAGATCATGGTGGTGGTGGTCATCATCGGGGTCTTGGCGGCGCTGGTGGTGCCGGGGGTGTTGGGGCGTGCCGATGACGCCCGCGTCACCGCCGCCCGCAGTGACATCTCCAGTTTGATGCAGGCCCTCAAGCTCTACAAATTGGACAACCAGCGTTACCCCAGCGCCGAGCAAGGCTTGGAAGCCCTGGTGCGCAAACCGGCGGTGGGCACGATCCCCGCCAATTGGAAGGTGTACGTCGAAAAACTGCCCAACGATCCCTGGGGGCGCCCCTACCAGTACGCCAACCCGGGCGTGCAAGGGGAGATCGACGTGTTCAGCTTTGGCGCCGATGGCCAAGCCGGTGGCGAAGGCGCAGACGCTGACATTGGCTCTTGGCAGTGACGGCGGGTCGCGCCCCAGCCCAGGTACGCCGTTGCGGTTTTACCTTGCTGGAGCTGCTGTTGGTGATGGCGATCTTGGCGGTGGCCGTGGGCATGGTGAGCCTGGCTCTGCGTGATCGGTCGTCCCAGCGGCTGGAGGAGGAAGCAGCGCGGCTGGCGGCGTTGCTGGAAGGGGCCCGAGCGCACTCTCGGGCTTTGGGGGCGCCGTTGCGCTGGCGTCCGCTGGCCGATGCACCTGGTTTTGAGTTCATCGGCCTGCCCTCGGCGCGGGCATGGCCGAACCGCTGGCTGGACGAGCACACCCGAGCGCAGGTGTTGAACCCGTTGGGGGTGTTGAGCCTCGGGCCTGAACCCATGATCGGGGCCCAGCGCGTGGTGCTGACCTTGGCGTCGCAACAGCGGGTGCTGGTCACCGATGGGTGGGGGCCGTTCGTGGTCAGTACCGACGAGGCCGTGCCGGCAGCGCCATGATGCGTTCATCCCCCCCGCGAGGGTTCACCTTGATTGAGGTGCTGGTGGCGCTGGCCATCGTGGCCATCACGCTGGCCGCTGGCAGCCGGGCCGCAGAGACCGTGCTGCGCAACGGCGATCGCTTCGCCGACGTCACCTTGGCCCAATGGTGCGCGGACAACACCTTGGTGGGGCTGCGCTTCGCCCAGCAACTGCCCGGCATCGGGCGAAGTGAGCAAGGGTGTGAACAATTGGGTCAAGCCTATACCGTGCAACTGAACGTGCAATCGACGCCCAACCCCAGTTTTCGGCGCGTGGATGTCCGTGTGCTGGATGCGGAGCAAGCGCCGGTGGTCAGCGTGTCGGCTGTGTTGGGGCGGCCATGAGCGGGTGTTCGGTGCGAGGGCAGCGGGGGCGGGGGTTCACGCTGATCGAGGTGTTGGTGGCGCTGTTCATCATGTCGATTCTGGCCACGCTGGCGTGGCGTGGCATTGATGGCTTGTTCAAGGTGCGCGAAGTGACCCAAGCCCACGCCGAACGCCACCTGCGGCTGGTGGCGGTGATCGAGCAGTGGGAGCGGGATGTGCAGCAACTCCAGGCCACCCGTGTCGGGCGTCCGATGCGTTTTGATGGCGCAGCGCTGCGCTTAACGCGCCAGACGCCGGAGGGGCTGCGCGTGGTGGTCTGGACGGTGCAACAGGGCGGTTTGTACCGCTGGTCGTCCGAGGCCCTGACGACGGTGCAGGGTTTGCAGGAAGCTTGGCGCCAGGCCCAGCAGTGGGCAACGCTGCAAGCCGGGGCGGTGCGGGTGCTGGATGAGGTGAGTCAGTGGCAAATTTTTTACCGGCGCCATCAGGACAATGCGTGGAGCAACGCCCAATCCAGCGCCAACCGCTCGCCGGAGGTGCCGCCTGTGGCCCATGTTGAGCCTCCGGGCGGGACGCAGGAAGAACCGATCGACACGGCCGACGACGGCGACATCGACGACACCCTGCCGCAAGGCATCCGGCTGGTGCTGACCTTGCCGCAAGGCACCTTGCTGCGCGACGTGCAGGTGCAGGCGGCGCCATGACGTTCAGGCGATGTGCCGCACCGCCCCGTGGGCGTCAGCAGGGGGTGGCTTTGCTGTTGGCCATGCTCATCGTCACCTTGGTGAGCACCTTGGCGGCGGGCATGGTATGGCAGCAATGGCAGGCGTTCGAGGTCGAATCGGCGGTGCGCCTGCGCCAGCAAGGCCGCTGGTTGCTGGCGGGGGCGACCGATTGGGCCTTGCAACTGCTCAAAAACGATGCGCGCACGTCGGGGGACACCGACACCTTGACCGAAATTTGGGCCCAGGGTTTGGAGGAAACGTCGCTGTCCGCGTTTTTGGCAGCCGACCGAGACAACAACGCGGCTTTGACCGAGGAAACGACCCTGGAGGCTTTTCTCTCGGGCAACATTCGCGACGCACAAGCCCGCTACAACCTGCGCAACCTGCTGGCCAGTTCGGGGGAGCAGCGCCAGGCCCAGCAAGCCATCTTGGATCGGCTGTGCGACAGCGCCGGGCTGCCCAGCGGCACGGGAACGCGGGTGGCGCAGTTGTTACAGGCGGCGCAGGCGGGGGAACAATCGTGGGGGGAGAGCGGTGGCGCATCTGCCACGGACGACGCAGCGGTGCCGCTGCGCCCCCGCCGCTGGGCTCAAATGAGCTGGTTGGGTTTGGAGCCGGCGGCGCTGGAGAAACTCGGTGCGTTGGTGACGTTGCTGCCCCGCCCGACACCGCTCAACATCAACACTGCCTCAGCGGAGGTGTTGGCAGCCGTGGTGCCGGGGATGGATCGAGCTTCGGCGCAACGGTTGGTGCAACAGCGTTTGTCGTTGCGCAAGGGGTTCGAACGTGTGGAGGACGCACAGGAATTCTGGCCCGCCAAGTACAAACCGGAGGGCGATTTGGGGGTGTCAACGCTCTACTTCGAAGTGATGGCTCAACTGCGTTATGAGGGGCTGGTCTGGCGCGAACTGACCCTGGTTCGGCGGGAAGGTGGTGAACTGCGAGTTCTGTGGCGCGAGGCACTGCCTGCTGCGCCATAAAGACGGCACGTGTCTGCGCCAGAATACCGCCCCGTTCCGCCGTGCCTGTCCCGGCGTCTCTTGCAGGTTGACTGCACATTGGTTGATTGAATGCCCGCCTCCACCCTGATTGTCCAGTTGCCCCCCCGCCCCCGTCCTGGGGGACGTGCGGGTGCAGCACCGCCAGAGTTCCTGGAGCAGGCCCCGTTGGCGTTCGTGCTGTGCGACGAGCGGCGGCATTTGCTGCGTCACGGTACGGCCCGGCTGGAAGAACTTCCCGATGCCCCGGCATGGGTGGCGGTGCTGGACAGCGCCGACATCGCGTGGCACCGCTTGGAAGCGTTGCCGCGTGCGCCAGCGGCCAAGTTACGCGCTGTGTTGGCGGGTTCTCTGGAGGAACGTCTGCTGGAGGATGAGGCCGATTTGCACTTTGCGCTGGCGCCGCAGTGGCAAGCTGGCGCCCCGGTATGGGTGGCCGTGACCGATGCGGCGTGGTTGCGAGCGTGTTTGGCGTTGCTGGAGCGCCGGGCCGGGCAGGTCGAGCGCGTGGTGCCTGCGGCGAGCGTGTGCGCCGCAGAGGCGCCCGCCTGGGCCCATGTGACGTTGCGGGCCCATCAGGCTTGGCTGCGTTGGGCCGATGCTCGCGGGGTGGTGGAGTGGCCACTGTCCAGCGTCAGTGCCCAGCGTTTGCTGGCAGCGGCTGGGACGAACGTGCGCTGGAGCGCCTGCCCGGAGGCCGTGGCGGTGGCCACACAAGCGGCTGGCGGGCCGGTGGAAGCGGTGTCGGACGCACAGCGGTTGTTGGGCGCGCTGGCGTCGGATTGGAACTTGCGCCAATTCGATCTGGTCACGCGTCACCGCACCGACCGGTGGTTGCGGGCGAGCTGGCAGCGTGCGTTCCAAGACCCCGCGCTGCGTCCCGTCCGGTGGGGCGTGCTGGCGCTGCTGCTGGCCAACGTGATGGGAGCGGGGGCTTGGGCGTGGCAACAGCAGCGAGCGTTGGCTGAACGCAAACAGGCCATGAACAGCCTGCTACAAGCCACGTTCCCGCAGGTGCGGGCCATTGTGGATGCACCCGCGCAGATGACCCGCGCCTTGGAGACGTTGCGCGTCCAAGCCGGGCAGCCGGGCGAGACGGATTTGGAAACCCTGCTGGCAGCGGCGCACCATGTGTGGCCGGAGGGCCTGCCGCCGGCCCAGTCGCTGCATTTTGAGCTGGGGCAGTTGCGCATCGTGGCGCCAGGCTGGACACCCCAGCGAGTGCAGCAAGTGCGACCGTCGTTGTGGCCCTTGGGCTTGGATGCCCAAGCGCAGGCGGGCGGATGGGTGATACAGCCCTTGCGAGGCGAGCCGGATCGCCGCAGTTCGGAAGCGTCGGCGCCTGCGGTCGAGGGGGCCTCGGGTTCACGGGGGGGCACGGCACCGCCTCGGGCCATGATGCCGCCGCCAGGGCGAGCGGCTTCGGCGGCGTGGGGGCGGATGCCGCCCGGTGTCGGCGGGGGGCCTGGCCCGTCGGTGCGCCCTGGGGGCATGGCCCCCCCGGTGGCACCTCCCGAAGACATGCCCGAAGACGCTCCCGAGGAGAACACCGATGAAGAAGGCTGATCTGCTGGCGTGGCGGGATCGAGCCCGCACCCGTTGGGCTCAACTCACCGCCCGTGAGCGCGTCATCTTGGGGGGGGGGGCAGCGGTGCTGGCGGGGGTGGTGGTGTGGCTGGCGGTGATTCAGCCGGTCTGGCGCACTTGGAAAACCGTGCCCGCCCAACGGCAGCAGTTGGAAGCCCAGTGGCTGAAGATGCGGGCGCAAGCCACCCAAGCCAAGAGTTTGCAAGCCTTGCAAGCGGTGCCCACGCCTGAGCAAGCCCGGCAAGCCTTGCAGGCGGCCACCCAGGCTTTGGGTTCGGCGGGGCAGTTACAGCTCAAGGGCGAGCGCGCCGAGTTGACGCTGAACGAGGTCAGCCCCGATGCCCTGCAAGTTTGGCTGCGTCAGGCTCGACAAGGCGCCCGCGTGCGTCCGCTGGAGATGGACGTGCGCCATGGGGAACGAGGCTGGTCGGGGCGCCTGGTGGTGCAACTGCTGGCGGCGCCGTGAAACCGGATGGAGCGTGACATGCAAGCAAGGCGCAGGGTGAAAAGCCCCCGAGAGCGTGCGATGGGGCTGCCTCGGGGCGTGTTGTGGGCGATGGGCCTGGGCGTGCTGGGGGTGGCGGGAGCCACATGGCCTGCCGCGTGGCTGGTGGACTCTCTGTCAACGTGGACGCGGGGTCGCGTGCAGCTCACCGAAGTCGAGGGGCCATGGTGGCGTGGCAGTGGGTTGCTGGTGCTGTCGGGCGGTGCGGGTAGCGGTCAGACCACGTTGTTACCGTCGCGTTTGCACTGGCAGATCGAATGGGGCTGGGGTGAGGTGCGTGTGCGTTTCACCCAAGCCTGTTGCACCGCCCAGGCGTTGACGTTGCGATTGCGTCCTGAGGGAACCGGGGTCGCGTTGGCCTTGGATCCGATCACGCAGCCGCTCCAATGGCCGGTGGACTGGCTCCAGGGGCTGGGCGCACCGTGGAACACGTTCAAGCTCGGGGGCTTGCTGGAGGTGCGCAGCACCGGTGCCGGTGCGCTGTTGAGTCAGCAAGGGCTGCTGCTGCGGGGGGATCTGACCCTGACCCTCCAAGGTGCCCGCACCCCGCTGGCCAGCGTGCCGCAGTTGGGCTCTTATCGGGTGCAGTTGCAGGCCCAGGGCCGCGAACCTGTGCAACTGCGTTTGGACACGCTGAACGGCCCGCTGCTGCTGGATGGCCAAGGGCGCATCGGGCCGCGTGGCTTGAAACTGCGTGCCAACGCCCAGGCAGAACCCGCGCAGGCCGACGCGCTGAAGAACCTGCTCAATCTCATCGGGCCGCGCCAGGGAGTGCGCTCGATTCTTTCCATTGGATGACCGGATGTCGCATCACCGCTTTGTTCTCCTGGGCCTGTTGGGCCTGAGCCTGCACGCATGGCCCGGCCTCGCGCAGGCCCAAGCGCCAGCGCAGCCGCCCCAGACGGGTGAGACGATCGTCGTTCCCCCAGCCTACCGCCAAGCCACGATCCGGCTGAAGGCGTCCACCGAAATTGACCAGGTGGCGCAAATCCTCGCAGCGGCGATGAACCGCTCGATCTTGGTGGATCCGCGCATCAAAGGCACCCTGAACCTGACCCCCGCCCGAGGGGATGGCGGCGGTGTGCCAGACGAAGTCGAATACAAACTGCCCGAGGCATGGCGTGTGTTCACCGCCACGCTGCGTGGGTTGACCTTCACCGTGGTGGACACCGGCGCCTTGCTCAAAGTGGTGCCCGAAAACGAAGCCAAACTGCACACCGGTGTGGTGCAAGTTGGGGCCCCCCAAGCGCGTGGCGATCAAGTGGTGACCCAAATTTTCCGGCTCAACCACGAGAACCCGAACAATTTATTGCAGGTGCTGCGCCCGTTGATCAGTCCGAACAACACCATCAACGCCAGCCCCACCAGTGGCACCCTGGTCATCACCGACTACGCGGACAACGTCCAGCGCTTGGCCAAAATCATCGCGGCGCTGGATCAACCCACCGCCTCCGAAATTGAGGTGGTGCCCGTGCAACACGCCATGGCCACCGACTTGGCGCCCTTGGTGCAAAAGCTGTTGAGCATCAGCAGCACCCCAGGCACCCCGGGCGGTGCTGCCAACCAGAGCACCGCCACCACGGTGCTGGCCGATCCGCGCAACAACTCGCTCATCGTGCGTTCGGCCAATCCGGTGCGCCTGAACGAAGCCAAGATGCTGATCGACAAACTGGATCGCGTTGCCCCCGGTGGCGGGCCAGCGGGCAACATCTGGGTGGTGTATCTGAAGAACTCTGATGCGGTCAGGCTGGCCGAAGTGCTGCGCGCCGCCCTGGCCAGCGGTGCCTCCGCCGTGAGCGGCGCCAGCGGCAGCGGCGGGGCGCTGAGTGGCACCAGCGGCACCTCCAACCGGGCCCAGGCGAGCGTGGCACCGAGCCGGGGCATGGATCCCAACGGTGCGGCTGGCGGCATGAACACGGTGGCGACCACGCCCGTGTCGGCGTCGGCGGGGCCTTCGACGGGCGGGCAGATCCAGGCCGATCCGTCCACCAACTCACTCATCATTTCGGCGCCAGAACCGGTGTACCGGCAAATCCGCCAA
The DNA here is from genome assembly GCF_002222655.1 of Vitreoscilla filiformis. GTDB lineage: Bacteria > Pseudomonadota > Gammaproteobacteria > Burkholderiales > Burkholderiaceae_C > Ideonella > Ideonella filiformis. Next base: position 3,364,090 of record NZ_CP022423.1, on the reverse strand, counting down.
GTCATCGAGCAGCTTGACACCCGCCGGGCCCAGGTGCGCGTCGAATCGATCATCGTCAAGGTGGATGCCAGCAAGTCCGCCGAGTTTGGCGTGCAGTGGCAGACGCTGCTGGGCAATTCCAGCAGTTCCACCGGGGTCTACACCGGCACCAACTTTGGCTCGGGGGGCAACAACTTGTTGAACCTGACCGCCGCTGCCGCCGGCGGTTCATCCTCGACCACCAGCTCGTCAGGGCTGACCTTGCCGGGGGCCGGGCTGAACATCGGGGTGCTGCAAAAAGTGCTGGGCACTTGGACGCTGGGCGCGCTGGCCCGTTTCTTGGAAACGAACGCCGGTGGCAACGTGCTGTCCACCCCGGAAATCGTGGCGCTGGACAACGAGGAAGCCAAAATCGTCGTGGGCCAGAACGTGCCGTTCATCACGGGTTCTTACACCAGCACGGGCACGGGCTCCGGGGCGACCAATCCGTTCCAGACCATCGAGCGCAAGGACGTGGGTTTGACCCTGCGCATCAAGAGCCAAGTGGGCGAAGGCGGCACGGTGCGCATGACGATCTACCAAGAGAACTCCTCGGTGTCGCAAAGCACGACCTCCGGGCTGATCACCGACAAAAGCTCGATCGAAACCACCGTGCTGGTGGACGATGGCTCCACTTTGGTGCTCGGCGGTTTGATGAAAGACGAGTACACCGACAACAACAGCAGCGTGCCTTTGCTGGCGGACATTCCCCTCATCGGCCACCTGTTCCGCAGCACGACGCGCAGCCACACCAAGAGCAATCTGATGGTGTTCCTGCGCCCCACCGTGATCCGCGACCAATTGACGTCCGATCGCATCACCCTCAACCGCTATGACGCCATCCGTGCCATGCAATCCACCGTGCAGCCCCAGGGCCGCGAGTGGCTGTTGCCGGTCGATGGCGTGACGCCGTTGCCGAGCTTGGCCCCCGCCACCGCACCCGCAGCCCCGACGGCACCGGCATCCGCACCGGCACCCGCACCCGCACCCGCGATCCCCGCGCCAGCGGCGCAGTGAGTGGACACCCCCCATGGCGATTCGTTACCCTCTGCCCTACGCCTTTGCCAAAGCGCACACCCTGCTGTTGGAGGACAACGGCGAGTCGCTGGTGCTGCACCACACGCCGGACACGCCCCACAGTGCCCTCAGTGAAGTCACCCGCTTGTTCGCGGTGGATGATGTGCAGTGGAGCGAAACCGTCCCGCTGGCCCAGCGTTTGGCCGAAGCCTACGCAGGCGGAGAAGGCAGTGCGGCGGCGGTGGTGGGCGAGGTGGAGAACGCGGTCGATTTGTCCCGTCTGATGCAGGAGCTGCCGGCGGTGGAAGACCTGCTGGAAGCCTCCAACGATGCGCCCATCATCCGCATGCTCAACGCCTTGCTCACCCAGGCGGCGAAGGATGGGGCCAGCGACATTCACATCGAGCCCTACGAGCGTTCGTCGAGTGTGCGTTTTCGCGTGGATGGCACGCTGCGCGAGGTCGTGCAGCCGAACAAGGCGCTGCACGCGGCGCTGATTTCGCGCTTGAAAATCATGGCCGAGCTGGACATCGCCGAAAAGCGCCTGCCGCAAGATGGCCGTATCTCTCTGCGCATCGGGGGCCGGGCGATTGATGTGCGGGTGTCCACCCTGCCGGGTGTGCATGGTGAACGGGCGGTGCTGCGCTTGCTGGACAAGAGCGAAGCCAAGTTCTCGCTGGAAGGTTTGGGCATGGACGGCGTCGTGCTGGCCGAGTTCGATCGGTTGGTTCACCAGCCCCACGGCATCGTGCTCGTCACCGGCCCGACGGGCTCGGGCAAAACCACCACGCTGTACGCCAGCCTGGGGCGCTTGGACACCTCGACCACCAACATCCTGACCGTCGAAGACCCGGTGGAGTATGAACTGCCGGGCATCGGCCAAACCCAGGTCAACGCCAAAATCGAGCTGACGTTCGCCAAGGCCCTGCGCGCCATCCTGCGCCAAGACCCGGACGTGATCATGATCGGCGAAATCCGCGATTTCGAGACCGCGCAGATCGCCATCCAAGCGTCGCTCACCGGCCACTTGGTGCTGGCCACCCTGCACACCAACGACGCGCCCAGCGCCGTGACGCGCTTGATCGACATGGGCGTCGAGCCCTTCTTGCTGAGTTCCAGCCTGTTGGGGGTGTTGGCGCAGCGTTTGGTGCGCAAGCTGTGTCCGCACTGCAAGCGCCAGGATGCGCAGGGCCGCTGGCACGCCGTGGGTTGCCCAGAATGCACCATGAGTGGCTACAAAGGCCGCACGGGGGTGTACGAGTTAATGACGGTGGACGCCACCGTGCAGGGGCTCATCCACGGCCAGGCGGCTGAAAGCGAGATCACGGCGGCGGCGGAGCGGGCGGGTTTCAAAACCATGCGCGAAGATGGCGAGCGCTTGGTCGGATTGGGCATCACGTCCATGGAAGAAGTGCTGCGCGTGACGCGCGAGTGAGGTTCAGCCCATGCCGGCCTACAAGTACGAAGCACTCGATGCGGGTGGCAAAACCCGCACCGGGCTCATGGAGGCCGACAACGCCAAGGCCGCCCGCAGCGGGTTGCGGGCCCAGGGGTTGGTGCCGCTGACGGTCACCCAGGTGCAGCCGCAGGGCGAGCGGGCGGGGGGCTGGCAGTGGTCGAGCCGGGTGTTTGGCGCGGCCGCGCTGACGGTGTGGACGCGGCAATTGGCCGGTTTGGTCGGTTCCGGTTTGCCGCTGGAGCGGGCCTTGAGCGCGCTGGCCGATGAAGCGGAAGACCCGCGCCAGCGCGAGCTGGTGTCGCACCTGCGCAGCGAAGTCAACGCGGGTCATCCGTTTGCGCGGGCCATGGCCTCTGCGCCGCGTGAATTCGACGAGGTATACCGCGCCGTGGTGGCCGCAGGGGAGGCCAGTGGCGCCCTCGGGGCGGTGCTGGAACGCTTGGCCGACGATTTGGAGGAACAGCAGGCGCTCAAAGCCAAGGTGCTGGGGGCGATGCTGTATCCCGCCATCGTGTCGGTGATTGCTTTGGTGATTGTGGTGTTCTTGGTCACCTACGTGGTGCCGCAGGTCGCTTCGGTGTTCGCCACCGGCAAACGCACCCTGCCCGCCCTGACGGTGGCGATGTTGGCCATCAGCGATTTCGTGCGGGCCTGGGGCTTTTATGCCCTCGGGTTGACGTTGATGGGTTTAGGCGCGTTCGGCCACGCCCTCAAGTCTGAGGGGTTTCGGCGCCGGGTGGATGCGGCCATGTTGCGCTTGCCGCTGTTCGGGCGGCTGGCGCGGGGCTACAACTCAGCCCGGTTCGCAGGGACCTTGGCGATGCTGGCCGGCTCTGGCGTGCCCATCCTCAAAGCCCTGCAAGCCGCCGCCGAGACCTTGGGCAATCGCGCCATGCGTGCCGATGCGATGGAAGCGTTGGTGCAAGTGCGCGAAGGGGTGCCTCTGGCGTCGGCGTTGGCGAGCAAACCGCGTTTTCCGGGGTTGCTGGCCATGTTTTCCCGCCTGGGTGAGCAAACCGGCCAGTTGCCCGTGATGCTGGAGCGTGCCGCCAAACAGCTTGGCGGTGAGGTTCAGCGCCGCGCCATGGCGTTGGCCACGCTGCTGGAGCCCTTGCTCATCGTGGCGATGGGGGTGGCGGTGATGCTGATCGTGCTGTCGGTGCTGCTGCCGATCATCCAACTCAACACTTGGGTGAAGTGACCCCCCTATATATAGGGGGGTATTTACGTGTCGTTGCAGTTGTAACGCCTGGGGGCGAGTGGCGTCAATATCGCAGCTCAGGGGCTGGTTAGACTGGCCTCATCCCGCTCTTCCTGCTTACAGGTGGCCACCATGACGACGACACAAGTTTCCCCGATTCGACTTTGGGCGCTCAGCGCCGGTTCCGCACTGCTGATGGGCGCAGCGCCGTGGGCGTTGGCGCAAACCCCGGAGCTGGCCGAAGCCACGACGGACGGCAGCGGCGGCACGGTGGTCTACGACGACACCAAAGTGTTGTACGAAGGCGAAGCCACCGAGGGCTACACCTTGCGCGCCGGGGTGTACTTGGCGGAGGTGATCAGCACGGGCTCGGGGGTCAAAGTGTCGTGGTCGGGGGTGAAGTGCCCGGGAGCCTCAGAGACCAAACACTACCGTAACCTGTGCGTGGCCACCAATGCGCGACCGACGTTCAACGTGAGCAACCCCTCGGCGGAATGGAAAGGGGACGAGCACGTACGCATCATCCTGACTCGCTTGAAGTCGGATGTGACCGACGTGGCACCCGGCTTTGTGGTGGTTGACGACAACCACGCCTTGCAGGAAGGCGCTTCGCGCAGTTACACCCTCAACGCTGGGGCCTATCGGGCGGAAGTGGGCAGCAACGCCCGGGGGGTTTCTGTGACCTGGGAGGGCACGAGCTGCGCGTCCTACTCGGAGAGCAAGAACTACGTTGGTGCCTGCCAAGTGGTGGCGGGTGGCAAAGTCACGGTCACCAATCCGAGCGCCGAATGGAAGGGCACGGAAGATGTGAACGTGGTGATCAAGAAAGTGGCGTCGGCCACCCTGCCCAAGGGCACCGTGGTGGTGAACGAGGCGCAGACGCTCACCGAAACCACCAGCCGCACCTACAAGTTTGGCAAGGGCACTTACTGGGCCAAGATCACGGGCGTGACCAACGGGCTGCATGTGGCGTGGAGCAAGGCCGATTGCACGGGCAGCAACAACGCCATGGGCGGGGTGTACCAGTGCGAGAACATGCCCGCCGGGGGCTACCTCAAGATCACCAACCCGGCCTTGCCGTGGTGGAAGGGTGACGAGAACATCCAGATTTTGGTGAAGAAGGTCAACTGATCGACCGGATTCAGCGCCGGGCAGTGGCGCGCACCACCGCGCCGCGCACTTCAAACCGCACTTGGGCCAGCACACGCTGGCCCGATTCGTCTCGGAGTTCCAGCACATGATGGCCCGGCCAAGGCGCCCACGGCCAGCCTGCCGGGGTGCTGCGGCCCAGGCGTTTCCCATCCAGCCACCATTCGCCGGCGGCGCCTTCCAACAAAATGCGCTGCACCCGAGGGGGGATGTCCGGGTCGAGCGCGAACACGCTGCCATCGACCGGGCTTCGAATGCCAAACGCTTCGCGGTGAGCCGACGCTTTGACCTGGGCGTTGGGCAAATGATGCCGAGGTTCTGTTCCCGCCAACAGGGCGGTGGGTTGCACCTCACCCCCGGCCACAGGCAAAGGCCAAGTCACCACCCCTGCCGGTGAACGGGGCGCCCGGGACGGCGTTCTGGCATGCAGCGCTTGCACCAAGGTGCGCCACACCGGCGCGGCCCCCGTCACCCCGCTGACGTGGCGCATCGGTGCGCCGTTGGCGTTGCCCACCCAGACGCCCACCGTGTAGCGGTCGGTGAAACCGATGCACCAGTTGTCACGCATGTCTTTGCTGGTGCCGGTTTTGACGGCGGCCCAGCCGCGTGTCACCAAGGGGCTGTCGAAGCCAAAGGTCAGGGCGCGGGCGGTGTTATCGGCGAGGATGTCGGCCACCAACCAGGCCACCGCCGCAGGCATGACGGTGTACGGCGCAGGCGCCCGGCGTGCAGCGGGTGGGGCCAGCAACTGCCAAGGCGCCCAGCGTCCGTGGTTGGCCAAGGTTCGATAGGCATTGGTGAGGTCGGCCAGCGTGACTTCTGCGGTGCCCAGCGCCAGTGCGTGCCCATGGAAACCCGCCGTGTGCGACAGCGCCAACCCCAGCCGGTTGAAGCGTTCGAACATCGCTTCGGGCCCCAGCATCGCCCCCACACGCACCGCCGGGATGTTGAGGCTGGACGCCAACGCGACCCGCGCACTCACCCAACCTTGGTAACGTTTGTTGTAGTTTTGCGGCAGGTACAAGCCTGCGCCTCCGGTGCCCAGTTGAGTGGGCTCGTCGTGCAGCAGACTGGCGGGGGTGAGCAAGTGGCGCTCGAACGCCAATCCATACACAAACGGCTTGAGGGTCGAGCCCGGTTGGCGGCGGGCTTGCACCGCATCCACAGCGGGCGCGCCGGCACCTTGGCCGATCGAACCCACCCAGGCCAGCACCGCGCCGCTGGTGTTGTCCAAAACCACCACGGCCCCATCATCGACCTCGCGTTGGCGCAGCGCCGTGAGTTGCTCGCGCAGCGCGGACAAGGCCAAGCGTTGCACATCCGCATCCAGCGTGGTGCGCAGCGCAGCGGGTGGGGTCGTGGTGGGCGTGGCTTGCGCTTGGCGCCATGCCAGTCGGGCGGCATGGGGGGCCAGTTGTTCACCCAGCGCGGGCACGCCTTTGCGGGCCAAGGCGTTGGCCGTCAACGTGGGCAACCCTCGGCAACGCTGCTCCCCCAGATCAAGCGGCGGCTTCACGGGGCTGCTGGCGCTGGTGCCGCGCTGGGTGGCCACCGTGGCCCCCGCCAAACTGCCCAGCAGCTCACAGGCCCGTGTGGCCACACGCTCCGCCGAAGCGTTGGGCGCACGCACCAAGGCGGCGAGCACGGCGGCTTCTTGAGCGTCCAAACCGCTGACGTGTTTGCCGAACAGGGTTTGTGTCGCCGCATTCACGCCCACCAGCTCACCGCGCAAAGGCACGAGGTTGAGGTAAGCCTCCAGCACATCCGCTTTGCGCCAACGGGCGTCGATCACCTGCGCGGTGCCCATCTGGCCGAGTTTCTGGCCGACGCTGCGCCCACCCCGTGGCCGCGCCAGTTCCTGATCGAGCAGGCCCGCCAACTGCATGGTGAGCGTTGAGCCCCCCTGCGTGCGTTGGTTGAACAGGTTGCGCCAAGCGCTGCGCGCCAGAGCACTCCAATCGACCCCGCTGTGTTCCCAGAAACGCCGATCTTCGCTGTGAACCAGTGCGCTCAACAGCGCTGGGGACATGTCTTCCAGCGCCACCCAGCCCAGGCGCCGGGCGCGTTCATCGACGCGCAAGGTCGCCAAAGGGCGACCTTGCCGATCCAGCACGGGCAGATCGGAAGGGCGGTAAGCCGCTTTGACTTCGGCAAAGCTGGGGACTTCGTCCGCGTGGACACCGCCCGCCAGCAGTGCCAACCCCAGGCCCACCAGCCCATGCCGCCAAGCCGCCCAGCCGCCCCGGGTGACACCCGAACCCCTCACTTGGGCGCCACCTCCAGCACGGCATTGGGCACTTCGGCGAAGGTGGCCGGGGCATACATGGCTTCAATGCGGCTCGGAGGCAAGGCAAAACGCCCGCTGTTGTTCAGCCGCACCGTGTAGCTGAACTGGTGTTTGCCGCGTGGCAGCCACTCCAGCACGCCACGCCAAGCTTCGGGCGCCCGCTCGATGTAGGTGAGTGCCGCGTTGCCGGCGCCGTCACCGGCTTCGGCGCCGCTGGCAGCGAGGAGGGCACTGTCGCGCCCCAAACCGTTGCCCAGCACGGTGGCCCCGGCTGGCAGCGGATCGCTCAGACCCACCCAGCTCATGTCGGCCCGCGCTTCGACATCCAGTTTGATGCGCAGCACATCCCCCCGGCTCCAACGGCCCGGCACCTGCTGCAACACAGGTTGCACGCTGCGGCGCAAGGTGTAGCCGGCGGACACCGGACTGGTCAGCGGCACCGCCGCCATCGATTGCACCAGCGCCCAAGGCTGGCCGTTGCCGTTGTGGCGCAGGTTCAAACTGCCCGTGCCGCCGGAAGGCCAAGGCAGCATCACCGTGCCGCCTTCGGGTTTGGCGCGCCAGTCCAGACGCTGCGCTGCGCTGGCCGTGCTCCAAGCCAACTCGGTGCGCCCGGCCACGGGCTGACGCTCAAAACGTCGGGCGAATTGACGCACCGCCAGCGTGCCCCAAGCGTTGGCCGTGGTGGTCAGCCAGGCCCCGCGCTGTTGGCGTGCCAGTGCGCCTTGCAGCAGCATGGGCAGATCGGCACGCCAGTCGGGTTGCTCCATCGCGGCCAGGATCAGGCGAGCGGCGTTGGCGTCCGGGCTGTCCATCAGCCACCACCACAGATCCGAGTCCTCGGTGGTGAAACGCAAGCTGGTGCTGGTGGCGACCAGACGGGCGCGCAGCAACTGGCCCGCCTCGGCCATCAGGCGTTCGCGTTCGGGAATGTCCTTGACCCGGCGCAGCAGGTTCCACCAGTCGATCAGCGCGGCGGTCGGCCACTGCGCGGGCACGATCTGGATCGACCCCAGTTGCCGTGCATAGGCTTGGTTGTGGCGCGACAGGGCTTCGAGTGCCGCCAGTTTGCGCACATCCAGGTCGGACTTGGGCCCGTAACTGCGGCGCTCCAGCCGACCTTCCACAAAGGCGGTCAGGCCACCGAGCATGCGCGTCAGTTCCTGCGGCGGCAGTGCTTGGCCGGACTCATGGGCCAGCGCCACCAGATACGCGGTGAGCCGGTCACTGCCACGCGCAGCGCTGCCTTCGGGCGGCGGATAGTAGTGGGCCAGCCCATCGTCATCCAGGTAACCCGGCAGATCGGCCACGATCTGCCGCCAAGCCGCCCCATCGGCCAAACCGACGGCGCGTGAGCTGCGCTGCTCCAGGCAACTGAACGGATAGGCTTCGAAGAAACGCTGCACGCCCGGCAATGCGCCGGCCAACGAGGGCTGCAACATCACTTGAACGCCGCCTCGGGCCACCTGCGTTTGGCCGGGTTGCAGCAACGCACCGCTGGGCAGCGTCATCGACAGGTTCACCCCCTCTGGGCCGATTTGCTGGAGCTGGGCCTGCCAAGCCTGCACCGGCACCGCCGGGAAAATGGGCAACTGGAGCGCGAGTTTGTCCTGGGCGCCGCTGCTGCGGTCTTTGGCGCTGAGGGTCCAGCGCAGCCGCTGGGCCCCGACGGGCACCTCGACCGGCCAGCCCACTTCCTGGGATTGACCCGCCGCCAACTCGATTTGGCGTGCCGCCAGCTTGAGGGTGGCCGGCGTGCCTACGCCTTCGACGGTGACTTGCGGCACGATGTCCAAACTCATCGGCTTTTGAGTGCCGTTGCGCACGGTGAAACCGGCTTCGAACTGATCCCCCTCGCGGGCGGCCAGCGGCAAGCCGGCCAGCAGTTGCACGTCCTGCGACACCGTCACGTTGGCGTGGCCGGTGCCGAAGCGGTCGGCCAGGGTTTCGCCGTCGATGGCCGCTCCGGCGGCATCGGCGATGGCCACGAAGCGGAAGCGTGTCAGCGAGTCGTTGAGCGGCACTTCCAGGGTGGCGCGGCCTTGCGCATCGGTGACCACATCGGGGCGCCACAGCAACAAAGTGTCGAACAGCTCCCGCGTCGGGTTCATCCCGCCGCCGCCGCCGGCGGGCAGGGCTTTGCGGCCATGGTGGCGCCGACCGATGATTTCACCCTGGGCCGTTGAAGTTTCCACACCCCAAGGGCGGGTGGTCATCATGGCGCCGAGCAAATCCCAGGTGGGGTTGTCGCGCAGGGCCAACAGGGCTTCGTCCACAGCGGCAAACGCCACATGGGCGCCGGCCACGGGGGTGCCGTTGCGTGTCACGTTCAGGGTGACTTTGGCCACCTGACGCACACCGTATTGGGCTTTGTCGGTCTGGACATCGACCTTCAGCGCATGGTCGGCCAGCCCGATTTTGAGCGAGGTTACCCCCAGCTTGAACGAAGGCTTGGCCAGATCGACCATGGCCGTGGGCGGTTGCCACTGCGGGTTTTCATGGCGCCAGGCGTTCCACCATTCGAGCGGGGTGCGCCAACCCCATTGGAAGAAGGAATACCAGGGCACTTCGCGCACCCGGCCCCGCACCACCAAGGCGCTGACGTAGACGTTGGGTGCCCAGCTTTGCACGGCATCCCGGCCACCGGGGATCTTCACCTCGATCACCGGACGATCCCCGGAGAGGGACACCACCTCCGTTTGCAGGATGCCCTCGCGTTCCACCGTCACCAGCGCTGTGGCTTGGCGGAACGGCATGCGCACTTGCAGGCGTGCGGTTTGGCCTGGTTGCAATTCGCGCTGTTCGGGCACGAGTTCGATGCGGTCGTCGTTGTCTTGGGGGAACCAGGTGTCGTTGCCCGGCGTGCTTACCCAGACGGTGGTGCCGGCTTGAGCCACGCGCCCGGCATCGTCGCGCACTTCGGCTTGCAGTTGCACTTGGCCGTTGGCTTTGAGCGGGGCTTCGCACTCGAACAGGCCGCGTTCGTCGCTCTTGCCTTCGCAGACCGTGCCCAAATCCTTGACTTCCTCGCGCTGGTCATAGGCGTAAAAACCACCGACCATGCGTTTGCGCGTGGTGATCCACTGCACCTGCCGGGCTTTGACCACCACCGGGTGCCCGCCGATGGCCTGGCCACGCGGGTTGATGACCACGGTTTTGACACGCGCCGAACTGCCGCTGGACGCCCACGATTGCGCCTGAATGCCCACCATGCGCGCCGCTGGCCACACGGGGATGTTGCGCGTCACGGTTTGCACTTCGCCGTTCGGGTCGTTGAACTCCAGTTCGGCCACCAACATCATGGGGCGTTGCACTGCTGGCAGGTTTTTGAGCTGCACGCGGGCACTGCCCTTGCCGTCGGTGGTCAGTGCCAGCCGGTCGGCCACGAGTTGCTGAGTGGGGTCGCTGTCTTCGGCGGCGTAGGTTTCGTCGGGATCGTAAAAATCCGACGTGCTCTGAGCCGGCAAAAATTGGTAACTGCTGTACGACTCCCAATCGGGTTCACGGGTGCGCAGCAGGGCCGACACGCGGCCCGGCGTTTTGGCCAAGCCCCCACCATTGCGCCAAGCCAAGGACACATCCAACGCCAAATCTTTGGGGGCGATCACGTCGCCAGTGGGGGGGCTCATGCGGGCATCCAGCACCGGCAAGCGAAACGCTTCCACCCGGAATTCGCTGGACCACCATTGCTGTTGCGAGTCCCCCTCGCGGCCCAGGCTGATTTGGTAGGAACCGAGTTTGGCGGTGGCCGGAATCGCCCATTGGGCCGAAGCGCTGCCATGTTTCCACTGCAAAGGCAGTTTGACCTCACTGCCGCCGGGGCCGTGAATCACCGCATGGGTGGGTAAATCACGCGGGGCGGGCAGCGACAGGCCGCGTGACGTGTCCACGCGGAAAAAATGCTTCATCGACACGGTTTCACCCGCACGGAACAAGGTGCGATCCAGCACCGTATGCACCCGTTCATCCAACTGGCTGCCACTGGCGGTGGGCAGATCGAAGCGCCAGGGCTCGACCCCATCGTGCCAATCGCTGAACATGAAGGACAGGTCGGTGCGTCCGGCGGCATCGGTTTTGCGGGCGGTGACGAACCAAGCCCAGCGCATCAGGCAATCGTTGTGATCGTCATTGAAGCCGCGTGGGATGTGGGCCACGCCGCGCTCGTCGGTTTGCCCTTGCCAGACGGTGTGGCCTTGGCAGTCGTTCACCGCCACCTGGGCGCCGGCCACGGGGCGGGCGCGATCCAGCGAAGTCACCCACACCAGGCTGTTTTCCCGGCCTTTTTTGAAGTGAACGCCCATTTGCGTCACCAAAACGCCGGTGCGTACGTACATCGGGGCGGCCTTGGCGAGCAGCGATTTCCCAAGCAATTTGGATTCGACTTCCACCAGGTGGTAACCGTTGTCCGTGAGGGGCAGGCCCATCACTTCGGTGAGGTTTTTCTCGGCGGGGGAGGAGGCGCTGCCACTGGGTTCGGGCGCAGCCGTGCTGGGCAAGGTGAGTTTGCGCGTGTCGGTTTCGCGGGTCAGCAGCGAGACTTCGCGTGAGGCAACTTCCGGCTGGTTCCCGCCCGGTGGGATGCGGCCCATGGAGGCGGGCACGCCGGCTTCTTTCGGGCTGAGGGTGCTTTCGTGGAATTTTTGCAGGCGGGCCATCCACTGGAGCAACTGTTCATCGGGCACGCTGGCATCCAAGCGCTTGACGCGCACGGTGCCACCGCCGCGCAAGTCGGCCTGCACATGGCGCACGGTGATGGGCAGCACCGTGTCCGGCCCGGCTTCCAAAATGCCAAAGGGTGCGGCGGCGAATTTGGCCAGCGGCGGCATGGCCCCCGTGGCCACCCCCAACGGGAAGCTGCTGGCGTTGGCCAAAGCTCGGCCAGACTCGTCCTTCAGCCCCGCCGGCAACACCAGTTTGAAGCGGGTGGACACCGGCAAAGGCGATGGAAAGTGCAGCTCGCTGACCGTGTTGCTGGGGCCGCTGCTGCCGGTGTCATCTTGCAAACTCGGCGCCAAAGCGCCGCCGCCGCCTTCGGGCACCAAGCGCACGGCCAGGGCCAGTTCGCGGGGCACGTTGGCGTTGAAACTCAGGCGGATCGGGCGCAAGGGCATGCAGGGCGCTTGGGCGCGTTCGCGTTCGCAGCTCATGGAGGCTTCGAAGCGCTCCCGAACCGTCCAATTGCGCACATCTTGCGCACGGTTGATCAAACTGGTTTGGCTGGAAGCGGCAATGCCCGTCCCCCACACCAGCCGCACTTTGCTGCCCGGCGCGAAAGGCCGGTCACACGCCAGCATCAAGGTGCGATCGGCCACAGCGGCCAATTGGTAGCGTTTGAGCAACGCCTCACGCGGGGCCCCCGTCACCACTTGGAGGCCGATGCGATCCCCCACGCCCTCTTGCTCGCACCAAGCAAAACGCCGCACCGATTCAACCGAAGCCGGCCCCGTCAAGCGCACCAAGAAGTTTTGCTGCTCCTCAATCGCTTGGTATTCCCCCGGCCAGACCTGCGCCAGCGCGGGGCCACCCGTGCTGAAAGTGAAACGGGTGTTGCCTTCCAGTTTGAGTTTGCCGCTGGGTTGCAGCTCGCAGCGGCTGCCGGCCCCCAAGGGTTGCTCTAGGTCGAACACCCACTGCTTTTTGAAATTCCAATAGCCACTGCCGCGCACCTCTTGGCCGTTGCAGCGCAGCGTGAATGGGGCGGGGGCGCGCAGATCATCACCGGGCAGATCGGCCCCTTCGAAGGCGACGCGCACTTCGCGCACATGAGGCACCTCACCCTGCGGGGTGACGCCCGTGACCTTGGCCGCCCACGTACTGGACGCCAGCGCGGCCAGCCCCCATGCGGCGAGGTGTTGCAGTGCATGCAGTGCGGTGGTGCGGCGAGTACCCATTGTCTGTTTCCCCCATCTTCTGCTCGCCGGTGGACGGCGCTGGCGGCAGTGTAGGGGGAGCGCAAGGCCCGTGGGAATCCGCGCTGTGGCCGGGGAGGCTCTGGAGCTGGGGATGGCGGCGCACAATCCCGCGCCATCTTGCGTGACTCTGTTGAAGGAAGGGACAACCCAGTGTGTGCGGTGTCTGTTGAATGGGGCCGAGAGGCCGATCTGCCCGTGGCGGTGGCGCGTGCGCGCATCGCGGCGGCGTTGTCGCCGTTGCAGGCGTGTGAGCGGGTGGGGTTGGCGTCGGCGCTGTGCCGGGTGCTGGCCGAGGATGTGGTTTCGCCGATCGACGTTCCGGCGCATGACAACTCGGCCATGGACGGTTATGCCTTCCATGGGGCCGATTTGCATCCCGAGGCGCCCACGGTGCTGCGTCCTTTGGGCGTGACGGTGCTGGCCGGTCAGCCCTACACCGGCACGGTGGCACGGGGCCAGTGCGTGCGCATCATGACCGGCGCGGTGATGCCACCGGGGCTGGACACGGTGGTGCCCATCGAGCACTGCCAATGCAGCGCAGAAACGGTGACCGTGGCCCCTGGCACGTTGCGTCCAGGCGACAACCGGCGCCGTCGCGGTGAAGATTTGGCCCAAGGACAGCCGGCCATCCGGGCGGGGCGTGTGCTGCGCCCGGCCGATGTCGGGCTGATCGCGTCGCTGGGGGTGGCCGAGGTGAACGTGCGACGGCGCTTGCGCGTGGCCGTGTTCTCTACGGGCAGCGAATTGCGTGCGCCCGGCCAGCCGTTGGCGCCCGGATGCATCTACGACAGCAACCGCTACACCCTGATGGGGGCCTTGACGCGGTTGGGGTTCGACGTGATCGACCTGGGGTTGGTGGCCGACGACCGGGCGGTTTTGGATGCCACCTTGCAGGCCGCCATCACCCAAGCCGATGTGGTGTTGACCAGCGGCGGCGTGAGTGTCGGGGACGCCGACCACACCCGCGAACTGCTGGCCGCCAGAGGGCAGGTCGAATTTTGGAAGGTGGCCATGCGGCCAGGGCGGCCATTTGCGTTCGGCACTTTGCGCGGCGCGCAGCCGGACGGATTCCCCCGCCCGGTGGCGTTGTTTGCCTTGCCGGGCAATCCGGTGGCAGCGTTGGTGGCGTTTTACGTGCTGGTGCGCGAGGCCCTGCTGACGCTGGCCGGAGCGCAACCCCAGCCTCTGCCAGCCCTGCGGGCGCGCAGCGTGGCGCCGATTCGCAAGCGCCCGGGGCGCAGTGAGTTCCAGCGGGGCATTGTCAGCGTGGCGCCCGATGGGGGATGGCACGTTCACCTGACGGGCTCACAAAGCTCGGGTGTGCTGCGCAGCATGTGCGAAGCCAACGCGCTGGTGGCGCTCGATCACGAACAAGGCAGCGTCGCTGCGGGGGACGACGTCAGCGTTTGGTTGTTCGACGGGCTGGTGTGAGGCGAAAAAAAACCCTCGGGGTCACCGAGGGTTGAAGCGTAAAGCCAGCAGCCGGAGCCGCTGGCCGACGGGTGAAGCATCAGTGGTTCGACGCTGCGGCAGCACCATGGCCGGTTTGGGCGCGCACGAACTGATCGTCGAACGCTGCCTTTTCGGCTTGGGCGCGTTGGCTGTTGCCTTCCAGCACCGAGAACAACCAGCAGCAGAAGAAGGCCACCGGCATGGAGAACAGCGCGGGTTGGTCATACGGGAACAGCGGCGCGGCATTGCCCAGCACCGTCACCCACACCGACTTGGACATCACCACCAACGTCACAGCGGTGAACAAGCCAATGTAACCACCGGCCAGGGCGCCACGGGTGGTCAAGCCCTTCCAGTACATCGACATGATCAGCACCGGGAAGTTGCTCGATGCCGCCACACCGAAGGCCAGACCCACCATGAAGGCCACGTTTTGCTTTTCGAAAGCAATGCCCAGCACCACCGCCACGATGCCCAGCACCACGGTGGCGATGCGCGACATGCGCATTTCGTCGGCTTCGGCGGCCTTGCCCTTCTTGATCACACGGGCGTACAGGTCATGCGACACCGCCGAGGCACCGGCCAGCGCCAGACCCGACACCACCGCCAAGATCGTGGCGAAGGCCACCGCCGCCAAGAAGCCCAGCAGCAGGTTGCCGCCCACGGCCTTGGACAGGTGCATCGCCACCATGTTGCCGCCGCCGATCAGCTCGCCGCCGACGGTGCCGCCTTCAAAGAACTCCGGGTTTTGGCCGACGATCACGATGGCGCACAGACCCATCAGGAAGATCACGTTGAAGAAGTAGGCGATGAAACCCGAGGCGTACAGCACCGACTTGCGGGCTTCCTTGGCGTTGGTCACCGTGAAGAAGCGCATCAGGATGTGCGGCAGGCCCGCGATACCAAACATCAGGCCCAGGCCGAGCGAGATGGCCGTCACCGGATCGGCCACCAGCTTGCCGGTGTTCATGATGTTCCAGCCGTTCTTGTGCGCGGCGGTGGCTTGTTCGATCAGCGTGGTGTAGCTGAAGCCAAATTGGCTCATGGCCAACAGCATCACCAGGGTGCCCCCAGCCAGCAGCAAGCAGGCTTTGATGATCTGCACCCACGTGGTGGCCAGCATGCCGCCCTTGATCACGTAGACCAGCATCAAGCAGCCCACCACCAGCACGGCGACGTTGTAGTCCAAACCGAACAGCAGCTTGATGAGCTGACCGGCGCCGACCATCTGGGCGATCAGGTAGAAGCACACCACGACCAGCGAGCCGATCGAAGCCATCGTGCGCACCTTGCCTTCGTCGAGGCGGTAGGCGGTGATGTCCGAGAAGGTGAAGCGGCCCAGGTTGCGCAGGCGCTCGGCCATCAGGAACAGAATCACGGGCCAGCCGACGAAGAAGCAGATGGCGTAGATGTAGCCGTCCAGACCCGAGCCGTAGACCAGCGCGGTCAGGCCCAGCAGCGTGGCGGCGGACATGTAGTCCCCCGCGATGGCCAAGCCGTTTTGGAAGCCGGTGATGCCGCCACCGGCGGTGTAGAAGTCCGCTGCCGACTTGGTGCGGTTGGAGGCCCAGTAGGTGATGCCCATCGTCAGTGCGACGAAGATCAGGAACATCACGATGGCGTGCATGTTGAGCGGCTGCTTTTCAGCCGCTTCCATGGCCGGGCCGGCGAAGGCGCTGGCCGAAGCCAGCAGGCCCAGGGCGCTGGCGCCCAGGCGGTGCATGAAACGGGGGATGGTCACTTGCGGGCTCCCTTGCTGGCGTCTTGGACGATCTTCAGGGTGAGTTCATCGAACTCGGTGTTGGCGCGTTTGACGTACAGCGCGGTCAGGCCCCAGAAGAACACGAACATGCTGAAAATCACGGCCACCCCCAGGGTGTACGCCGACGTTTCACCGCCCAGGCGCTGGCCCATGATCGATGGGTTGAACGCCACGACCAAAATCAGGCCGTAGAACAACACCATCAGCACGGCCACCAGCGTCCAAGAGAGCTGGCTGCGTGTTTGCACCAAACGGTTGAAGTCCGGGTGCTCGCGGATTCGTTGGTAAATCTGTTGTTGTGACATGGGAGATGTCTCCTCAATAAGGAAAAGCACGGCAGGGTAAATCCGCTTGCTCCACCTGCTCAAGGCATTCACAGACCCCCCGCTGTGCTGAAAGCTGAACGCAAGACTCCGACAACTTTGCTCAACTTTGTAACATGGGCGTGATATTGAGTTTTGCATTACAAAACGCGCAGCGCATGCAACACCAATCCCGCCATGGCGCCGATGAGCGTGCCGTTCAGGCGGATGAACTGCAAATCGCGCCCGACGCTGCGTTCGATCTGGGTCACCAGCCGTTCATCGTCCCAAGCTTTGAGCGTGCGGGCGATGTGCTCGGACAGCCCGTTTTGCACCGTTTGGCTGAGGTCGCCAGCGAGGTGTTCCAGGTGCGTGTTGAGGGCTGCGCGCAGGGCCGGATCCTCGGCCAGGCGTTCGCCCAGCAGGGTCAACATCTGCGCCAGGTGGCGGGCGACGTGAGAGTCGGGGGCCGCCAAATCGGCATGGAGCACGGCGCGGATGTCGCGCCACAGGGTGTCCACGTAGGCGCGGCACACGGGGTCGTCCAGCGTCCGATCTTTCAGGGCGTTGACATCGGCCATGAGGCTGGGATCGTGGCGCAGGCGTTCGATTTGGGCGTTCACCCAGGCGTCGTAACGCTGGCGCAAGGGGTGGTGAGGCTGGGCCAGCACCTCGCGCAGTTCGGCAATCGCCGAGGCGCTGACTTGCGCGGCCAGCGAATCCGCCATGTTCGGCACGGACGCGAAGCGTTCCGCCAGCCCGATCAACCAAGGCCACTCTTTGCGGATGTGGCGCAACGCCATGGCGGCCAGCGCTTTTTTCGCCGGCTCTTCACCCAGCCAGTGGGCCACTTGGTGCAAGCCGGCGTCGAGCAGGGCGTGGTGGCGCTCTCCGCGCGTCAGCAACCCCAGCACTTGGCCGACGCTGGCCGAAGCGTTCCACTGCCGCGCCTGTTCCCGCAGGAGGCGGTGCAGGGCGTCGGCCAGGCGTTCATCTTCCAAGAGGGCGAGCAGTTCAGCAGAGGCCGAGCGGGCCACGTTCACCACTTGGGCCACCCGTGCGGGGTCGCGCAGCCATTGGCCGAGGTGCGCGGCGGGGTCGAGGGTGCGCAGATGGGGCAATAGCACGTCGGGGGCGAGGAAATGGTCGCGGACGAACTGCGCCAGGTGGTCGGCAATGCGGTCTTTGTTGCGCGGCACGATGGCCGTGTGCGGCAGCGGCAGCCCGAGCGGGCGGCGAAACAGCGCCACCACGGCAAACCAATCCGCCAAGGCGCCGATGGTGGCGGCTTCACACGCGGCGATCACCCAAGCCCACCCCCCTTGGGCGCCCATGGCATGGCCCATCACCCAGCCCGCGATGGCGACCAGCAACGCGCCCGTGGCCACCGCCTGGAGGCGCCGCAACGCGGCGAGGCGGGGATCGGCGTTATCAGGCATGGGGCGGGGCGGGGTAACGCACCTCGATCACTTCCAGCACCTCGACCCCGCCGGGGGTCATCAGGCGCACCTCGTCGCCTTCGCGGGCTTTGAGCAGGGCGCGGGCCACGGGGGAAATCCAGCTCACCTCACCGGCCAGGTGATCCACCTCGTCGATGCCTTTGATGGTGATGGTGCGCTCCTCGCCCTTGGCGTTGGCGTAGGTGACGGTGGCACCGAAAAAAATCTGATCCCCGCCGAAGTGCTGCGAGGGGTCGGCCACTTCTGCCAGATCCAGCCGCTTGGTGAGGAAACGGATGCGCCGGTCGATTTCGCGCAGGCGTTTTTTGCCGTAGAGGTAGTCGCCGTTTTCGGAGCGGTCGCCGTTGGAGGCGGCCCAATGCACCACTTCGACCACTTTGGGCCGTTCCACATCGATCAGGTGCAGCAACTCGGCGCGCAGGGCGGCGTAGCCGGCGGGGGTCATGTAGTTGCGGGTGCCGGCGGGCAGGGGCGGGAGGCCGCCGGTGTCGTCATCGTCGTGGTCACTGGCACTGGGGGAAGAACGGGAGGCTGGGCTCATGGCACAAAAATCGAATCACAGCAGGGTTTGAGGCAGGATGGCGTGATTGTGTTGGAGCTTGCACCCCATGCGTTCTGCGTCCCCTCTCCGCATTCCTGCCACCTACATGCGCGGCGGCACCAGCAAAGGTGTGTTTTTTCGGCTGGATGATTTGCCCACCGCCTGCCAAGTGCCCGGCCTAGCGCGGGATCGTTTGTTGCAGCGTGTCATTGGCAGCCCTGACCCTTACGCCGCACACATCGACGGCCTGGGCGGTGCCACGTCCAGCACCAGCAAGTGTGTGATCCTGTCGCGCAGCACACGGCCAGGGCACGATGTGGATTACCTGTATGCCCAAGTTGCCATCACGTCGGATTTGGTGGACGGGTCGGGCAACTGCGGCAACCTCACCACAGCCGCCGGGGCGTTCGCCCTGCATGCTGGCCTGGTGGACGTCGCACGCGTGCCGCAGGACGGGGTGTGTACCGTGCGCCTCTGGCAGGCCAACATCGGCAAAACCATCTTGGCGCATGTGCCCGTGGCGGGTGGCCAAGTGCAGGAAGACGGTGCGTTCATGCTCGATGGGGTGGCCTTCCCTGCGGCGGAAATCGTGCTCGAATTTCTCGATCCGGCGGACGATGACACCGGGGCGCTGTTCCCCACCGGCCAGACGGTGGACGAGCTGAGCGTGCCCGAGGACGTGGTGCCGGGCGGGCGCATCGCCGCGACCTTGATCACAGCGGGCATTCCGATGGTGTTCGTTCGCGCTGCCGATCTGGGTTACACCTGCACCGAAAGCCGCGAGAGGATCAACCGCGATCCGGTGGCCTTGGCGCGGTTCGAAGCCATCCGCGTGGCCGGGGCGTTGCGCATGGGTTTGATCCGCACGCCGGAGGAAGCTGCCACGCGCCAGCACTCGCCCAAGATCGCCATGGTGGCGCCGCCGGCGACCTACCGGGCCGCCAATGGCCAGACCGTCGCGGCGGGCGACGTCGATTTGCTGGTGCGGGGCCTGTCCATGGGCCAGTTGCACCACGCCATGATGGGCACCACCTCGGTGGCCATTGCCACAGCGGCGGCGATTCCGGGCACGCTGGTCAGCCAAGCGGCAGGGGGTGCGGCGCGGGCTGTGGTGCGTTTCGGGCACCCTTCCGGCACCCTGCGCGTGGGCGCAACGGCAGCGTGCTGCGACGGGCCTTCCGGGCCGCAGTGGCGCGTGACCCGGGCGGTGATGAGCCGCAGTGCGCGCATTCTCATGGAGGGGTGGGTGCGCGTGCCGGCAGGCTGTTTCTGACTCAGCTTGGTTGGGCTTGGCGCCGGCGCCAAACGGCTTTTTCCACTTCGATCACGCCAAACAACACGCCCCCCAGGCCCAATGCCACGCCCCAAGATGAGGCCACCAACGGCGCACTCTGAAACACCGCTTGCACCGCCGGCACATAGGTGAACACCGCCTGCAACCCGACCAACAGCGCCACCATGAGCAGCGCCACCGGGTTGCCCGCCAGGGTGGCCCAGCGCCAAGCGTGGTGTTCACCTTGGCGCAGGTTGAACAGGTAAAACACCTCGCACACCAGCAGGGTGTTGACGGCGGCGGTGCGCGCCACCGCCACCTCGCTGCCGCGTGACAGCTCCCAATGGAATACCCCGAACGTCGCCGCCACCATCAGCCCCGCTGCAAACAGGATGCGCCCGACCATGGCCCGCGTGATCAGTGCTTCCCCCGGTGGACGCGGCGGGCGCTGCATCACCCCTGGTTCAGCCGGTTCAAACGCCAGGGCCAGCGCCAAGGTGATGGCCGTCACGGTGTTGACCCACAGGATTTGCCCCGCCGTGATCGGCAACGGCAACCCCGCCAGCAGGGCCAGCAAAATCACCCCCGCCTGGGCGCCGTTGGTGGGCAGCATGTAGGCCAAGGCTTTGCGGATGTTGTCGAACACCACCCGGCCTTCGCGCACCGCGTGGGCGATGGTGGCGAAGTGGTCGTCGGTGAGCACCACGTCGGCGGCTTCGCGGGCGGCGTCGGTGCCTTTGCCACCCATGGCCACGCCGATGTCGGCGGCTTTGAGGGCGGGAGCGTCGTTCACGCCGTCGCCGGTCATCGCCACCAGATGGCCTTGGGCTTGCAGCGCGGCAATCAGGCGCAGTTTGTGTTCCGGTGTGGCGCGGGCGTACACATCGCAATCGGCCACTTGCTGGCGCAGGGTGGCATCGTCCCAACCCTCCAGCTCACGGCCACTGAGGGCACGCTCGGCCCGCAAGCCCAGTTGTGCCCCAATGGCCGCCGCCGTGACGGCATGATCCCCCGTGATCATGATGACGCGGATGCCCGCCGCTTGGCACTGCGCCACCGCCGCCACCGCCTCAGGGCGCGGCGGGTCGATGATGCCGATCAAGCCCAGCAGTTCGAAATCCGATGCCAACGCCGGGGCGTCGAGTTTGGAGCCTCCCACCGTTTTGCGGGCCAGCGCCAGTACACGTTCTCCCGCTGAGGCCGCCTGCTGCACCCGCTGGAGCCACGCAGCGGCCTCGAACGGAGCGCCGCCCATGACGCTGTGGCAACGCGCCAGCACCTGCTCGGGCGCCCCTTTGAGGTAAACGACGTACCCCCCCTGCGGCCCCTCATGCAGCGTGGCCATGAACTGGCGTTCGGACTCAAACGGCAGCGTGTCGCGGCGCGGCCAGTGGGCGGCCAGGTCAGCGGCGGGCCACCCGCCTTTGTGGGCCAGGGTGGCGAGGGCGCCTTCGGTCGGATCGCCCACCATCTGCCAAGTGCCATCGGGTTGGGCGTGCAAGCGGGCATCGTTGCACAGCGCGGCGGCGTGCAGCAGCGGGGCCAGCGCGGGCACCTCGTCGGGAGGCACGCCGGTGCCGTGGCGTTCGAAGCGGCCTTCGGGCGCATAACCACTGCCGCTGACGCGCAGCTCGCCTTCGGGCAACACCACGCGCACGGCGGTCATTTCATTGCGGGTGAGGGTGCCCGTTTTGTCGG
The DNA here is from genome assembly GCF_002222655.1 of Vitreoscilla filiformis. Lineage (GTDB taxonomy): Bacteria > Pseudomonadota > Gammaproteobacteria > Burkholderiales > Burkholderiaceae_C > Ideonella > Ideonella filiformis. Next base: position 3,342,559 of record NZ_CP022423.1, on the reverse strand, counting down.
TGCAGATCACGCCCACCGAGCCCAGGCTTTCCACCGCTGGCAAGCGCCGGATGATGGCGTGCTGCCGCGCCATGATGCGTGTACCGATGGCCAGCACGATGGTCACCACCGCCGGCAAACCTTCCGGAATCGCCGCCACGGCCAGCCCGACCACCGCCAAAAACAGGTCGAACCACGCCAAGCCTGCCACCCAGTGGCCCCAGGCCAGCGTGAGTCCGGACACGCCCACAATCGCCCAAGTGATCTGCCGGGCGAACCCATCCAAGCGGCGCGTCAACGGCGTGGCCAGCGGGGTGACATCGGACACCAAAGCGCCGATGCGCCCGATCTCGGTGTGCGCCCCCGTGGCCACCACCACGCCCAGCGCCTGCCCACTGGCCACCAGCGTGCCGGTGTACGCCATCGCGGTGCGGTCGCCGATGCTGGCTTCGGTGGGGTTGGGGGCCACGTCCTTGTCCACAGGCACCGACTCGCCCGTCAACGCCGCTTCGGTGATGCGCAAGCGGTGGACGCGCAACAGACGCACATCGGCGGGCACCTTGTCGCCCGACTCGATCCACACCACATCCCCCGGCACCAGCTCGCCGGCATCGATGGGGTGCCGGGCTCCCTCGCGGATCACCAGTGCCCGGGCTGCCAGCAAGCTGCGCACGGCTTCCAGCGCCTGTTCGGCCTTGCCTTCTTGCACGTAACCGATGAGGGCGTTGATGAGCACCACGCCCGCGATGACGCTGGCGTCCACCGTGTCGCCCAACAGCCCGATGATCACGCCGGCGATCACCAGCACGTACACCAACGGGTTGGTGAACTGCTGCACCCAGCGCATCCACGCCGGGCGGCGCGGGGCTTCCGCCAAGCGATTGGGGCCGTGGGTGCGCAGCCGGGCGGCGGCTTCGGCGGCAGACAGGCCACGTTCGGCGTCGGTGCCGAGCGCTTCGGCCACTTGCGCGGGGGATTGTGCGTGCCAGAGCGGGGCCGGATGGGAGGAGGGATCAGGCGTCATGGTTGGGAACGGCGGTCAAGGTTTCTGAGTGGGCGCGTCAACGCTGATGCTGCCGATGTCTACCATCTGCCCGGCGCCATTCAGGCGCAGGGTCAGCAGTTGATCTTGCTGCTGCGGGGTGCCGAATTGGGTGCTGACTTGCGCTTGTACCGTGGTGGTGTTGGCCACGGTCTGCTGCCGATGCCCGAAGAACTTGGCGCGGACGCGGTACACCCCCGGCAGCGGATGGCGCAGTGCGTACTCCTCGGGGCCGTAGCCTCCAGTGACGTCGGCGGACATCTTGCCGCCCTGCTCGGTCAATGCGTGGGCGAACATGGCTTCTTCGCCCGAAGGTTCGAGCACATGCAAATCCATGTCGGTGTTGTCCGCGTCCCAGCGCAGCACCACGCGCAGGCCCAGGGGGAGGTTTTTCAGCAAGCGCGGGTCGATGGCGCTGAGGTTGAGCGCAGGGGAGGCCGGGGCGCGAGCGATGACCGCGTTCAGTTCGGCCAGCGTCGTCAAATCGACATCACGGAAGCGCCCATCCCATGGGCGGGACACGACATGCCACAGCGCATCGATGGCCGCTTGCGTCCGCCCTTGTTTCGCCAGCGCCAGCCCGACATCGCGCCACGATTGCGGCTCGTTCGGCGCCAGTTGCCGCACGCGCTGCAAGATCGGCAAGGCCAGATCGAGGCGCCCGGCCTGCTCCAAGCGATAAGCCAAGATGCGCAGCACCGCCCGTTGATCAAAAGCCACTTCCGCCAGGTTGGAGAGGATGCGCAACGCCAGCGCGTCGGCTTTTTTCGCAAACAGGGCTTCGGCGCTTTCCAAGAAAAACGCCGTGCTTTGGCTGCGCGATGGGCGCTCTTGCAGGTAGATGGCGTAGGCTTGTTCGGCGTCGGCGGCCTGCATGCGGCGGCTGAATTCTTCGCTGGGCTGCCAAGCCGCCAGGGTGGTGGTGGCTTGGAGGGCCGGCGGGGTGCCTGCTCCGGGGGCTGCATCCGCCCGTGGCGCAGCGGGGCGCGGGGCGGCCATCGCGGCGGTGGGCAGGGGCGCGGGGGCGGGTGGCGGTGGGGGAGCCATCGTCAGTGGCCGGGGGATGGGCACCGCTTGTTCCTGCGCCGCTTGCGGGCGTTCTGCTGCCAAGCGTGCCCGTTCCGCTGCGCGGCGCGCAGCTTCTGCGCGATGGTCTTTGTCATACCAGGCCACGCGGGCTTGGAAGCGTTCCACCAACTGCGCCAGATGACGTTGCTCGACGTTCTTCTGCTCGGCCCCTTTTTGCGCCAGCAGCCGTTGGTACTCGTTGCGCAGCGAGGCGGGCGGGGCAATTTCGTGGCGCACATAGTCCGCCACGCTGTCCAGCACGATGAGCGAGGTTTGGCTCGTCGCCAAACCAAAACGCTGGCCCAGGCGCAGGATGTCTCCCCGGCGGGCGTCGGCATCGGCTTCCCAGGCGTCCAGCATCAGGCTGGCCCAGCGGCTGGCGGCCAGTGCGCCGCGTGCATCGCTGCGCAGCGGCACGTTCACCTGGCGCATCTGGCCGGTGGCGGTTTCAAACGACAGCGTCAGGGTGGTTTGTGCTTCGGTCAGCACCCCGGCGATCAACACCCGACCCGCATCCGGTCGGCGGGAGGCGATCACCACATCGCGCAGGCCCGCGCCTTGCCAGCCGGTCACGCGGCCCGAGGCTTGGGTGAGGGCTTGGGCGGCGTCGGTCGGCCCGGTGCGGGTCAGATCCAGCAACTGGCCGCCGCTGGCTTCGGTACGCTGGCGCAGCCACGCTGTGTTGGCCGAAACGCTGGATTGCACCGCATGCACCACCGCCGCTGAGGCTGCCGCGCTGGTGGGTGTCGCCACGGTGGCGCCGTAGTTCGGCAAACCATCGCTGAACAGCACGTTCACGTCACAGCCGGGGATGGGGGCCAGCGCCTGGGTGGCGGTGGCGCCGTCGTAGGCGAGGGATTCGAGCGCTTGGCGCAGGGCGCGCCAATCCCCTCGGTGAATGGTGAAGGTTTGCGGCGGCGTGGCCACGTCCCGGGCGACGACGAGTTCCACTTGCAGCGGCGCCTCACCCTGCTTGGCCCAGGTGGCGAACAGGGTGTCCAGCAAAGCCAGCTCACGGGGCAGGTCGCGCCGGGCGGCGGAGCCGGAGGCATCCCAAATCAAGCCCAGGCGCTGCGGTCGGGCCACCGGGCGGGCGGCAGCGGATGGCGCCGCGTGGTAGCCCTCGGGCACGGGGACTTCGGCATAAAAGAAGGTTTCCCCGTCAAACGACTGGGTGGCCGCATACGGCTGGCGCCCCACCGCCACACTCAGCTCCATGGGCTGGCGCGCCGTGACGTTTTGGCCCGACCACACCACCTGTGCCCCGGCCCCCCCGCCGGCCAGCGGGCGCACGCTGGCAGCCGTCAAACCTCGGCCCAGGCGCACCTGGCGGGCGGCGACGTCGGCCACCCGCACGTCCATTTCAACCTGGCCGACATGCTGCGCCCATTGCAGGGGCACGCGGTACAGCGCTTGACCGTGGCGCACCGGCAAGGTTTCCACCAGCTCAATGGACACGCGCCGCTCGCCGTGCGCGGGCAACGGGTAAATCCGCAGTTTGAAGTTGTTACCCTGGGTTCTTTCCAGCAGCGCCGGATCGACGCGCTGGCGGATCGTGTCCTCAAACACCTGCTGGCCCTTGGCTTTTTCGACCGGGACGGCGGGGCGCATCTCTCCATTGATGTCCAGCGCGAAGCCGGACACCGATTGACCCTCCGCCAGCGGAAACTGCAACTCACCTTCCAACACCTGGGCGTTGGGGTTTTTGAAGACGATCTCCACCTGGGTGCGCGCCGCTTGGCCGACGATCTCGGTGCGCAGGCTGGCCCGGGCGATTTCAATCGGCTGGCGCGCTGGAGGGCTGATCACGCGCAGCCCGAATTCCGGTGGCGGCACGGTGATGGGGGGCGAGGTGCGCGGAGGCGGTGTCAACGCGGTGGAAGGCCCCACCTGCGCCACCGCGTTGGCGACACAGCAGCTCAACGCGGCCCATCCGAGGGCCGAGCGCCGGAACAGGGCGCGGGAGAAACGCAGCGGGCGCATACAGCATCCTTCCAAGTGGGAAGGATGGAGTTTAGGGAAGACCTCAGGCCAGGCCCAGCCAACGCCCCAACAGGCCCATGAAGGCGCACCCTGCGATCACGGGAATCACCCCCAGCTTGAACCGGAACAGCGCCACCGCCGCCGCCACAGCGATCACCGCCGAGCCCCCGTCCACCCCACTGCCCCAGCCCTGCGGCCACAGAACGTGGTAACCAAAAAACAACGCCAAATTCACGATCACCCCGACCACAGCGGCGGTGATGGCGGTCAGCGGGGCGGTGAACTTCAGGTCGTTGTGGGTCGATTCCACCAGCGGCCCACCGGCCAAGATGAACACGAAGGAGGGCAAGAAGGTGAACCACGTCACCAGCGTGGCCGCCACGGCGCCCGCCAAGAACAGCGACTCCGGCCCGAACACCGCCTTCACATAACCCCCCACAAAACCCACGAAGGCCACCACCATGATGAGCGGCCCCGGTGTGGTTTCACCCAAGGCCAGCCCGTCGATCATCTGGGTGGGGGTGAGCCAGCCGTAGTGGCCCACGGCGCCTTGGTAGACGTACGGCAACACGGCATAGGCGCCGCCAAAAGTGAGCAAGGCCGCTTTGGTGAAGAACCAGCCCATCTGGGTGAGGGTGTGGTTCCAGCCCAAGCTGGTGGTGAGCAGCCCCATGGGCAAGGCCCACAGCAAGGCGCCAGCCAACAGCACCGCACTCAGGCGGCCCCAGGCGAAGCGGGCGTGGGCGGGGGTGGGCGTGTCATCGTCGATCAACGCCGGGCCGAAAGAGGCTTTGGCCTTGCCGTGGCCACCACCGGCTTGGAACTTGGCCGGTGCTATGCGACCGCCCACGTAGCCGACGAGCGCCGCCACCGCGACGATGGCCGGGAAGGGCACCCCGAGCGCAAAAATCGCCACAAACGCCGCTGCGGCGATGCCCCACAGCCAGCCGTTTTTGAGCGCCCGCCCGCCGATGCGGTGCGCTGCCTGCACGACGATGGCCGTCACGGCGGGTTTGATGCCGTAAAACAACCCCGCCACCAGCGGTTGCTCGCCCCAAGCGATGTAAAGCCACGAGAGCGCGATGAGGATGAACAGCGAAGGCAGCACAAACAGCGCCCCCGCGACGATGCCGCCCCAGCTCCGGTGCATCAACCAACCGATGTAGGTGGCGAGCTGCTGGGCCTCTGGCCCTGGCAACAGCATGCAGTAGTTGAGCGCGTGCAAGAAGCGCTTTTCGGAGATCCAGCGCCGGCGCTCCACCAGCTCGGTGTGCATGATGGCGATTTGCCCCGCCGGGCCGCCAAAGCTGATGAAGCCCAGTTTGAGCCAGAAGGCCAAGGCTTGCCAAAAGCTCACCTCGGGGGGCATGGGGGTGTCAGGTTTCATGGTGGGGTGGGGGTGGAAAAGTGGGTCAACAAGCCGTCCAGCACGGCGCAGGCGGCGGCAAAAAGGGCTTCGTCATCGGGCAAGGCGGTGCGCAGGCCGGCGAGCACGCTTTCCACGCCCGCCGCTTCGGGTGGGCGCACGCCCCCCACGTCCAGGCTGTGAACCAGCGCGCCCAGGCGGGCCAGCCCTGGTTGGCGCAACCCAAAGCTGGCGGCCAGCACCTCGAATGTCACCAGATGCGGCGTGTGGCTGAAGCGGGCGCCGTCGAAGTCAAAGCCCAGCACGTCGGCGGGCAAGTGCTGCGGCTCGGCCACCCAAAGCAGCCGGGCTTGGGGGTCAATGAACCGCCGGATCAACCACGCACTGGCCAGCCGATCCACCCATGGGCGCTGACGTGTGGCCCAAGTTCGGCCTTGGTAGTCGTGTAGATGAAGCACCTCCAGCGTCACATCCAGCGGCTGGGGTTCGTCCGGTGAGAGCGCACGGGCGCAGGCCTGCTCCAGCAGCGCCAAGGCGTGTTCGGTTTGCCGCTGGGCTTCGCCGGGGAAAAAATCCACGGCCACGCACGCTTGGAAACTTTTGCGCAGCTTGCGCAGGGCTTTGTGGGTGTCGGCGGCGGTGTCGGTGGACAGCGCGGTGCGCAGGGCTTGCAGCTCATCCAGCAGGACGGCGTAGTCCGCGCTGCGGTCAAACAGGGCTGTGAATGGGGCGCCTTCGGGCTCGGCCACGCGCAGCACCCAGGCCGACCCGCCATGGTGGATGACATCCGCAGCCACCGAGTTCAACAGCGTCTGGCACGCATCCTGTTGCGGCAGCAGGTACACGCCATCGCGCAGCACCGCCGCGCCACTGGCTTTGAGCGAACGCCAGGCCCGCATCCGGGCGGTGGCGTTTTCAGTGGGCAGGCTGGTGATGCACAGAAGCCATTGATTCATTGTGATCTCTACATTTTTTGTAGAGATCATGTCACAGCATCACCCTGTTTGCTCACGCTCGAGGCCCCCGCGCCATCGCCATCGCCATCGCCATCGCCATCGCCATCGCCATCGCCATCGCCATCGCCATCGCCATCGCCATCGCCATCGCCATCGCCATCGCCATCGCCATCGCCATCGCCGCTTCCGCCAGGTGATCCAGGCGTTGCTCCAGCGCCTCAATGGCCGGGGGGTGCGGCGCGTCCACTCACCACGACATCACCTCGACGATGCCGCCCGCCACATAACTTGGAGTTCACCTGCAACATTAAAAGCACGCACCGAAGGCACGGACTTTGCGGGACGTCAGGTTGATTGCCCTGTGTGCGCCCAGCATGGGCGTGAGGTGGAAGTCCCCTGTGGGAGTACCGGCCTGGACTCGGAGAGCGAGCAGGACAACCACGAGTCGAGGGCAAGGGCGTCGCTGCGAGGCGGGGTCTGGAGGAAGCCGTAGACAAGAGGTGCGAGGCGACGGACAGAAACCACATAGAGGAGGCCTAGGACGCCAGACGAGCCGGCACTGGATGGCGAAGTCTGATGGTACAGCGTCTAGGGTAGATGTGGCGCTTGTGCATCGACAGTTCACGTTCTTACCTGGGGAGGTCTGCATCACGTGCGGCATGGAAGGAAACGCTTTGCAAGGAAGGATCCCGGAATGGGATGTACCGGGTTATCAACGTCCTAGCGCCGTGGGGAGCTGCCCCCTGCGAGACGAAGAAACAGGCAGCGCCCTTGCGAGCCATGCAGCGCGTGGCGTGGCAACACGTTGCGTGATGGTGCAGAAGTCAGCAGAGGCCATAGTAGGGGCGCAGGGTAAGCGCGCTGAAGGGCCGAACAACGAGAGACAAGGAGCAGACACAGCCATCTCGACGGCACCGGTGAACCCGAAGCGGGGGAGGTGTGCGGGCGGCGGTGGAGGTGAGAAACGAGCCTTGAGACAAGACGAAGTGAAGCGAGAAGGACTGCTAGAAAAGGTGCTGGACAGGGACAACCTGTTGAAGGCGTGGAAGCGGGTGAGGGCCAACAAAGGAGCGCCGGGCATAGACGGCGTGACGGTGGAGGACTACCCGGAACAAGCGCGGCAACACTGGCCCAGGATCAAGGAGCAGATCGAGCGAGGGCGCTACGAGCCGCAGCCGGTCAGGAGGGTGGAAATCCCGAAGGCTGGAGGAGGCAAGAGGGCGCTGGGCATCCCGACCGTGATGGACAGGGTGATCCAGCAAGCCATAGCGCAGGTGCTGAGCCCGCTGTACGAGGTGGAGTTCAGCCCGAACAGCTACGGGTTCCGACCAGGCCGCAGTGCACACCAGGCGATCAAGCAGGTGCAGCAAGACGTGAAGCAGGGCTACAAATTCGCGGTGGACATGGACTTGGCCAAGTTCTTCGACACGGTCAATCACGACGTGTTGATGGGGCTGCTGGGCCGCACCATCGGGGACAAGGTGCTGCTGAGGTTGATAGGCAACTACCTGAGAGCAGGGGTGCTGGTGGGATACCGCGTAGAGCCGAGCGAAGTGGGGACGCCACAAGGCGGGCCGCTGTCGCCGTTACTGGGCAATGTGATGTTGCACGAGCTGGACAAGCAACTGCACAGCAGAGGGCACAGGTTTGCGCGCTATGCGGACGATGTGGTGATTTTGGTGCGCAGCCTGAGGGCGGGGCATCGGGTGATGCACAGCGTCAAGAGGTTTGTGGAGGCAAAACTCAGGCTCAGGGTAAATCAGGCGAAGAGCCAGGTTGCGCCGATGGGAGAGTGCAAATTCCTAGGCTTCACGATCAAGGCGGGCAAGATACGGTGGCACAAGAAGGCGCTGGAGGGCTTCAAAAACCGAGTGCGCAGACTGACGAGCAAAGGCTGGGGGGTGTCGATGGACTACCGCTTGGGCAAGCTCAGGGAGTACGTGCGAGGGTGGATGCAGTACTTTGGGATCAGCCAGTATTGGAGGACTGTGCCGGGGCTAGACGAATGGATCAGAAGGCGGATGCGATCGGTCTACTGGAAACGGTGGAAGAGGAGCAGGACGAAGATCCGGGAGTTGTTGAGGCTGGGCGTGAATAGACGCATGGCCTTTAGGCACGGACTGAGTGGCAAGGGGAACTGGCGCATGGCCAGGAGTCCGGCGTTGCGAATCGCGTTGACAAACGAGAGGTTGCACGAGACGGGCCTGGTGAGTGTGGTGGCCCTATGGAAGAAAGCTCAGGGGTACACCTGAGCGAGAAAGAGAAGCGAGCTTCGTCGAGCGAGCCGACTTGTTGAACCGCCCACTGCGGACCCGCATGGTGGGTGGTGTGGGAGCTGGGGGCTAAAGACCCCCGGCTACCCGATTAGAAATTTCTGATGAATTTAATCATCGCCTTTTGAGGTAATATTGTTTATGCTGGGGTTCCTCCATCTATGTCAACCTCTTCATGATTTGGTGGTGACCCTTCTGGGTACTCCCAAAAACGATGTGTAACTGAGATTTCTGCACCACATTCACATGTTATTGTCAATTCACCTTCGTATGTTGTTTCCGTTCCCATCTGGCGCTCATCAGAATCAACAGCCTCGTAGTCAAATTCAGAAGTATCGACTGAATGTAATTCACCACAAGAATCACAAGTAAACTCTATTTTTCTCATAATTTTATCTCACTGATTAATCAAATTAATATATTTTATCAAATATTCGGCTATTGTATTTCCATGACTGTTTCCTTGAAAGTTGACTGTTCCCGTGTTATATATATTCATGACGAGCCCGCAAGGAAAATTAATTTTTTGCTGAATTGCAGTTGGATTAGTGAAAACTGCGGTAGGATATTTTCCTTTTACGAATTCGATCAAAGCGTCCGTGTCATTGCACTTGATTGGCATTTCAAACCTCATTGGTTGCGTTGCGGGATTTGGATTCTACTAAATTTCTAACTGGCCAACCACGGGCATGCCTCGGCCGGCACCGCCCGGCGCTGGAGCTCCACCTCCACCTCCACCACCTCCCGCACCATGTTTTTGAAGCGCGCAGCAATGGCGTGGCTGCCCCGTTTGCCAATGACGGCCCGGAACACCTCGCTTTGTTCCACCATGTGCGCCAACAAGCCCCGCAGCATGGGCAAGCCGGCGGGCTTGTCGGCTTGGGCGTCGGTCAAATGCGCCCGCTGGCCGGCCAGGCTGTCGGACAACAAATCATCCTTGCCCTGGTAGTGCAGGTAGAAGGTGGAGCGCCCGATGTTGGCCCGCTCGCAAAGGGCTTGGATGGACAGCCCATCCCACCCGGTGTGCGGCAGCAGGGCAAGCATGGCATCGCGCAGGGCGAGTTTGGTTTTGGCAATGCGGCGATCCGGCTCAGAAGAAGGTTTGGCCATGGCAGTTGCTGAACATGTGGCGGCGATCCATCTGTTATCAGACAGTCCACCCCGAGGATGGCTTGCGATGCGCAGGGGGGTGTTCCGATCATGGTGGCATGTTGACTCAAGCACAGCCCACCATGATGCAAACCCTCTCCGCTCGCCTGGCACCCTGGGTGCGCTGGGGCTCACCCTGGTGTACATCGCCGCCGAAGCCGCTGGCACCTTCGGCCCCGTGGGCACGGCCTACCCGGTGTACCTGGGCTCCCTCATCACCGTGCTGCTGCTGTTGGAGCGCTGGATGCCGATGCGCCCAGACTGGGGCATGACCCGCACGCTGTTCTTCGTCCGAGACCTGCCCATGCTGGTGGTGAACGGCGCGGCCATGGTGGCGGCCACCCACGGCATCACCTGGCTGGTGGGGCATCGGGTGTTGTGCTCACTGGGGGCCTCTGGGTTGCCGTGGCCGGTGCAAGCGCTGATCGCAGCGGCGTTGGCCGATCTGGCGTGGTACGGGCTGCACCGTTACTGCCACGAGGGCCGAGGTCGGTTGGGCCGGTGGATGTGGCGCACGCATGTGCTGCACCATTTGCCAGAACAGGTTTATGTGTTCATGCACGCCGCCGGGCACCCCATTCAGAGTGCGTATGTGCGAATCGTGTTGCTGCTGCCGGCCATCGGGTTGGGGCTGACGCCCGAAGCGGCGTTTGCAGCGGCGGTGTTCAACGGGTTTCAGGGGTTGGTGTCGCACTTCAATGTGGACATCCGGGCCGGCTGGTTGAACCGCGTGTTCATCGGCACCGAGCTGCACCGCTTCCACCACAGCGCAGACCCGGCGGAAGCCCGCAACTACGCCGCCGTGTTCAGCGTGTGGGATCAGCTTTTTGGCAGCTACCGCCTGCCCGGCGTTGCGCCCGCCGCGCTGGGCGTGCCGGATCGGACCGCCTACCCCGCCAACACGCAATGGCTGCAATTGCTGGCGCTGCCACTGCGGTCGGCGTCCCCGGCGCAGCGCCGTGAGCCTTGAGGCGCTTACTCCGCCAACGCCACAAACGGCAACACCGCCCGCGCTGCCGCCACGCCGTCCAGACGGTGCTTCAGCTCCCCGCCCAGCCAAGCAAAGTGAAACTGCGCCAGCGTTTGTTTGTCGGTGTAGAACGCCGCATCGCCATCACCACGGGCCAGTGCGGCGGTGGCCACCGCATCCGAGCGCGCCCAGGCCGCGCCCAGCAAGGCTTCACCCAAGGCGAACAACAGATCGTCCGCCGCACGGAAGGGCAATTCCGCATCCGCTTGCGCATCCGCCGCCAGCGCAGCGACGGCATCGGCCACCGCCCGCAGGCCAGCGCGGGCCGCTTCGGCATGCACCGAACCTTCGCACTGTTCCGAGGCCCACGCCAGCAGTGCGCCCAGCTTGGCGCCGCCGTCCGGTAGCACCTTGCGCAGCAGCAGGTCGATGGCCTGAATCTCGTTCGTGCCTTCGTAGATCAGCGCAATGCGGCTGTCCCGCACGATTTGCTCGATGCCGTAATCGTGCACAAACCCGTGGCCGCCCCAGATGCCCAACGCCCGGTCGGCGCCGTAGTGGCCGTAATCGGTCAACATGGCTTTGATGACGGGCGTCAACAGCGTGGCGCGTTCACCGGCAGCGGCGCGGGTGGCGGCGTCCGGATGGCTGGCTTGCTCGTCCAGCGCATGGCCGGCCCAGTAGGCCAGCACGCGGGCGGCTTGGGTGCGTGCTTGCAGCGTGAGCAACTGGCGACGCATCGCCGGGTGGAAGGCGATCACATCCGCTGGGCCTTTGGGCGCGTCAGCCGGCTTGGTAGGCGAGCGCAGTTGCACGCGCTCGCTGGCGTAGCGCAGCGCGTTTTGGCTGGCGATTTCCAAATGCCCCAGCCCCTGCAAGCCCACATGCAAGCGCGCCGCGTTCATCATCAAGAACATGGCCGCCAGCCCGCGATTCGGCTCGCCCAACAGCCAGCCGGTGGCGTTCTCGAAGCTCATCACACAGGTGCCGCTGCCCTTGATGCCCATCTTCTTTTCGATGCCATCGCAGCGGGCGGCGTTGCGTGAGCCATCCGGCAAAAACTTGGGCGCGAGGAACAGCGACAGCCCCTTGGTGCCCGCCGGCGCATCCGGCAAACGCGCCAGCACGAGGTGGACGATGTTGTCGGTCAGATCCGAATCCCCGCCCGAAATGAAAATTTTGGTGCCGGTGAGGCGGTAACTGCCGTCCTCAGCCGGCACGGCGCGGGTGCGCAGCAAACCCAGGTCGGAGCCGGCGTGCGCTTCCGTCAAACACATGGTGGAGAGCCATTCGCCGCTCGTCACCTTGGGCAAGTACAGGTCGCGCAGCCAGCCGGTGGCGTGCTGGTGCAAAACCTCGTAAGCGCCGTGCAGCAAGCCGGGGTACATCGTCCAAGCGTGGTTGGCGGCGGCCAGCATTTCATACAGCGCCGCGTTCAGCACTGCCGGCAGACCTTGGCCGCCGCATGCCGGATCACACGCCAGCGCCGGCCAACCCCCGGCCACAAACGCTTGATACGCCTCGCGGTAGCCCTTGGGCGTGGTGACGTGACCATCGTTCCAGCGGCAGCCCTCCAAATCGCCGGGCGAGTTGGTGGGGAACAGCACTTCCGAGGCGAAGCGCCCGGCTTCTTCCAACACCTGGGCGGCGGTGTCGGCGTCGAGGCCGTCAAAGTCGCTCATCGCGGCCCAGGCCGCCGGGGCACCCAACACTTCATCGATGACAAAGCGCATGTCGCGCAACGGGGGATCAAAACGCCACATGGCGGCTCCTGCATGTCTTGAATAAAGCCCCTCTCCCCTCGTGGGAGAGGGGTTGGGGAGAGGGGGCGGTTTCAGTGCTTCTTAGCCCCGAGGTAGGTATCAATCACCCGCGAATCCCCCGCCAACGCTTTCGCCGGGCCTTCGAGTGCCACCGCGCCGGTTTCCAGCACATAACCGTAGTCGGCCACCTCCAGCGCGGCGCGGGCGTTCTGCTCAATCAACAGAATGGACACCCCGGTCGAGCGCAGTTGGTCGATGGTGCGGAAAATCTCCTTCACGATCAGCGGCGCCAGCCCCAGGCTGGGTTCGTCCAGCATCAGCACCTTGGGGCGGCTCATCAGCGCACGGCCCACCGCCAACATCTGGCGCTCACCGCCCGAAAGCGTGCCGGCCAACTGCGCCCGGCGCTCCTTCAAGCGCGGGAAGATGGCGTAAACCTCGTCCAGCGTGCTGCGCCAGTTGGCCACGCCTTGGCGCATGGGCTTGAAGCCGCCCAGCACCAGGTTGTCTTCCACCGGCATGGTGGAAAAGAGTTCACGCTTTTCCGGCACCAGGGCGAGGCCGGCCATCACGCGCTCTTCGAGCGTGGCGTCGGTCACGTCTTGGCCGTCAAACACGATGCTGCCTTTGGCGCGCAGCACGCCCATCAAGGCGTTCAAGGTGGTGGATTTGCCGGCGCCGTTCGGGCCAATCACCGTCACCACCGACCCTCGCGGCAGATTCAGGTTCAGACCCGAGAGCACCTCGGCCTTGCCGTAGCCCGCGTGCAGATCGCGCACGCTCAGGATGTTGTCGCTCATGTTCAAGTTCCTTTGGCGTGCGGCAGGTCAGTGCTCGGTGCCCAAGTAGGCGGCGCGCACCTCGGGGCTGGCTTGCACCTCGGCAGGCGTGCCCGACATCAGCTTGGTGCCAAACTCCATCACCGTGATGTGATCGACCAAGCCCATGACGAAGTCCATGTCGTGCTCCACCAACATGATGGACAGACCTTCTTGCTTGAGTTGGCGCAGCACCTCGGCCAGGGCTTGTTTTTCCTTCAAGCGCAGGCCGGCGGCGGGTTCGTCCAACAGCAGCAAGGCCGGGTCGGTACACAGCGCACGGGCGATTTCCATCAAACGTTGCGGCCCCAGCGCCAGGTTGCCCGCCAGCTCGTTCATCTGATGCGCCATGCCGATGCGGCGCAGTTGGCGTTCGGCCTCAGCGAACAAGCGCCGTTCTTCCTCCCGATCCAAGCGCAGCACCGCTTGCACCGGGCCGGCTTGGGTGCGCAGGTAGCCGCCCAGGGCCACGTTTTCCAGCACCGTCATTTCCGCAATCATCTTGACGTGCTGGAAGGTGCGGCTCATGCCGCGCTTGGCGATCTCGCGGCTGGGCAAGCCGGCCACGTTCTGGCCTCGGAACATCACGGCGCCGCTCGTCAGCCCCAACACGCCGGTGATCAGGTTGAACGTCGTGCTTTTGCCCGCGCCGTTCGGGCCGAGCAGCCCCATGATGTCGCCCGCACGGATGCTGAAGCTCACATCGTTCACCGCCACCAGGCCGCCGAACTCCTTGCGCACCTGTTGCACGTCGAGCAGCAGCTCGCCGCGTGCGGGTTTGTCGCGGCTGGGCAGGGGTTTGGCGCCGCCCCAATCGCGTTCACGTTGGAAGGCCGGCACCCAGCGTTCGACAAAACTCCACAGCCCTTCCGGCGCGTACTTCAACACGCCGATGAGGATGAGGCCGAAGACGATGATCTCAAAGTTGCCGCTGGTGCCGATCAGCTTGGGCAGCAGCACTTGCAGTTGGTCTTCGATGATCTTCACCGCGCCCGAGCCCGCAAACGCGCCCCAGACGTGGCCGATCCCCCCCAGCACCGCCATGAACAGGTATTCAATGCCCTTGGCCAAGCTGAACGGCGACGGGTTCACCGTGCGCTGAAAGTGCGCGAACAACCAGCCGGACATCCCCGCCATCATCGCCGCCAGCACGAAGGCCAGCAGCTTGTATTGGAAGGTGGAAATGCCCATCGCCTCGGCCATCGTGATGCCGCTTTTCAGCGAGCGGATGGCCCGGCCCGAACGCGAGTTCAGCAGGTGCAACACACTCACCGCCGAAATGAAGGCCGCGCCCCAGATCAGCACGTACATCGCCCGGCCATCGGCAAAACTCAGGCCGAACAGGTTGATGGCCGGCACGCCCAACAGGCCGTCGTATTTGCCCAGCGACTCCATGTTGGCCATGGTGTAGTTGAGCGACAGCGCCCAGGCCAGCGTGGCCAGCGGCAGGTAATGGCCGCTCATGCGCAGGGTGAGGAAACCCAGCACGATGGCCACCAACACCACCAGCGCCTGGCCGATGAACAGCGTGATGAACGGCGACAGGCCCGTGTTGAGCGTGAGATACGCCGTGGTGTAGGCGCCCACGCCGACGAAGGCCGCTTGGCCGAAGGAGGTCAGGCCCGACACCCCCGTCAACAGCACCAGCCCCAGCCCGACTTGGGCGTACAGGCCGATGTAGTTGAGCTGGGTGATCCAAAACTCGGGGATGGGCAGCAGCGGCACCAGCATCATCAGCACGATGAAGGCCGGCATCAGCCAGGGCGAGCGCAGCGCCTCAATGGCCCGGCGCCGCCCGAACATCATGGTGGCGACGGTGGGAGAGTCTTTTTGGTACATCTCAATGCTCCTCGGCGTGCGGGTCGCGCAGGCTGCGCCACAGCAGCACGGGCAGGATGGACGAGAACACGATCACTTCCTTGAACGAGCTGGCCCAGAACGAGCCGAAGCTCTCCAGCAGGCCCACGCCCAGCGCGCCCACCAGCGCCAGCGGGTAGCTGGACAAGCCGGCAAACACAGCCGCGACGAAGCCTTTCAAGCCGATGAGGAAGCCTGAGTCATAAAAAATCGTCGTGGTTGGGCCGATCAGCAGGCCCGACAGCGCCCCAATGAACGCCGCCAGCGAGAACGACAGCCGCCCGGCCATCGTGCTGGAAATGCCCATCAAGCGGGCGCCCAGGCGGTTCACAGCGGTGGCGCGCAGCGCTTTGCCCCACAGGCTGCGCTCGAAGAACAGCCACAGCATGACGATCAACGCCACCGACACCAGCATGATGATCACCGTTTGCCCGGACAGCATCAGCGGCCCAGCCTGGAAGCGCTCATCCCAGAAACTCGGGTTGCGGAAGCCCTCAGCACCGAAGAAGTACAGCCCCAGGCCCACCAAGCAAAAATGCACCCCCACCGAAACGATGAGCAGCACCAACACACTGGCGTCGGCCAGCGATTCGTAGGCCAAGCGGTAGATCAGGCTGCCGAACGGCGTCACCAGCGCCAGCGTGAGCACGGCCTGCGCCCACAGCGGCCACTGCTGCGGCGCCGCCCACCACGCCAGCAGTGACACCGCCAGCGGATAAGCCAAGATCTTGCCGGCCTCGACCGCCGCTTTGGCGGCCCCCCGACCCTGGCGCACCATGGCGATGAATTCCCCGCCCGCAGCGAGGATCGCCAAGATGACCAAAAACCATACCGTGCCCGGCACCTGGCCGGTTTGCAGCATGGCCAAGGTGAGCGCCCCGAAGGCAACGAACTCGCCTTGCGGAATGAAAATCACCCGGGTGATGGTGAAGAGCAGCACCGTGGCCAAGGCCAGCAGCGCGTACACCGCACCATTGGTGACGCCATCGAGCGCCAGAATGCTTGCGATTGAAAAATCCATGACGTGTCCCGCAGCCGACGCGCGCCGGGCGCGGTCAGCTCGAAAGCTGCGAAAAGCACGGCACCGGTGGATGAACCCCTCGCCCACACACCGGTGCCGCGAAAACCGCCAACAGGCCGATCCCGATGGCCTGTCAGCCAGGCTCGGTTACTCGACCTTCCAGTCGCCACCAGCCACCTTGAGCATCACGCCGGTTTCGGTGGTGTAGCCCCAGTGGTTGTCCTTGGTGTAGTTCAGCACGCCGTGGGCCAGGATGGTGCGCCCCATGGTTTCGGTGGCCTCACGCAGCGCGGCGCGGAACTCCTTGGTGCCCGGCTTGGCCTTCTTCAGCGCCACGGGGATGATTTTTTCCAGAATGATCACGGCGTCATACCCATGGCCGGCAAACTGGTTGCGGCTGCCCTTGCCGTAAGCGGCCTCGTACTGATCGACGAACTTTTGCGCTACCGCCTTGGACGGATGCGCCGCCGACAGTTGCTCCGGCACCAGCGCCGGGCCGGACACCACATAGCTGCCTTCCACGTCCTTGCCGCCGACGCGGATCAGGTCACGCGAGGCCGCAGCGTGGGTCTGGTAAATCTTGCCCTTGTAGCCGCGCTCGACCAGCGCCTTGTGCGGCATGGCCGCGCCCGAACCCGACGCCACCACCAGCATCGCTTCCGGATTGGCCGACACCAGCTTGAGCGCTTGCGCCGTCACCGAGGTGTCCGAGCGGGCGAAGCGTTCGGTGGCTACCACCTTGGGGCCATTCAATGCCTTGCTTTGGTCTTGGAAGTCGCGCAGCCAGCTTTCGCCATAGGCATCGGTGTAGCCGAGGAAACCCACGGTCTTGATGCCTTGCTTTTTCATGTGCTCGATCATGGCGAAGGCCATCACCGCATTGCCTTGGGGCACGCGGAACGACCACGCATCCTTGCCCGCCGGCAGCACAGCGGGCGAGAACATGAAGTGCGGCGTGTTCGACTCCAGCGCCACATCGGCCATCGGGATCGCCACCGGCGTGGCCACCGAGCCCATGATGATGTCGGCGTTGTCTTCAGTGACGAAGCGCTTGGCGTTGGTCACGCCCTTGGTCGGGTCGGTGGCATCGTCCAGCACGATGACGTTGAGCTTCTCGCCGCCGATGCTCTTGGGCCAGAGCTTGATTTGGTTGGCCACCGGAATGCCCAGACCGGACGCGGGGCCGGTCAAGGGCAGGCAAATGCCGATGGTCACATCGGCCAGCGCGGAGCCGGCGGCCAAGGTGAGCACGGCGGCGGCCAGGGCCTTCAGACGACGAGGGGTGCGGTTCATGCTTGTCTCCTGTGCGGACGATGCGGTGTCCACGATCAAAGGTCTTGCGACCGGAATGGCCCTGCGCTCTGTTGTTCTGGCGGCGGCGCTGGGGCAAAAACTCAAGCAGCGTTCCAATCGGAACGCTCAACGCGGCGCCAGACGCAGCGCACCATCCAGGCGAATCACCTCGCCGTTCAGATGCGTGTTGCCGACGATGTGTGCCGCCAAGGCGGCAAACTCAGCCGGCTGGCCCAAACGCTTGGGGAACGGAATCGCAGCCGCCAACGATTGCTGCACTTCCTGCGGCAGTTCGTTCATCAGCGGCGTGGCAAACAGCCCCGGTGCAATGGTGCAAACGCGGATGCCAAACTGCGCCAGGTCACGCGCCAGCGGCAGCGTCATGCCGACCACGCCGCCCTTGCTGGCGGAATACGCTTCTTGGCCGACTTGGCCATCAAACGCGGCCACCGAGGCGGTGTTCACCACCACACCGCGTTCGCCATCGGCCAGCGGTTCGAGTTTGGCGGCGCGGGCCACGGCCAGGCGGGTGAGGTTGTAGGTGCCGATCAGGTTGATCTTCACCACGCGCTCGAAGTCTTCCAGAGGCGCGGGCGAGCCGTCGCGCTGGATGATGCGCTTGGCAGTGCCGATGCCGGCGATGTTCATGATGATGCGCGCCGCGCTGCCAAACTGGGCTTCCACCGCATCCAGCGCAGCGGTGACGCTCGCGGTATCGGCGATGTCGCAGCGGCAGGCCAGGCCACCGATGTCGGCGGCGACGCGCTCGGCGCCAGCGGCGTTCACGTCCAGCACGGCGACCTTGGCGCCTTGCGCGGCCAGCTCACGCGCCACCGCTTCACCCAAACCCGAACCACCACCGGTGACGATGGCCACGTGTCCTTGAATCTGCATCTCGGTCTCCTGAATTCAGCCTTTGTTCGGCAAGATCAGCCACGGATCGGCGGCTGTGCCTTCGTAAATCGCTTCCACCAAGGCTTCGCGGTGCGTCAGCACGGCGCGCTGGTTGATCGTGCCCTTGTCGGTGATTTCGCCCTTGTCGATCGAGGGCGGTTCCACCAGCACATGCATGCGCGCCACGCGGTTGGCGCTGCCGGTGCCAGCGGCCCAAAGTTGATCCGCCAGGCGCTGGAAGAAAGCGCGCATCACCGGCCGGTGCAGCAGCTCGGGCGCGGGCGTGTCGGGCGGGACGCCGGCGAATTTGGCGCAATCGCCCAGGCGCGGCACGATGAGGGCCGCCAGCTCGTCGCGGTTCAGGCCGGCGATCACCGCATCCTGCACGCACGGATCGCCCGCCGCGATGATCTTGGCGCGCAGCGGCCCAACGCTCACAAAGGTGCCGGTGGACAGCTTGAAGTCCTCGGCGATGCGGCCATCGAAGAACAGACCCAGGCCGATGTCTGCTTCATCGACGAAGCGCACGGCATCGCCCGTGCAATAAAACCCGTCCTCATCGAAGGCGGCGGCGGTTTGTTCCGGCGAGCGCCAGTAACCCGGCATGACGTTGGGGCCACGGAAGCGGATCTCTTGTTTGCCCTCGGTGGGCACCAGCTTGACTTCCACCCCCGGCACCGGCAAACCCAGATAACCCGAGCGGGCATGCGTATCGACCAAGAACAGGCAGGAGGGCGCGGTTTCCGTCATGCCCAGGCCGGTCATGATGCGCACGCGCTCGCCGGTGGCGATGACACCGTGCGCGTCCAGCCGATCCCACACCGCTTGCGACAGCCCCGCCGCCGCAAACATAAAGGTGTTGAGCCGGGCGAAGAGCGAGCGGCGCAGCGCGTCGTCCTCGTCCATGGCGTTGGCGATTTCCTCCAAGCCCTTGGGCACGTTGAAGTACACCGTCGGCGAAATTTCTTTCAGGTTGCGGATGGTGGCCGCAATGCCTTTGGGGGTGGGCTTGCCATCGTCGATGTAGAGCGTGCCGCCGTTGTAGAGCGCAATGCCAAAGTTGTGGTTGCCGCCGAAGGTGTGGCTCCAGGGCAGCCAGTCCACCATCACCGGGGGTTCGTCACGCAGGAAGGCCATGCACTGGTGAATCATCTGCTGATTCGCGCACAGCATGCGGTGCGTGGTGATGACGGCCTTGGGCAGCTTGGTCGAACCGCTGGTGAACAGGAATTTGGAAATTGTGTCCGGGCCGGTGGCGTTGCGCGCCGCGTCCACCGCCGGGGTGATGGCCGTGGCCAGTGCGTGCTCAAAGCTCCACAGCGTGCGTCCGCCCACATCGGTGTCGGTGCCCACATCGCCCAGCATCACGGTCACATCCGGCGCGGCCACGGCGTTAATTGCCTTGGCAAAACGCGCATCGCTGGCATACACCATCCCCGGCGTGACGGTGTTGAAGATGTGGCGCAGCTTGCCAAAGTCGGTCGAAATCAGCGAATAGGCCGCCGACACGCTCACGTAGGGCACGCCCACCCAATTGGCCGCCATCATCAGCGTGGCGTGGGCCAGATCGTTGTCTGAGAGGATCGCCAGCGGGCGCTCGACGCTCAAACCCGCATCCAGCAAGGCTTGGCCGACGCGCTGGGCCCGCTCGCGCATCTCGGCGTAGCTGACGCGAATCCACTCGCCGCCCGAGGCGGTGCCGGGCTGGCTGCGCTGGGCAATGAAGGTGCGATCCGGCGCCTCATCGGCCCACTTTGAGAGCACGTCCGACACGCGACCCGGGAACCAGTGCAGCGGCTCGGTGGAGCACAGCACGCGCACGCCATCGGCACGGGTGTCCAAGGTGGCTTCGAGGGCGCCGCCCACCGCCACCGGGCGGAACGGGGTGCTCATTCCTTCACCACCTTGGCGGCCTTGCCCGCCAAGAAGGCGGCCAAACGGGCTTGGGCTTCGGGCGTGTTGCTGGCAGCGGCGGCCATCAGCGATTCGGTGAACAAGCCTTCTGCCGGCGATTGCTCCACGATGCGCGGCAGGGCGTGCATCACCGCAAACGCGGTCATGGGCGCGTTGTTGGCGATCTTTTCGGCCAGCGCAAACGCCTTGGTGAGCTGTTGCCCGACCGGCACGCGGTATTGCACCAGGCCGGCACGTTCGCCTTCGTCAGCGTCGTAGACGCGACCGGTGAGCATCATGTCCATCATGCGGGCGGTGCCCATCAGGCGCGGGATGCGCACCGAGCCACCACCACCGACGAAGATGCCGCGCTGGCCTTCCGGCAGGCCGAAGTAAGCCGAATCGTCCGCCACGCGGATGTGGCACGAGGCAGCCAGCTCCAGCCCGCCGCCCACCACCGCGCCGTGCAGCGCTGCGACCACCGGCACCTTGCCGTATTGGATCGCTTCAAACGCCGTGTGCCAGCCGCGTGAGTGCAGGATGGCCGCGCCGATGTCCCGCTGCACCAGCTCGGACAGATCCAGGCCCGAGCAGAAATGCTCCCCCTGGCCACTCACCACCACAGCGCGCACGTCTTCCGGCAAGTTCAGAAAAACGGTGTGGATTTGGGCGATCAACCCATCCGAAATGGCGTTGCGCTTGGCCGGGCGGTTCAGGCTCATGTGCAGCACCTTGCCCGCTTGCGATACCTGCAACAGATCCAGCGAGGCCAGCAGGCCGGTGACGGGGGTGAATTCCTGACTCATGGCGACGGTCTCAAAATGTTTAGTTGACTGAACTAAATCGATGGCCGCGATCATGCCGTCAGTGCCGCCTGAGGTGCAAGATATTTCTGAAACACCTAGGGTTTATCCTGAATTCGGTCGTCAATACGTGTGTGCGTGGTCTTTTGTGCAGTGCAAGACGAGGGTTTACCCTAGAGTGATCTTGTGCAAATGGTTCAGTCGATGAACAATCTGCCCACCACAGCAGGAGACATTTGCATGCACGGCTTCATCCCCTACGGCGTTTACTGGTCCACCCCATTTGCCAAGTGGCAGGGCTCGCTGGCCAACCTGAACTCGGTGCGCTTGGCTGCGCACGTTGGCCGCCAAGTGCTGGCGGACAAACGGGTGCCGCTGGATCAAATCGACCTGGGCATCCTGGGGATGACGAATCCGCAAAAAGGCAGCTTCTACGGCCTGCCCTGGCTCACCGGGATGTTGGGCATCGACCGCGTGGCCGGCCCCACGGTGCAACAGGCCTGCGCCACCAGCGTGCGTGCGCTGCAAATGGCCTCGCAAGAATTGGCGGGCGGCACCGCCACCTGTGCGCTGTTGGTGATGTGTGACCGCATGTCCAACGGCCCCATCGTTCACTATCCGGACGCCACCGCCCCCGGCGGCAACGGCATCACCGAACGCTGGACGCTGGACAACTTCGCCGCCGACCCCTACGCCGGCAAAGCGATGCTGGAGACCGGCGAGAACGTCGCCGCCAAGTACGGCGTGACGCTGGCGATGCAGCATGAACTCAAGCTGCACCGCTTCGAGCAATACCAAGCCGCGCTGGCCAATGACCGCGCTTTCCAGCGCCGTTACATGGTGGACGCGCCGATCTTCGATTCGTCTTTCCGCAAACAAACCGGCGCCCTGAGCATCGACGAAGGTGTGTTCCCCACCAGCGCCGAAGGCTTGGCGCGCCTCAAACCCGTGCGTGAAGGCGGCACCATCACCTTCGGCGCCCAGACTCACCCAGCCGATGGCAACGCTGGCGCCATCGTCACCACCCGCGAGCGCGCCGCCGAAATGGCGACCGACAGCGGCATCGAAATTGAGTTGCTGGGCTTTGGCCAAGCCCGCGTGGAAAAAGCCCACATGCCGATGGCCCCGGCCCCAGCGGCGCTCAACGCCCTGAAGCACGCCGGCCTCACCATCGCCGATGTGGACGCGGTGAAAACCCACAACCCCTTCGCCGTGAACGACCTGGCCTTCGCCGCCGACACCGGCTTTGACTGGCGCAAGATGAACAACTACGGCAGCTCCATCATCTGGGGCCACCCGCAAGGCCCGACCGGCTTGCGCGGCGTGATCGAACTCATCGAAGAACTGGTGCTGCGCGGCGGTGGCGTGGGCGTGTTCACCGGCTGCGCGGCGGGGGATTCGGGTGTGGCCACCGTGCTGCGCGTCACCGACCGCCGCAAGTAAACCAGGAGCCCCCATGCAAGTCATTAACGCCGACGACGTTGGCGCCCTCATCCCCGACGACGCCACCATCTTCCTGGGCGGCCTGGCCGTGACCAGCTTGCCGGAAGAAATCCTGCAAGGCGTGGAGCGTCACTTCCTGAAAACCGGCCACCCGCAGATGGTGAGCACCTGGGCCTGTGGCGCCGTGGGCAACTCGGGTGAAGCGGGCATGAAACACTTTGCCCACCCCGGCATGATCCGCCGCGTGGTGGCCGGTCACTTCGGCCAAACCGGCAAGGAAATGATGAAGATGGTCTTCGACGGCGAGGTCGAAGCCTACAACTTCCCGCAGGGGTCGCTGTCGCACCTGACGCGCCAAATCGCCAACAAGTCGCCGGGGCTGCTGACGCAAGTGGGCTTGGGCACGTTTGTGGATCCGCGCCAAGAAGGCGGGCGTATGAACCCGCGTTCCACCGCGCCGCTGGTCAAGCTGGTGGCGTTTGAGGGCCAAGAGTGGCTTTACTACCCCAGCCCGAAAATCGACGTGGCCATCATTCGAGGCACCGTCGCCGACGAGCGCGGCAACATCACGCTGGACAAAGAAGGCGTGTTGCTGGAGCAGCTTTCCATCGCCCAGGCGGCCAAGCGCTGGGGCGGCAAGGTGTTTGTGCAGGTGGAGCGCATCGTCAAGGCGGGGAGCTTGCACCCCAAGGCGGTGAAAGTGCCGGGTTTCTTGGTGGACTACGTCATCGTGGCCCAACCGGAAAACCACATGCAAACCATCGCCACCCAGTTCAACCCGGCGCTGTGTGGGGATGTGCAAGTGCCCACCGGCAGCCTGACGCCCATGCCGCTGGATGAGCGCAAGGTGATTGCGCGGCGTGCGGCGCTGGAGGTTAAACCCGGTTCGCTGACCAATTTGGGCATTGGCATCCCGGCGGGTATTCCGGCGGTGGCGGCGGAAGAAGGCGTGGCGGACTCGCTCACGCTCTCCATCGAATCCGGCGTGAACGGCGGCATCCCGGCACAACTGGGTGATTTTGGATTGGCCTACAACGCCGAATCCATCATTGAGCAGAGCTTCCAGTTCGACTTCTACGACGGTGGCGGCCTGGATGCCAGCTTCTTGGGCCTGGCGCAATCGGACGCGCACGGCAACGTGAACGTCAGCAAGTTCAATGGCCGGCCAGTGGGCTGCGGCGGGTTCATCAACATCACCCGCTCCACCAAAAATCTGGTGTTCTGCGGCACCTTCACCGCCGGCGGGCTGGAGGTGGCCATTGGCGAAGGCAAACTCACCATCGTCAAGGAAGGGCGCTCGAAGAAGTTCATCCAGCAAGTCGAGCAGATCACCTTCAACGGCCATGACGCGGCGGTGCGTGGCCAGAACGTGCTGTTCGTCACCGAACGTGCCGTGCTCAAGCTGTGTGAAGACGGCTTGGAGCTGATCGAAGTGGCCCCCGGCATCGACCTACAGCGCGACGTGCTGGATCAGATGGACTTCCAACCCATCGTGCGCAACGTGAAGGTGATGGACGCGGGCATCTTCAGCGCCACCTGGGGCGGCCTGGCTGCGCTGCACGGCTGAATCGGCTGAGGAGCACACGATGAGCAACGGCAGCTTCAGCGCCAACTTCGAAGATGTGTGGCTGCTGGAAGGCTGCCGCACGCCGTTTGTGGACTACTGCGGGGCGCTGGGCGGCGTTTCCCCCACCGATTTGGGCATCAAGGTGGCGCGCGAGGCGCTCACGCGCAGCGGCGTGGATGGGGCGGACATCGGCTCGGTGATCGCCGGCTCGATGGCGCAAGCCGACTTTGACGCCTACGTGTTGCCGCGCCACATCGGCCTTTACGCCGGCGTGCCGCAGGCGGTGCCCGCGCTGCAAGTGGCGCGCATTTGCGGCACGGGGTTCGAGCTGCTGCGCCAGGCCGCCGACCAAATCCGCCTCGGTTACTGCGACAGCGCCTTGGTGGTGGCGGCAGAGTCCATGACACGCAACCCGATTGCCGCCTACACCCACCGCAGCGGTTTCAAGCTGGGTGCGCCCGTCGAGTTTAAAGACTTCCTCTGGGAAGCGCTGGACGACCCGGCAGCGCAGGTCAGCATGATTCAAACGGCGGAGAACCTGGCGAAAAAGTACGGCATCACCCGCGAGGAAGTGGACGCCTACGCCGCTGTCTCGTTTGAGCGGGCATTGGCCGCACAGGAAGCCGGCAAGTTCGCGGACGAAATCGTGCCCGTGGGCACCGAGGCGTTCGAGCTGCCGGGCTACACCGCACGCGGCATTCGCCTGTCCAGCAAAACACCGCTGCAAACCACCGACACGCACCCGCGCCCCAGCCCGTTGGCGTCGCTCGCCAAGCTGCGCCCGGTGTACCCCGGTGGCGTGCAAACAGCGGGTAACAGCGCGGCGTTGGTGGATGGCGCGGCGGCAGCGGTGGTGGCTTCCGGCGAGTTTGTGCGCCGCCAAGCGGATGCTGTGCAACCGCTGGCCCGGCTGGCCGGTGCGGCGGTGGTGGGCGTGCCGCCGGAGATCATGGGCATTGGCCCGGCGCCGGCCATTCGCGCCCTACTGGCCCGTTGCCGTCTGACGTTGGACGATGTGGCCCTGTTCGACATCAACGAAGCCCAAGGCGCGCAAGTGCTGGCTTGCCAGCGTGAGCTGGGCTTGCCACTGGACAAACTCAACGTGAATGGCGGGGCCATTGCGTTGGGTCATCCGTTGGCGGCATCGGGTTTGCGCATCACGCTGAGTGTGGCGCGGGAGTTGCGCCGGCGTGGGGTGCGTTGGGGTGTCGCTGCTGCTTGCGTGGGCGGTGGGCAAGGCATGGCCGTGCTGGTGGAGCACACTGGCGCGAACTGAAGCTGAAGCGCTCATCCGCTTGGTGAGCGCACAAAAGAAAACGGGTTGAGAGTTTGAACTCTCAACCCGTTGCAATGTTGGTGCGGCTGGCAGGATTCGAACCCACGACCCCTTGGTTCGTAGCCAAGTACTCTATCCAACTGAGCTACAGCCGCCCGAAAGATCGCTATTCTAGAGTGAATCTTTCAAAGTCTGCAAGCTTTTTTTTGAGAAAAGCGAAATCAATCAATGGCGGCGGCCCGTTGGTCGAAGGCGGCGGCGGCTTCGTCTTGGCTTTCTTCGCGGGCCAGCGCAGCCAGGCAACGCAACGCCTGACGGCGCACAGGGGCCGGGAGCGTGTCAGCGGTGGCCGTCTGTTCGAGCAGGCGGCGGGCCTTGCCCCAGAGCTGTCGATCGGCAAACGCCATCGCTGCCGCAGCCACCAAAGCCGGTTCGTGACCATGCATCGCCAGTGCAGATTCGACGCGAGGCAGCCAATCGCTGCCCAAACCCGGCGCACATTCGACCAAGGCCAGCGCCAACTGCGCACGGGCTTCCACGGGGTATTTGCCCAAGTCCGGCCACAGGGTTTGCAGCCAGTGGCGGCCCAGGGCTGCATCGCCCAGTGCGCAGGCTTGGCGCGCCGCTTTGGCCACCACCCAGGCATCAGCCCGGTCGGTACGATCCAGGGCTTGCCAGACACGGCCCAATTGCTCCAGATCGTAGGTCTGCTCCAGGGCTTCCATGGCCAGCGAGCGCAGCAGAGATTGCGCCGCCTCCTTCGAGCCCTGGTGTTTGGCCAGCAAGCGGGCAGTTTGCAGCCCTTCGAGTGGTTGGCGCAGCAGTTGTGCCGCCCGCAGTTTGAGGCGCAACGCTTGGGTGCGGCGGCCAACACCAGGCGGCAACTCACCCAGCAAGGCCAGGCCGCGTTCGGCTTGGCGATCGTCCACCGCCCATTCGGCATTGAGCAGCATCACGCCTTCATGGGCAGAGCTGGCACGCGGCGTGCCCAAGGCCAAAGCTTCCTCGACCCGCTGGTTACGCCCCTCCCGGTTCTGCAACTGATGCATGGCCGAGGCCGCGATGGTGCGCGCCAAGATGCCAAATTGGGCATCATCTTTGAGTGCTGGCACGTCGGCTTGCAGCTCCAGTGCGTGTTGGCTGGCCCGCTGGGCTCGGGCGAAACGTGCGGCGAACAACTCTGCCAGGGCTTCGCGCAGAGCGGCTTCGGCGGCGCGTTCGCGCTTGAGGGCGCGCCACTCGCGGGCCCGTGTGGGCAGGTTCCAAAGTGAGTCGGCTGTGCGCATCAAGCGGTACGCGCCAAACACCGACACGGCCAAGCC
Source organism: Vitreoscilla filiformis (assembly GCF_002222655.1). GTDB lineage: Bacteria > Pseudomonadota > Gammaproteobacteria > Burkholderiales > Burkholderiaceae_C > Ideonella > Ideonella filiformis. The sequence goes on along the minus strand of NZ_CP022423.1, from coordinate 3,315,823 downwards.
CAACAAGAACAGGTTGAGCGACACATCCAGCCGCCAGCCGCCGTAGTAGATCGACACCAGGGCGTCATTGCGCCCCAGCAGCGTGGCCGTGGCCACGGCGGCGGCAAACAACAGCACCAGCCAGATCACTGCGCGCATGGGGTTCTCATCCTTGAGGCACGGTTGGCGTGAGTGCGCTCACGCGGGAACAGGCTCGACACAGGCGCCATGCGTCAGCGTCCAGCCGCAGCGGCGGCCAGGGCCGCCAAGGTTTCATCTGGGCGGGGCACGATCACTTGACGGCATTGCTGCCCGACCAAGTCGATCAACTCGGTGGCCAGGGTGACGCGCCGGGCGGAGCGGTCAAAGTAACGCTGGAGCGTGGCTTGTGCTTGCCGCAAGTCACTTTGTGCCAGGTCGAATTGGCGTGACAGCAGCGACAGCCGTGCGTTCAGCAAGCGCAGTTTGAGGTTTTCGCGCAGGAAGTAACGCTGCTGCGGGTCGATCAGCATCGCTTCTGGATGTTCGATGCGGGTGACACGCACCAAGGCGCGCACGTCGTCCCACACTTGTTGCGACCATCCTGCCCACACTTGCTGCCATGAAGGCGTCTCGGCGACCGAGGAAGCGGGGCGCGATGCGGTCGGTGCCGCTGGACGGGTGGCAGCACGTGCGGGCTCCGGCCCGGTGACGGCGATGGAGAGCATGGGCAGCTCGTCCACCATGCGCACGGCTTCATCCAACTTGATGGCCAGCGAGGGCACGTCCACGCCACTGACAGCGCGGGCACGCTCCAAATCGTGGATCACGGCCCGACGCACCCGTTCGAGGCGGGGCTGGTTGTAGCGGGCCAGACGCTCGTCGGCTTGGCGCAGGGCGTTGATCAGGGGGTCAACGCTGCCGGTGATGGTGGCTTGTTGCTGGGCCACGCGCAGCGAAGCGTCCACATCGGCCACCACGTTTTCATCACGCGAACGTGACATCGACTGAATCAGCTCTTCCACCTGCCCGCGCTGGGCCAGCGATTCGGCCACGCGGGCCTCCAACAAACCGAGTTTGGCACCGGTGGATTTGACCTCCTCGGTGGCTGTGCTCGCCAGGGCCTTGACCTCGGCGGTGTACTCGACGCGCCGTTGCAGCTCCTGCTCAAGCTGCTCGATGCGCTGTTGGGTGCTCCAAACCAGGGTCAGGCTGGCGATGCTGACGGCGCTCAAGGCCAAGGCGGCCCAAGGTAGCCACGCGGGCAGACGCTGCAAGGGCGCCGGTTCTCCACCGACGCTGATCGCCGCCGCCGCAGAAACCGGCGGTGGTGTGGCGCCACCAGAGCTGGAGGGCCCGGCCACAGGCTCGGGGGCGGCAGGAGGGGGGAGGGGGGTGTCTGCGCTCACTCGGATGGGGGTCTGGGATGGCCGGGGGATTGTAGGCAGGCCGCGTCCGCGAGGGCGTCGAGCACCGCTTCCAGCGTGGGGGGAACGCAGCGCACGCGGCCAAAGCCGAAGCGCTCGCAGCGTTGCGCAATGCGGGGGTGTGACGCCACCGCGCCGGCTCGGGCCCAATCGGGCGAGGCCGTCGGCGCGTGGGTGGCGAGCAAGCCGGGCAGGTGATCCAGCGCTTCGGAGCTGCTGATCAGCCAGATGGTGCGTTCAGGCTCGGCCAGCGCGAGGCGCAGCAGCGCCCGTTCTGCCTCACCCCAGGTCGGTGCGGTGCGGGCGTAGGCCTGCACGAATTCCACTGTCGCACCGGCGTTGCGCAGGGTGTGGGCGAGCCAGTCGCGCCCGCCGTCGCCGCGCACGATCCAGGTGGGTTGCTGCGACCAATCTTCATGGGCCATGCGGGCCCACAGGGTTTCGGAATCGAACTGCCCAGCATCCGGCGCCGGGCTGAGGATGGCCGGCGCTGGCACCCCTGCCGCGATCAAGGCTGCCACCGTGCCCGGCCCAGTGGCCAAGGCCCGCGCCTGCGCCGGCCACACGGGCGGCGTGCCCAGCGCCTGGAAAAAGCAGCGCGCCGCGTTCGGGCTGACGAACATCAGTTGCGGGCGCTGGGCCGGATCGTCCGCCGCAGCGACCCACGCCGCCCAGGCAGCGCGCACCGCAGCGACATCGGGCGCCTCGGCGATGCCCAGCAGTGGCAACGCCCGTGCGGTGGTCACGCCGTGGGCATGCAGCTTGCTGACCCAGTCCGCCGCTTGGGGAGCTGGCCGGGTGACGAGCACCCGCACCGTTTGAGCTGGGGTTGTGTTCACCGTGATGATGGGGTTGTGGGGCCGTTCGCGGCGTCGATCTGGCCGATCAAAGCGCGGCGCTGCATGCCAAGTAGCCCTCGCCGCCCAGCGTCCGCAGTTGGGCGGCGGCTTCGGTGCCCAGGCGTTCGGCGTCGGCGGTGTCGCGCACGGGGGCGCTCAAACGAGCTTGCAGCAGCGGCTGTGTCGGGTCTTGGGCGTTGCCCAGGGCGGCGTGCAGGTTCAACACGTCGCCGTCCAGGGTGGCGTGGGCCGCCAGCGGTACGCTGCAACTGCCGCCCAGCGCCCGCGACACCGCCCGCTCCGCGTGGGTCGCCAGCCACGTTGCACGATGGGTGAAGCGCCCCAGCACCTCCGCCAGCGCGGCCTGTTCGCTGCGAATCTCCAAACCCAACGCGCCTTGGCCAGCGGCGGGAATCATCTCGTCCGGGCCAAACACGGCGCGAATGCGCTCACCCAAACCCAACCGCTTGAGCCCGGCGGCGGCCAGCACGATGGCGTCGTAACCGCCGTCGTCCAGCTTTTTCAGGCGGGTGTCGAGGTTGCCGCGCAGCGGCTCGATGCGCAGATCGGGGCGCAGCGCCTTCAACTGCACCACGCGGCGCAGGCTGGATGTGCCCACGCACGCCCCCTGCGGCAGTTCCGTCCAATGAGCGTAGCGGGGGGAGACGAAGGCATCACGCGGGTCTTCGCGCTCCAGCACGGCCACCAGGGCGAAACCGGCGGGCAGCTCCATCGGCACATCTTTGAGCGAATGCACCGCCAGGTGGGCTGCGCCGTGTTCCAGCGCCACCTCCAGCTCCTTGACGAACAGCCCTTTGCCGCCGACTTTGGACAACGCACGATCCAAAATTTGATCGCCCTTGGTGGTCATGCCCAACAGTTCGACGTGGGCGCCCGCTTCGGTGCGCAGACGTTCGCGCACATGCTCGGCTTGCCACAGCGCGAGCCGGCTCTCACGGGTGGCGATGACAACGGGGGAAGGCAGGGGCAAGGCAGCGTGGTTCATGCGGGGGATTATCGGCGCCGCACCTGCCCCGGTGACAGCTCCCGTTCAACCGACATTGGTCTGACCATTGCCGCACTGCAACACAAACTGCTACGATCATCGATTGGTAATTTTGTTACATCCACTGGAGACTTGCATGCCCTCAGTCGCCCGAGCCGACGCTCCCGCTGCCAAGAAGCCGGCCAAGCGTGCCGCCCCCTTGGTGAAAACCTCGCCCCAGGACGAGGCCGCCGAAAAGAATCGCCCCTTGGTCGAAGACATTCGGTTACTGGGGCGCATCCTGGGGGATGTGATCCGCGAGCAAGAAGGCCGGGCCGCATTTGAGCTGGTGGAGCGCGTGCGCCAGCTTTCGGTGGCGTACCGTTTGAAGAAGGATGCGTCGGCGGGGCGGGTGCTGGATCGGCTGCTGAAAAACCTCTCCGCCGATCAAACGGTGAGTGTGATTCGGGCTTTCAGTTATTTCTCGCACCTGGCCAACATTGCCGAAGACCGCCACCACGTTCGCCGGCGCGAGCACCACGAAGCCGAAGGCCATTTGCAGCCCGGTTCGCTGGCGATGTGTTTTGAAAAACTGGCCGACGCAGACCATCGCGCTGCCGACATCGCCGAGCTGCTGCAACACACCTACATCGCCCCGGTGCTGACCGCCCACCCGACCGAGGTACAGCGCAAAAGCATTCTGGACGCTGAACGGGCCGTGGCCCAGCTCATCAGCGAACGCGACGAGCTGCGCAGCGAGCGCGCCCGCGCCGAAAACGAAGCGCTGCTGCGTGCCCGCATCACCCAGCTCTGGCAAACGCGCATGCTGCGCTACACCAAACTGACGGTGGCCGACGAGATTGAGAACGCCCTCAGTTATTACCAATCGACCTTCCTCACCCAGATCCCGCGCATGTACCGCGAAGTCGAGGAAGCGCTCAACGGCCACGCGGTGCCGGCGTTTTTCCGCATGGGCAATTGGATTGGCGGGGATCGCGACGGCAACCCGAACGTGACGGCGCCCACGTTGCGCATGGCGCTCTCACGCCAAAGTGAAACCGCGCTGCGCCACTACCTGACGGAAGTGCATCAACTGGGGGCGGAGCTGTCGATGTCGCAGATGCTGGCGCCGGTGACACCGGACATGCTGGCGCTGGCCGAGCGCTCGCCCGACCGCAACCCGCACCGCGAGGATGAACCGTACCGCCGGGCGCTGATCGGTGTCTATGCCCGCCTGGCCGCGACGCTGCACGCGCTCACCGGCACCGAAGCGCTGCGCCACGCCGTGGCGCCGCAAGACCCCTACACCAACGCCGACGAGTTTTTTGGGGACTTGCAGGTGATCGAACGCTCGCTGGCCTCGCACCACGCCCAGGCGCTGGTGGCGCCGCGCCTGGCACCGCTGATGCGCGCGGTGCAGGTGTTCGGCTTCCACCTGGCCACGGTGGATTTGCGCCAAAGCTCGGATCAGCACGAGTTGGTGGTGGCTGAACTGCTGCGCGTGGCGCGCATCGCGCCGGACTACTGCGCGTTGTCGGAAGACGAGCGCCGTGCCTTGCTGCTGGCTCAGTTGAACGATGCACGCGGCCTGCGCGTGCGCGGCGCCGAGTACTCGCCCCTGGCGCAAAGCGAGTTGGCAATTTTTGAAGCTGCGCTGGAAGGCCGGGCGCGTTTTGGGCGCGAGGCGATTCGCCACTACATCATTTCCCACACCGAAGACGTGTCGGACTTGCTGGAGGTGCTGCTGCTGCAAAAAGAAGCCGGCTTGCTGCGCGGCGTGTTGGCGGAGGACGCGGCGGCGGATCTCATCGTCTCCCCGCTCTTTGAAACCATTGCCGACCTGCGCAACGCCGGGCGCATCATGGCCGAGTTCTACGCCTTGCCGGGCGTGGCCGCCTTGGTGGCGCGGGGTGGCGGTGAGCAAGACATCATGCTGGGCTACTCGGACAGCAACAAGGACGGCGGCTTCTTCACCAGCAACTGGGAGCTGTACCGCGCCGAGATTGCGCTGGTGGAACTCTTTGACCAGTTGAAGGCCCAGTACGGCATCCGCCTGCGTTTGTTCCATGGTCGGGGTGGTACGGTGGGCCGGGGCGGTGGCCCGAGTTACCAAGCGGTCTTGGCCCAGCCGCCGGGCACGGTGAACGGCCAGATTCGCCTGACCGAACAAGGCGAGGTGATCGCCTCCAAGTACGCCAACCCGGAAATTGGCCGGCGCAACCTCGAAACCTTGGTGGCCGCCACGCTGGAAGCCACGCTGCTGCACCCAACGCAAGCCGCCTCGCCCGCGTTCTTGGACGCCGCAGCCGCCCTGAGCCAAGCCAGCATGGATGCTTACCGTGCCCTCGTGTATGACACCGACGGCTTCACCGATTACTTCTTCGCCGCCACGCCGATCCGTGAGATTGCCGAGCTGAACATCGGCTCGCGCCCGGCCTCACGCAAGGCCACACGCGCTATTGAAGATTTGCGCGCCATCCCGTGGGGCTTCAGTTGGGGCCAGTGCCGCGTGGCGCTGCCGGGTTGGTGTGGGTTCGGTTCGGCGGTGCTGCGCTTCGTCGGTGCCACCGATGCCCCCGCGCACGCCGAGCGCCTGGCGCTGTTGCGGCAGATGCACCAGCAGTGGCCGTTCTTCCGCACCTTGCTGTCCAACCTCGATATGGTGTTGGCCAAGAGCGACATGCGCATCGCCGCTCGGTACGTCGAGCTGGTGGAAGACAAAAAGCTGGGCAAGAAAATTTTCACCGCCATCAAGGACGAGTGGGAGCGCACCCACGAGGCCCTCACGCTCATCACCGGCGAGTCGGATCGTTTGCAGGCCAACCCGAGTTTGGCGCGCTCGATTGAGCACCGCTTCCCGTACCTCGATCCGCTGAACCACTTGCAAGTCGAACTGATGCGGCGCTACCGCAACCGCCGCGACGGTGATCCGGTGAACGAGCGTTTGCAGCGCGGCATTCACCTGTCGATCAACGGTGTGGCGGCAGGGCTGCGCAACACGGGTTAAGGTGTGAGCGGACGGGGCACCTACTCCACCAAGGTGTCCGTCTCTTCGACGCTGGCAGCGGCACGCAGTGAGCGGCGTTGCATGCGGCGCCGGGCTTTGGAGGCGTCTTCACGCAACAAGGACAGGTCGCCGCCGTCGTAGTAGCTGCGCAGGTGTTGGTACAACTGCTGGACAGATTGCTGGCAGTGCGATTCCTCACTCATCGCCTGCCGCTCCCACCAAAACTGCCGCTCTTGCTGGGAAAAATACAGCGTCAAGTCCAAGTCGAGTTGCTCGTCGGTTTCGGGCAACTCCATCTGGCGCCCCAAGCGCAGGCCGACCGCGATGGCGTTGGCATCTTGGCTGAGGTGGCTCAACGTGCTGGCCAGTTGGGTGCAGCGCTGGCGGCGCTCGGCGGAGCGTTGTGTGGCGGCGTCGCTGCAATAGTCATCAGCGATGCCATCCAAACTGAGGTAGGAGGGCTCCATCAAGCGGGCACCGATGGTGCGGCGTTGCCACCACGAGAATTCGGGCGGCATCACTTCCATGGCCTTGGCCAACATCAGGCCACGGTAGCTGTTCCAGGCCGGGGCCTGCGCCATGCGATCCATGGCGTAAGTGGCCAGTTCGGTGCGTCCTTGCTCGCGGGCGATGGTGGCCAGGGTCAGCCACGCGGCGGCGTTGTCGGGGGCCAACTCCGTCCAACGCCGGGCGGTTTGTTCAATGCAAGGCAGCCGGGCGTGGCCAGTGACCAGCCCATTTTTGTCGAGCGAGGGCATGCGGTAGCTGGCGCGCATGCACGAGAACATGGCCACCGCCACGATGCGTGGATCGTTGCTCATGCTGGCTTGCAGCACCAGAGGTTCGAGGGCTTGGCTGCCGTACAACCCGATCGCCTGCATCAAGGGATCGGCGTGGGACAGCAGCAAGGGCCACAACTGCCGCAGGGCGGTTTCCCCATCCTGAATGACGGTGGATTCATCGGGCGCCGCCTCGCTGCCCCGGGCCCAGCGGCTGCACAGGCGGCGCGGAGAGGCCAGCACAAAACCCGCACGGCTGTGGCTGAAATGGGCCAGCGCGGGGGGCACTTCCTGAGAATCTTCGCTGGCCACGGGCGCCATGGCTGGCAACGGGGGGGAGGGTTCCGAGAACGACGGGTCGCGGGATGGCGGCAGAACTTGGCGATGGTTCAGCGCCTGGTGGGCCGATGCACTGAGAACTACGCCCGGATGTGCGGTTTCTGGCGTATCAACGGCTTGCAGCCACGTGATGGCTGTACACAGCAAACCCACCAAACCAAGCCATCGCAACTGATGGAGATCCATTCCCGCCACCTTCCCCGGCCAATGAGTGACCGCGCCGTCGTTTCCTGTTGTTCATGGATGCGATCGACACTGGCCACACCCTTGGCGTTTGACATAACGCGGTTGGCGAGCTCGGACAAGCATCGCGCACCTCATCCATGATCTGCATCACGACCGGCGCGCAACGGGGAGAGGTCAGTCGTCAGACGCGGTCGGCGGTGATGTGGCTACGCGGTAGTCTTCGCTGGCCCAGGCTCCCAAGTCCATCTTTTGGCAGCGTTCACTGCAAAAGGGGCGCCAGGGGTTGTCTGAGGCATAACGAGCCGACTGACCGCAGCGGGGACAGGATACCCGGCGCACCGTCTCGACCGGCGCGGCCAAGGGTTGTGCAGGGGGCCGAAGTTGGGGGGGCATTGGAGATTTCCTCGGGTTCTAGGGGGAGTTTCATCCACCCTGAGAAGAAATTAAGAACACAACGCGACTTCGAAGCTGGCATCACCCGCATAGGGACGCAAACGCCCATCGGTATCCACGCGCATCAGGCGAACGGAAACCATCAAGGGATGGCCCTTAAGCTCCGGGACAATCTCGTGGCTGGAATCTAACCGCAGGCGCAGCAATTGATGAGGTCGCCCAGCCGGGAGATTTTGCTGAAACTGGCCGCCTTGGCTGTGAACGGGGCGCCAGGTGCCCGTGTCGCGCAGCAAACCCAGGGCGACATTCAGTGCATCGGCCAGAGGCTGGAGGGATTCAGCCCATTGCAGCAAATCATTGCGGCGGCGATCGGGTGGGTTGTGCTGCCAAGCGTGATAAGCGGGCAAATCAAACTCACAACTCCCTCCGGGGATGAGAAGCTGCTGACGAATCTCCATGAGCCAGTCATTGCCCATGAGAATGGCCCCAGTTTTCCCAGAGATTTTTTCTAGGGCTTGTAGAACGTTATGGAGCCGTTCTAGGACTTGGGCCAAAGTCGCTTGAGAAACTTGGGGATTGCCTTGATAGCTAAGAAAAGTGGCATGGTGGCGCTGCAATGCCTTGAGTAAATCGGCGCGCACGTCCACTTGACCGGCCACGTCCATGATTTCAAACAAAGTGGCCAGCGCAAAATGGTGATCCACGGGGTGGTCGCGCTGGCTCAGCAGCGCCCATCGGACAAACAGCCGTTCAAGCCGCAACTGGGTGCGGATGCTTTCGTTGAAAGGGTATTCGTAGAGGATCAAGGCCGGATCCGGGGAGCGACGGGCAGAGGAGAAGATTGTTTCACACTGCGGACGTGTCCTGTGGCGCCGGAGCCACCCAGCGGTGCCAAACCTGCCGGACGCGCTCCTCCAGTGTGGCCAAGGGGATGTGGCTGTTGTCGATGACGGCGTGCGCGACGGCTTGTCGCTGGGCTGGTGTCGCTTGAGCCGCGATGACTTGCCGAATCTGCGCCTCCGGCCAGCCGGAGCGCTGCATCACGCGCTGAATCTGCACCTCTGGATCGCACGCCACCACCAGCACCCGATCCACCTGTTCCAACCAATAGGATGCGGACTCCACCAGCAGGGGGACATCCAACACCACCACTTGGCCTGGTGCCGCCTGCGCTTGGGCTCGCTGTGTGGCCGCCTGAATTTGCGGATGCAGGATCGCTTCCAACTGCCGTTTGGCGTCAGCGTGAGTGAACACTCGCTGACGCATGGCGGCGCGATCCAACGCACCATCGGGGGTGATCATTTCCGAACCAAAGGCCGCACGGATGGCGGGGATGGCGGCCCCGCCGGGAGCCGTCAGGGCGCGGGCCAGGGCGTCGGTGTCCACCACATGGGCCCCCAAGGTCGCCAGCAGGCGGGCCACCGTGCTTTTGCCACTGCCGATGCCACCGGTCAGACCGATGCGCAAGGCACTCATGGGCTGATCCAACGCAGCACGGGTGCGACACCCACCAAGATGACGACCAGTGCTGCGCCAGCCAAAAACGGGCCGAAGGGAACGTAACGTCCTTGTCGCAGCCCCCCACTGAATTTGAGGGCCACGCCCGCAACGGCGCCAATGGTGGATGAAATCAGCAAAATGGGCACCAGGGCCTGCCAGCCGAGCCAGGCGCCCAGCGCGGCCAGCAACTTGAAATCACCGTAGCCCATGCCTTCCTTGCCGGTGGCCAGCTTGAAGGCCCAGTACACCGACCACAAAATCAGGTAGCCCGCTGCTGCGCCCACCACAGCATCAGACAGTGGCACCGTCCACCGCATCCAAGCGGCGATCAGGCCAGCCCACAGCAGTGGCAGCGTGAGCGCATCGGGCAGCAAGGTGGTGTCCCAGTCGATGGCCGTGAGGGCAACGAGCACGGCGACCATGCCACACCACAGCAGGCTCACCGGAGCGCTGCCAAAGCGCCAGCTCACAGCAGCAAAAAGCACACCCGTGCCCAGCTCTAACAGGGGGTAACGGATCGAGATGGGTGCATGGCAGGCCGAACACCGGCCCCGCAGAAACAGCCACGACACCAAAGGAATGTTTTCAAACCAACGAATGGTGTGACCGCAGTGGGGGCACCTTGAGGGCGGGTGCGCCAGGCTCATGTCCGTCAGTGGGTGCAGGTGGCGATCCAATTGAGCCGACGTGGTGGCCAGCCAATCCGGGGCGGGCTCGCGTGTGAGACGCTGCCAACTGTCGGCATCGGTGAGCTGCGCGGCGGCGTCCTGCCACCATTGACGCTCCAGCATCAACGGCAGCCGATGCACTACAACGTTGAGAAAGCTGCCAATGCACAGCCCCAACAAACCCAACAGCCAGGGGGACAGGAAAAAATCTTGCAGGAGGATGTGATTCGACGGGGACATCAAACAGCGCCACCCATTTTGAAGATGGGCAGGTACATGGCCACCACAATCCCACCAATGATGGTGCCCAGAAAAACGATGATGATGGGCTCCATCAGGGAAGACAGCCCTTTGACCATCTCATCGACTTCTTCCTCAAAAAACTCGGCGGCTTTGTTGAGCATGTCATCCAACGCGCCCGATTCCTCGCCGATCGAGCACATTTGCAGCACCATGTTGGGGAAAATGCCTGAGGCGGTCATGGCCGTCGTCAAGCCTGTGCCAGTGGAAACTTCGCGCTGGATCTTAGCGGTGGCGATGGTATAGACCGAATTACCCGCCGTTCCCCCCACCGATTCGAGTGCATCGACCAAAGGAACCCCCGCTGCAAACAGCGTGGCCAAAGTGCGAGTCCAACGCGCAACGATGGATTTTTGAATCAAATCTCCAAAAACAGGCAGTTTCAATTTGACACGATCCAGGGCCTGCTGCAAAGCGACTGAACGCTTAAAAGATTCTTTGACGGTATAACCAAAAAGAGCCAAACCGCCAAAAATCAGGTACCAGTTGGCCACGAAAAATCGACTCATGTTGATGACCAACTGAGTCGGGCCGGGGAGTTCGGCACCAAAGCCCTTGAAAACTTCTTCGAATTGGGGGATCACAAAGATCATGATCACCGTCACCACCCCCCCCGCGACCACCATCACCGAAATCGGGTAGGTCATGGCTGACTTGACGCGTTGTTTCAGAGCTTGGCTTTTTTCTTGATAAATTGCCAACCGGTTCAGCAGTTGTTCCAAAATGCCGCCTGCCTCACCTGCTTCGACCAAGTTGCAGTAAAGGTTGTCAAAATATTGCGGATAGCGGCGAAAGGCACCCGACATGCTGGTGCCACTTTCGATATCGGCTTTGATGTCCAGCAGCAAGCGTGTTAGCGTCGCGTTCGCACTGCCCTTCGCCACGATGTCAAAAGACTGCATCAGCGGCACACCGGCTTTCATCATGGTGGACAGTTGCCGCGTGAAAACAGCGATGTCCTTGGTGGTGATGGACGGGGCACCAAACGTCGACGTGCGGCGCTTCTTGATCTTGCTGACCATGATGCCCTGGCGACGCAGATTGGCACTGGCAGCCGCTTCGCCAGCAGCGCGTATCTCCCCTTTAACGGCTTTGCCGCTGCGATCTTTGCCTTCCCAGTCGTAGGTTTGTTCGGGCGTGGGCTTTTTGTCCGCTGTCGGTTTAGAGGCTGTGGCCATGTGATGATCCCGTGTGAGCCGGAGGGCGTTACTCGTTGGTGGCGGCGAGCACTTCCTCCAGCGAGGTCATGCCGAGTTTGACTTTCAGAAGGCCGGATTGCCGCAAATCTCGCACCCCGTCTTTGCGCGCTTGCGCCGCAATTTCCATGACGGTGCCACTGGCAAGAATCAGACGCTGGATGGGTTCCGAAATAGGCATGGCCTGATAAATCCCCAAACGTCCCCGGAATCCTTTGTTACAGGCTTCGCATCCCACGGGTTTGTACGGTTTCCAGGTGCCGTCCACCTCGTCTTCGGTAAAACCAGCATCGAGCAGTGCCTGGCGCGGGATGTCGATGGGTTGTTTGCAGTTTGCGCACAAGCGGCGAACCAGCCGTTGGGCAGTGATCAACAGCAGGCTGGAGGCGACGTTGAAAGGAGCGACCCCCATGTTGAGCAGCCGGGTCACTGTGGCAGGCGCATCGTTGGTGTGCAAGGTGGACAGCACCAAGTGGCCTGTTTGAGCGGCTTTGATGGCGATATCGGCGGTTTCCAAGTCCCGAATTTCACCCACCATGATGACATCCGGATCCTGACGCAGGAAAGATTTGAGTGCGCTGGAGAACGTCAAACCCGCTTTGTCATTCACGTTCACTTGATTGATGCCCGGCATGTTAATTTCTGCTGGGTCTTCTACAGTACAAAGGTTAACGCCGGGTTGATTCAGAATGTTCAAGCAGGTGTAGAGTGACACCGTTTTCCCGCTACCGGTCGGCCCTGTGACCAGCACCATGCCGTAAGGGCGCTGAACTGCTGTCAGGAGACGCGCCTTCTCTTCAGGCTCGTACCCGAGGGCCTCGATGCCCAGTTTGGCATTGGACGAATCCAAAATACGGATCACGATCTTTTCACCAAACAAGGTCGGCAGTGAGCTGACGCGGAAATCGATCGTTCGGTTGCCCACGCGCAGTTTCATCCGGCCATCTTGGGGGACGCGCTTTTCTGCGATGTCCAGCCGAGAAACCACTTTGATGCGAGAGGCTAATTTGTCTTTGATGGCTACCGGGGGTTGAACGATTTCTCTCAACTCCCCATCCACCCGGAAGCGCACCCGGTAGTTGTACTCGTAGGGTTCAAAGTGCAAGTCCGACGCCCGCATGTCAATCGCATCGATCAGCATGCGTTGTAAAAACTTCACCACCGGCGCGTCTTCTGTGTCTCCGGCGAGATCTCCGACGGGGTCTTCGGCACTGGACTTTTCTGCATCGGTCAGTTCAAAGTCAAAGTCGTAACCGCCCGTGGATTCGAGCGCCTCATTGTTGCTGATGCTTTCTGAGGCAATGAGGCGTTGCAGTTTGTCGGCCTCAACCAAAATCCATTCAGGCGTGAGCTGGGTGGCAAACTTCACCCGTTCCAGCGCTTCTTGATCTGTGGGATCTGCGCACGCCACAAACAAACGGCTGCCCCGTTTGCTCAACGGATAAACCCGGTAGGTTTCAATGAGTTTTCGATCCAGCAAGCTGCGGGGCAGTTGTTTGGTATCGACCGCACTCAAATCGAGCAGGGGGATGGCCAACGCCATCGACAACGTATGAGCCAGCACGCGCGGCGAAACATCGCCCGCAGCCAGCAAGATGTTCACGAACGAGGTTTTCTTTTCGCGTGATGTGCTGAGCAACTCCTCAGCGCGTTTGGCCGTGAGCTTGCCTCGGGTGACCAAGACGCGGGCGACCCCCGTGAGTGCAACAGGGGAAGGAGAGGGCGTTTCAACAACGGTATCCACAAGCACGGGCCCCTTGGGTATCAGGGGCAGGCAGAGTTGACCAAGCGCACATGATCGCCCAAACCGCCTAACGCTGCAAACCAAGGAAAGGGGATGTCTGTAGCGTGCTGTAACAAGCTGTTTACAACCCAACCCGCCACATGCCAGTAAAAAGGCAAAAAAAATCGCGCATAAAGCGCGATTTTTGAAATTTTGGTCGGGGTGAGAGGATTCGAACCTCCGGCCTCTACGTCCCGAACGTAGCGCTCTACCAGGCTAAGCTACACCCCGTTTCGATGCGGTTCAAGAATTTCTCTCAACCGACCGAGCACATGATTCTAGCAACAAGTTTTTGGCATTGGAAGAGGGCCATGTCGAAATTTTCGCCATGGCGATCTCCACCTCACGGCGAGCCGCTTCGCGGGTGGCGTCTAGGGAGCCGGTGCGCTGCACGATGTCGATGATTTCGCTCAGGCGTTCCACTTCGCCGTGTTGGATGGCGTGGCGGATGAGCTGGCGCTCGGCCTCGGTGCCGCGTTGCATGGCCACCAACAGCGGCAAGGTGGGTTTGCCTTCGCGCAGGTCGTCGCCGACGTTTTTGCCCAGGGTGGCGGTGGAGCCTTCGTAATCCAACAGATCGTCGATGAGCTGGAAGGCGGTGCCCAGGGCGCGGCCATAGTCAGCGCAGGCTTCCTCGACCTCGGGCGATGCCCTGGCCAGCACGGCCCCAAGTCGGGCGCTGGCCTCAAATAACTTGGCGGTTTTGTAGCGGATGACACGCAGGTAATCCTCAACGCTGATGTCGGGGTCGTGCATGTTCATCAATTGCAGCACTTCGCCTTCGGCAATCACGTTGGTGGCGTCAGCCAGCACCTCTTGCACGCGCATGTCCCCCACCGACACCATCATCTGGAACGAGCGCGAGTAGAGAAAGTCCCCGACCAACACGCTGGCCGCGTTGCCGAACATGGCGTTGGCCGTTTTGCGGCCCCGACGCAGGTCGGACTCGTCCACCACGTCGTCGTGCAGCAGCGTGGCGGTGTGGATGAACTCGACCACCGCCGCCAGCTCATATTTGTGCGGCCCGTGGTAACCCAAGGCTTCGGCCATCAACAGCACCAGACGCGGGCGCATGCGCTTGCCACCCGCACCCACAATGTAGTGTCCGATTTGTTCGACCAAGGTGACTTCCGACGTCAAGCGGGCGCGGATGACCGCATCCACCTGGGCCATGTCGGCGGCCATCGGGTCAGCGGGGGCGCTGGGCGCGGCGGAGTGGTCGGAGGGAGAAGTCGAGGACACGGTGCGGCCTGCAAGAGCGAAAGAGGTCGCGAATTATTACAAAGCCGCCGCGCCTGAGCTGCCACAGCGTCCGACGACCTTGGCGAGATTGTTGAACGTTTGCTAGAATCCCGCGCTTCGCCCGAAATCGGGTGAGATGCCGGTTTGCGTGTCATGCGGCCGGCGTTTAGGTTGAAGCTTTCAACGCACAAAGGGCTCATATGTACGCGGTCGTAAAAACCGGCGGCAAGCAATACAAAGTTGCTGCTGGCGAAAAGATCAAGGTAGAACAGATTGCTGCGGACGTTGGCCAGGAAGTCGTGTTGGATCAAGTGCTGGCTGTTGGTGCCGGTGCAGATCTGAAGATCGGCGCTCCCCTGGTGGACGGTGCAAGTGTCAAGGCAGTGGTGGTGGCCCATGGCCGTCACGACAAGGTTCGCATCTTCAAGATGCGCCGCCGTAAGCACTACCAGAAGCACGGCGGCCATCGCCAAAACTTCACCGAACTGGAAATCGTCGGCATCGCCGGCTGATCTTCAGCCCACAGCTTTCAGGAGTTCTGATCCATGGCACAGAAAAAAGGCGGCGGTTCCACCCGGAACGGCCGCGACTCTCAACCCAAGATGCTGGGCGTTAAGGCGTTCGGCGGTCAAACCATTTCGGCTGGCTCGATCATCGTGCGTCAGCGTGGCACCAAGTTCCACGCCGGTGCCAACGTCGGCATGGGCCGTGACCACACCCTGTTCGCCCTGGCGGACGGCGTGGTGTCGTTCAAGGTCGAAGGCGCTCTGAGCCGCCACACCGTGAACATCACCCCGGTGTAAGTCACCCTCGCACACGTCGCTGCACGTTGCTGTTGCGCCTGTGACAAAGCCCCGGCTCGCCGGGGCTTTTGCCTTTTAGAAGGCCTTTTGAAAGGGAACCGAACCCATGAAGTTCGTTGACGAAGTAACCATCGACATCGCCGCCGGCAACGGCGGTTCCGGCTGCGTGAGCTTTCGCCGCGAGAAGTTCATCCCGTTCGGCGGCCCGGACGGGGGCAACGGCGGACGCGGCGGCAGCGTCTACGCGGTAGCCGACCGCAACCTCAACACCCTGGTGGACTACCGCTACACCCGCCGCCACGAGGCGCGCAACGGTGAGGCGGGTCGGGGTTCGGATTGTTTCGGCGCCGCAGCGGACGATGTGATTTTGAAGATGCCGGTCGGCACCATCGTCACCGATGTGGAGACGGGGCGCGTGCTGGCTGAACTCATCGAGCCGGATGTGCCCGTGCTGCTCGCCAAGGGCGGCGACGGCGGTTTCGGCAACCTGCATTACAAAACCAGCACCAACCGCTCGCCGCGTCAACACACGCCGGGCTGGCCGGGTGAGGCGTTCACCGTCAAGCTGGAGCTGCGTGTGCTGGCCGACGTGGGTTTGCTGGGCATGCCCAACGCCGGTAAATCGACGCTGATTGCGGCGGTGTCCAACGCTCGGCCCAAGATTGCCGATTATCCCTTCACCACCCTGCACCCGAACCTGGGTGTGGTGCGCATGGGGCCGGAACGCAGTTTCGTGGTGGCCGATGTGCCGGGGCTGATCGAAGGTGCTTCTGAAGGCGCGGGCTTGGGGCACCGGTTCTTGCGCCATTTGCAACGCACGCGCTTGCTGCTGCACATCGTCGATTTGGCGCCGTTTGACGAAGGTGTTGATCCGGTGGCGCAGGCCAAGGCCATCGTCGCTGAACTGAAGAAGTACGACGAAGAGCTGTACAACAAACCGCGCTGGCTGGTGCTCAACAAGCTGGACATGGTGCCGGACGACGAACGCGCCAAGCGCGTGAAGGACTTCATCAAGCGTTACAAGTGGAAAGGCCCGGTGTTCGAGATTTCCGCTCTGGCACGCGAAGGGTTGCAACCGCTGTTGCACGCCATCTGGGCGCACGTCGAATCCGAACAGCGCAAGCCGCCGCCAGAGCCCGATCCGCGTTTTGACAACCCCGCACCCGAGGCCAGCGACGGAGGCCACGCATGAGCGAGGCGATGAAGCACGCCCGCCGCATCGTGGTGAAGGTGGGCTCCAGCCTGGTGACGAACGAGGGCAAAGGCGTGGATGCCGAGGCCATCGGCAACTGGTGTCGCCAACTGGCGGCGCTGGCGCAGCAAGGGCGCGAGGTGGTGATGGTGTCCAGCGGTGCCATCGCCGAAGGCATGAAGCGCCTGGGCTGGACGACACGCCCCAAAGAGCTGCACGAGCTGCAAGCCGCTGCCGCTGTGGGTCAAATGGGTGTGGCGCAGATGTACGAGAGCAAACTCTCGGAGCACGGCATGGGCAGCGCGCAGGTGTTGCTCACCCATGCGGATTTGGCCGACCGCGAGCGTTACCTCAACGCCCGCTCCACGCTGCTGACGCTGCTGGGCCTCAAGGTCATCCCGGTGATCAACGAGAACGACACCGTGGTGACCGATGAAATCAAGTTCGGTGACAACGACACGCTCGGCGCTCTGGTGGCCAATCTGGTGGAAGCCGATGCGCTGGTGATCCTCACCGATCAGCGTGGCCTCTACACCGCCGACCCGCGCAAGAACCCGGACGCGCAGTTCGTCCACGAAGCCACAGCGGGCGATCTGGCGCTGGAACAGATGGCCGGCGGCGCCGGCTCCAGCCTGGGCCGGGGCGGGATGCTCACCAAAATTTTGGCTGCCAAGCGGGCCGCCGGCAGCGGTGCGCACACCATCATCGCCTGGGGTCGTGAGCCGGACGCGCTGCTGCGCCTGGTGGCGGGCGAGCCCATCGGCACGGCGCTGCTGGCGGGCACGCCCAAACACGCCGCCCGCAAGCAGTGGATGGCCGATCATCTTCAGATGCGCGGCTCGGTCGTCATCGATGATGGCGCGGTGCTCAAGCTGCGCGAAGAGGGCAAGAGTTTGTTGCCCATCGGCGTCGTGCAGGTCCACGGCGAATTCCATCGCGGCGATGTGATCGCGGTGTGCAACACCCAAGGCACCGAGGTGGCACGCGGCTTGGCGAACTACTCCAGCGCCGAAGCGCGGCTCATTGCACGCAAGCCCTCGTCACAAATCGAAGGCTTGCTGGGTTACGCCAACGAGGCCGAACTCATTCACCGCGATAACCTGGTGCTGGCCTGAGTTCCTCGGAGCCGGCCAGCTCTGGCTCGGGTTCGGCGTGGGGCTCGTGCTCGTGCAGCATGTCTCCGTAATGGGAACGGGGCTCACGCGGCCCCGCACGCATGCCGCTGCGCAAAAAGCGGTTGTGGTGATGCAGGCGCGGCAGGAAGCGCGCCAGCTCGGTGAGTGCCATTTGGTAAACGCCGCGTTTGAACTCGATCACCACATCCAGCGGCACCCAGTATTCGTTCCAGCGCCAGGCGTCGAACTCGGGGTGGTTGGTGGCGCGCAGGTTCATGTCACTGTCCCGCCCCAGCAGGCGCAGCAAGAACCAGATCTGCTTTTGGCCCTTGTAGTGGCCGCGTGCGTCTTTGCGGATGAAATGGTCAGGCACGTCGTAGCGCAGCCAGTCGCGGGTGCGCGCCAGGATCTCCACGTGCTCAGGATGCAAGCCCACTTCTTCGTGAAGCTCACGCAGCATCGCCTGCTCGGGCGACTCGCCGTATTTGATGCCCCCTTGCGGGAACTGCCAGGAGTGGGTGCGCAGACGCTTGCCCCAGAACACCTGGTTGCGGGAGTTGAGCAGGATGATGCCGACGTTGGGCCGGTAGCCGTCCCGGTCTAGCATAATCGAACCCCAAATTTTGAACTGAAATCAATATAGCACCGGCGGTGCCCTGCCGACAGGTTCTCGCTAACCCGTACGCCCTCGGATGCAGCAGCCCGGTGTGACGCCGTCATGAAAGCCACCCAGTTCTTCATCTCTACCCTCAAAGAAGCCCCCGCCGATGCCGAAGTGGTCAGCCACAAGCTGATGATGCGCGCCGGGATGATCAAGCGCTTGGGCGCTGGCATCTACAACTACATGCCCATGGGGCTGCGGGTGATCCGCAAGGTGGAGGCCATCATCCGCGAGGAGATGAACCGCGCCGGCGCCATCGAGCTGCTCATGCCTGTGGTGCAACCGGCCGAGCTGTGGCAGGAAACGGGCCGCTTCGACAAGATGGGCCCCGAGCTGATGCGCGTGAAGGATCGCCACGAGCGGGACTTCATCATCCAGCCGACTTCGGAAGAAGTGGTGACGGACATCGCCCGCCAGGAACTGCGCAGCTACAAGCAGTTGCCGAAAAATTTCTACCACATCCAAACCAAGTTCCGCGACGAGCGCCGTCCGCGCTTTGGCGTGATGCGGGGCCGCGAGTTCACCATGAAGGATGCTTATTCCTTCGATCGTGACGAGGCCGGCGCCGCCAAGAGCTACGACGCGATGTTTGCCGCCTACAAGCGCATCTTCGACCGCTTTGGCCTCGAATACCGCGCCGTGGCGGCGGACACGGGCGCCATCGGTGGCGATCTGTCGCACGAATTCCAGGTGATCGCCGAGACGGGGGAAGACGCCATCGTCTACTGTCCGACCAGCGAGTACGCCGCCAACATCGAGCTGGCCGAAGCTGTGTCGTTGCTGGCCGAGCGTGCCGCACCGAGCGAAGCGCTCACCCAAACGCCGACACCGGGCAAGAGCACCTGCGCCGATGTGGCCGAATTGCTGGGCCGTCCGCTGGCGCAAACCGTCAAATCGCTGGTGCTGGCCACCGACGAGCTGAACGAAGCGGGCGACGTGGTGAAGTCCACCGTCTGGCTGCTGTTGGTGCGGGGCGACCACGACCTGAACGAAGTCAAGGCCGGTAAGGTGGAAGGCTTGAAGGGCGGGTTCCGCTTTGCCACCGTGGCCGAAATCGAAGAGCACTTCGGTTGCAAGCCGGGTTACCTGGGCCCGATCGGGCTGAAGAAGCCGGTGAAAATCGTGGCGGATCGCACCGTCGCCAACATGGCGGACTTCATCTGCGGTGCCAACGAGGTGGACTTCCACCTCACCGGCGTGAACTGGGGCCGCGACCTGCCCGAGCCCGATGTGGTGGCGGACATCCGCAACGTCGTCGAAGGCAACCCCTCGCCGGACGGCCAGGGCGTGCTGGCCATCCAGCGCGGCATCGAGGTGGGCCATGTGTTCTTCCTCGGCACCAAGTATTCCAAGGCGATGAACGCCACCTTCTTGGATGAAAAAGGCAAGCCGGCGCTGATGCAAATGGGCTGTTATGGCATCGGCGTCACCCGCATCCTGGGCGCGGCCATCGAGCAGAACCACGACGCACGCGGCATCATTTGGCCCGCTTCCATCGCGCCATTCCAAGCCGTGGTGTGCCCGATCGGCATGGATCGTTCCGAAGCCGTGAAGGAAGCCGCGCACAAACTCTACGAGGAGTTGCAGGCCGCCGGCGTGGACGTGCTGCTGGACGACCGTGGCGAGCGCCCCGGCGCCATGTTCGCCGACTGGGAGCTGATCGGCGTGCCGGTGCGCGTGGTGGTGTCCGATCGCGGCCTGAAGGAAGGCCAGCTCGAAGTGCAAGGCCGCCGCGATGCGGAAGCCTCCAAAGTGGCCGTGGCCGATGTGGGCGCCTTTGTGAAGGCGCGTCTGAGCGTATGACGGCGCAGGGGGTGGCGGGTTTGCAGCGCCGCGCTTGTTTGCTGGGTGCGGCCTCGTGCTGGCTGCCCGGCGCGGCGCACGCGGGGCGGCAGATCGAAGAGCCTTTGATGGACTCGGTGCGCGGGGCGCTGTCCGCTGCGGTTGCCAACAGCGCACCGCCCAAGCCGACGTTCGGCCAGTTCAACGACCGGCTGGTGTACCTGCGCTGGCTGGGGATCATGGGCGATCGGCTCAAGAAGCGCAAAGCCGATGACCAGATGCGCCAAGAGTTTCTCGAAACCCTCTGGTACGAAAGCAAACGCGCTGGCCTGGAGCCGGCGCTGGTGCTGGGTTTGGTGCAGGTGGAAAGCGGGTTCCGCAAGTACGCCATCAGCTCGGCAGGGGCGCGGGGCTACATGCAGGTGATGCCGTTTTGGGCGCGCACCATCGGCGATGGCGATCCGGCCAAACTCTTTCACATGCAAACCAACCTGCGCTTTGGCTGCGTGATCATGCGCCACTACCTCGACACCGAGCGCGGTGACTTGTTCATGGCCCTGGGGCGCTACAACGGCAGCCGGGGACGGGCGGAGTATCCCAACCTGGTGTTCGGGGCGCGCAAAAACTGGCTCATGCCGGAAGAAACGGCGCCAGGCGTGCAGACCGCCCAGCGCTGAACCTCACAGCCCCGCCCACTGTTGGGGCTGGGCGCCGGCCAAGCCGGCCAGGGCCAGGGTGCGTTCGACTGTGTCGTCCACCATCTCATCCAAGCTTTGGGGGCGGTGATAGAACGCCGGCAGCGGCGGAAAAATGATGCCGCCCATCTCGGTGACGGCGGTCATGTTGCGCAAGTGCGCTAAGTTGAAAGGCGTCTCGCGCACCATCAGGACGAGGCGGCGGCGCTCTTTGAGCATCACGTCGGCGGCACGGGTGAGCAGGTTGTCCCCAAAGCCGTGGGCGATGGCGGCCAGCGTTTTCATCGTACACGGTGCGACGATCATCGCTGCGCTGGGGTGGCTGCCGCTGGCGATGCACGCGCCCACGTTGCCGATGGCGTGGGTTTCATCGGCCAGGCGCTCCAGGGCGCTGCGATCCAAACCCAGCTCATGATGGGCGTTGAGGATGCCGGCGGACGTCAGCACCAAATGGGTGTGCGCCCCCAGCGCACGCAGCCGTTGCAACAGCCGCACGCCGTACACCGCGCCCGACGCGCCGGTGATGCCCACCACCACATGCGGCGCGGGCATGGCGTCAGTCTGCCAGCAGTGCTTGCAGTTCGCCGGCTTGGTACATCTCCATCATGATGTCCGAGCCGCCGACGAATTCACCCTTCACGTAGAGCTGCGGAATGGTCGGCCAGTTGGCGTATTGCTTCACGCCTTCGCGGATGTCCATGTCGGCCAACACGTTCACCGTGGTGAGCTCGGAGACGCCGCACGCTTTGAGGATTTGCACGGCCCGGCCCGAGAAGCCGCATTGCGGAAACTGGGCCGTGCCCTTCATGAACAACACCACTTTGTTGCTCTTGACGAGGTCGTCGATGCGTTTTTGAACGTCATTCATGGCGATGGCTTGCTGATCTAAGAAGAAAAGAAACGGGAAACGAGGAGGAAAACAGAATCCAGGCGGCGTTATACGCCACCGTTCAGCACGGCGCGGCCTAAGGGTTTTGGCCGCCGCTGCACCGCAGGTGGCCGGCCAGATCGGCACGGCTTTGCACGTTGCGCAGGCTGGCTTGGGTCAGCAGGGTTTGCACGGCGGGTGCTTGATCCCAGCCATGTTCAAACAGCACCCAGCCGCCCGGTGCCAGATGCTCACCCACACCGGCGAGGATGTGGCGGTACGCATCCAACCCATCCCCGCCGGGGGTGAGGGCGCCCAGCGGTTCGTGGCGCAGGCCGGGCAGGTGCGGATCGTCCTCCGCGATGTAGGGGGGATTGGAGACGATGAGGTCAAAGCGCTCGCCCGCCAGAGCGTCCCACCAATGGCTGAGGCGCCAATCGACCGGCAACCCCAAGCGCGCCCCGTTGCCTTGGGCGACGGCCAGCGCTTCGGCGCTGATGTCCACCGCCACCACCTCGGCGCTGGGCCAACGGTGGCGCAGCGCCAGCGCGATGGCGCCGCTGCCCGTGCCCAAATCCACGATGCGCGGGCGTGGCCCCAGCGCGGGCAGGCAGGTTAAGGCCCAATCGACGAGGGTTTCGGTATCCGGGCGCGGCACCAGCACAGCGGGGGTGACCTGCAAGGTCAAACCGTGAAACTCTTGTTCGCCGACCACGTAGGCCAGCGGTTCGCCCGCGCTGCGGCGCTGGCAGGCGTGCCAAAAGGCGTCGATCAGGGCCTCGGCCAGCGGTTCATCGCCGTGCATCACCCACCAGGTGCGGTTGTGCCCGCTCAGGTGTTCGAGCAGACGCTGGGCTTCCCAACGATCCAAACCGAGCGCCCGGGCGTGGTGCAGCAACCCGTCGGCGGTGCGGGGGCGCGTCATGCGCTGCCTTCCAGTTCGGCGAGCTGTTGTTGGGCGCGGGCGGCTTGCAGCGCAGCGAACACTTCGGCCAGGTCACCGTTCATGATCGCATCCAGCTTGTAGAGCGTCAGGTTGATGCGATGGTCGGTGAGGCGGCCCTGCGGAAAGTTGTAGGTGCGGATGCGATCCGACCGATCCCCTGAGCCGACCAGCGCCTTGCGCGTGGCCGCTTCCTTGGCTTGGCGCTCGTTGCGCTCTTTGTCGCGCAGGCGCGCTTGCAGCACGGCCATGGCCTTGGCCTTGTTGCGGTGTTGCGAGCGGTCATCCTGGCATTCGGCCACCAGCCCGGTGGGCAAGTGAGTGATGCGGATGGCGCTGTCCGTCTTGTTGATGTGCTGGCCGCCGGCGCCGCTGGCGCGGAAGGTGTCGATGCGCAACTCAGCCGGGTTGAGGGTGATTTCCTCGGCCTCATCGGGTTCCGGCATCACCGCCACCGTGCAGGCGCTGGTGTGGATGCGCCCTTGTGATTCCGTCGCCGGCACGCGCTGCACCCGATGTCCGCCCGATTCAAACTTCAGCCGCCCGTAAACGCTCTCGCCTTCGACGCGCAGCACCAGCTCTTTGTAGCCTCCCAGGTCGGAAGCGTTTTCGCTCATCACCTCGGTGCGCCAGCCTTGGCTTTCGGCAAAACGCAGGTACATGCGCGCCAAATCGGCCGCGAACAGGGCGGATTCTTCGCCCCCCGTCCCGGCGCGGATTTCGAGGAACGCGTTGCGCTCGTCATCCGGGTCACGCGGCAGCAAGGCGGTTTGCAACTGCGCGTGCAGCGCGTCCAAATCGGCTTGGGCTTGGGTGATTTCCTCGCGGGCCATGTCGGCCATGTCCGCATCGTCGAGCAGCTCGCGGGCGCTGGCCACGTCGTGCTCGCGGGCTTCGTAGCGTTTGAACAGCCCCACCACCTCGGCGGCTTCGGCCTGTTCGCGGGCCAGGGTGCGGAAGCGTTTCATGTCCGCCATCACCTGCGGATCGGCCAGGTTGGCGTCCAGTTCGCTCAGGCGAAAGGCCAGGCGCTGCAATTGCAGCCGCAGAGAATCTTTCATGGGCGGGCGGCGTCAGGCGGTGGCGTCGCCATCGGCGGCCGGGTTGCGGGTGCTTTGGCGCAGGAACAGGCGCGAGATGAATTCTGCCGTTTGATGGCGTTGTTCGCCTTCGCTGGCGTGCAGTTCGGCCAGGGCGCCGTGCAGCAATTTTTGGGTCAGACCTTTGGCGAGCGCTTCCAGCGCCTCGTCCACGTTGTGGCCCCGGGCCAGCAGTTTGTGGGCGCGTGCCAACTCGGCGCTGCGCCATTCTTCCGCTTGGCGGTTCAGGGCTTGGATGAGCGGCACACTGGCCCGCTGATCCATCCAGTGCGCAAAACTCTGCACCCCCGCATCGATGATGGCTTCGGCCTGCTCGACGGCGGCTTGGCGTTTCTCGCTGGCCGTTTGCACCACGGCGGTGAGGTCGTCCACCGTGTACAGGTACACGTCCGAGAGCTGGGCCACTTCGGGTTCGATGTCCCGAGGCACCGCCAGATCCACCATGAACATAGGCCGATGCCGCCGCTGCTTGAGGGCGCGCTCCACCGCGCCCAAACCGATGATGGGCAGGGCGCTGGCGGTACACGAGATCACCGCATCGAATTCATGCAACCGGCTGGTCAGATCGGCCAAGCGCAGGGCTTGGGCGCTGAAGCGGTTGGCGAGTTTTTCCCCGCGTTCCAGCGTGCGGTTGGCCACCGCCATGAGCTTGGGTTCTCGCGCCGCAAAGTGCGTGGCCACCAACTCGATCATCTCGCCCGCGCCGACGAACAGCACTTTGATGTCCCGCAGATCTTCGAACAACTGCGCGGCCAGGCGCACGGTGGCGGCGGCCATGCTGATCGAGTGCGTGCCGATTTCCGTCGAGGTGCGCACCTCTTTGGCCACCGAAAACGAGCGCTGGAACAACTGGTGCAGCGTGGTGCCCAGGGTGCCGGCTTCGTCGGCGCCGCGCACGGCTTGTTTCATCTGGCCGAGAATTTGCGGCTCGCCCAGCACCATCGAATCCAGCCCCGACGCGACGCGAAACGCATGGCGCGCCGCCTCGCGGTTCTCCAGCACGTAGGTGTGATGGCTGAGCTGAGAGGTGTCCACCATGCCGTGGGCGGCGAGCCATTCCAGCGTTGGCCGGACGATTTCCGCCGCACGCGCCGGGTGGCCGGCGGCCACGTACAGCTCAGTGCGGTTGCAGGTGGAGAGAATGGCCGCTTCGGGCAGCGCCCGTGCCAGATGATCCCGCAGGGCGCGCAGCGACTGGGGCAGCTGCTCGGGCGAAAACGCGAACCGCCCACGCAAGTCGAGCGGGGCGGTGTGATGATTGAGCCCGATGGCAAAGCACGTCATGGGGGCAGATTATAAAATTCGAGCTTTGCGCTGCGCGAGCCGCGATGGCTCGCTGAGGTTGCCAGGCTTGATGCGAGTCAACCCAGACGGCCACCGGGCGCGGCAGATTTTTCTCTCCACACTGAACCACGCATGGGTCTGCTCGACGCTTTGTTGCATCTCGCCAATTTTTTCGCCCCCGGTGTGGTGGTGGGAGGGTTGGCCAGCAGCCTGACGTGGCTGTTTTGGCATCGCCGCCTCGCGGCTGTGGGCGTGCGCTGGCGCATGTTGGCGCTCAAAGCCAGCAGCGCAGGCATGCTGGCCCTGTTGCTCGGTTTGGTGGTGCTGGAGCGCGATGGCCGCATGGGCACCTATGTGCTCATGGTGGTCAGTGTGGCGCTGGCGTTGTGGTGGTTCGGGTTGCGTCGGCTACCGCTGGAGGCGGGGCACTGACACGCTCCCGGCGCATCAAGACGCCAACACGCCCTCACGTTGCACCACCTCGCCGCGCAGCGAGTGGGGCAGGGCGCTGGTGATCGTCACGTCTACCATCTGGCCAATAAGCCGCGCCGGCGCCGGGAAGTTGACGATGCGGTTGCACTCGGTGCGCCCCATCAACTCGTTCGGGTCTTTGCGGGACGGGCCTTCCACCAAAATGCGCTGCACCGTGCCCACGCGCTTCTGGCTGATGGCGGCGACGTTCTCCTCCAGCCGCGCTTGCAAGGTTTGCAGGCGCTTGAGTTTGACTTCGTGCGGCGTGTCATCTTCCAGCGACGCGGCCGGGGTGCCGGGGCGCGGGCTGTAGATGAAACTGAACGAGGCGTCAAAGCCGACGTCGTCGACCAGTTTCATGAGCTTGGCAAAGTCGTCCTCGGTTTCGCCGGGGAAGCCGACGATGAAGTCGGTGGACAGGCTGATGTCCGGCCGCACAGCGCGCAGTTTGCGGATCGTGCTCTTGTATTCGAGCACCGTGTAACCGCGCTTCATGCCCATCAAGATGCGATCCGAGCCATGCTGCACCGGCAGATGCAGGTGGTTCACCAACTGCGGCACCTTGGCGTACACATCAATGAGGCGCTGCGTAAACTCGTTCGGGTGGCTGGTGGTGTAGCGGATGCGCTCGATGCCAGGGATGTCGGCGACGTATTCGAGCAGCAAAGCGAAGTCGGCGATCTCGGCGGTGCCGCCCATCGTGCCGCGATAGGCGTTGACGTTCTGGCCCAGCAGCGTGACTTCCTTGACGCCTTGGTCGGCCAAGCCGGCGACTTCGGTCAGCACATCCTCGAACGGGCGCGACACTTCCTCACCCCGCGTGTACGGCACCACGCAGTAAGTGCAGTACTTCGAACAGCCTTCCATGATGGAAACAAACGCGCTGGCGCCTTCGACCCGCGCTGGGGGCAGGTGGTCGAACTTCTCGATTTCGGGGAAGCTGATGTCCACCTGGGCGCGGCGCTGGCTTTGACGCTGCTCGATCATCTGCGGCAGGCGGTGCAGCGTTTGCGGGCCGAACACCAGATCGACGAAGGGTGCCCGCTCGATGATGGCTGCGCCTTCCTGGCTGGCCACACAGCCGCCCACGCCGATCAGCACGCCTTTTTTCTTCAGATGCTTGACTCGGCCCAGATCGGAGAACACTTTTTCGGCGGCTTTTTCGCGCACCGAACAGGTGTTGAACAGCACCAGGTCGGCCTCTTCAACGTCTTGGGTAAGTTCGTAGCCTTCGGCGGCGTTCAAAACGTCGCGCATCTTGTCCGAGTCGTACTCGTTCATTTGGCAGCCGAAGGTGCGGATGAAGACTTTTTTGCTCATGGCGGCAGGGCGAAAGCTGGGGTAGAGCCAGGGCGCTGGACAAACAGAAACGGCCCGAACATTTGCATGTTCGGGCCGTTGAATCTTGGTGGCGCTTCAGGGATTCGAACCCCGGACCTGCGGATTATGATTCCGTCGCTCTAACCGGCTGAGCTAAAGCGCCTCAGAAGCTTCGCATTCTAGAAGTGATTTCGGCTTTTTGGCAAGTGGTTGATGAAAAAAATGCAAAAAATTTTCAAAGGCCAAGGCAAAAAGCACTGCGAAGCGGGGGGGCAGTTGAGGCAAGATGCACAGCCATACCCGTTTTTTCCTTCGATTTCCGCATGTTCAGTTTCATTCGTCGGAAGATCGCTGAATTCCGAGGCTCGCCGGCCCCTGCACCTGAGGTCGCACCGCCCGTTGAGCCGACGGCTCCAGCATCTTCGCCTGAGGTTCCCGTTGCGGTTGCACCTGCCCCCACGGCAACGCCAGCAGTGGTGGTCGCGGCTCCGGTCGCTGCTCCGTCCGTCCCGGTGGTTCCTGCCGCTGTGGTTGCACCAGTTGCTCCGAGTCCGGTGCCTGTGGAGGTGCCGCCGCCTGTAGGGGTGGCTCCTGTGGTGGCACCGTCCCCGTCGCCCGAACCGGCCCCCGCGCCGCCGCCAGAGCGTGAGGGGTGGATGGCCCGATTGCGTAAGGGTTTGTCGCGCACCGGCTCGGCCATCGCCCAGGTGTTCACGGGCACCCAGCTCACCGAGGAAATGTACGAGGAGCTGGAAACCGCTTTGTTGCAAGCCGACGCGGGCGTGAAAGCCACCGAGTTCTTGCTGAAAGATCTGCGCCGGCGTGTCAAGGAAGCCAAGGCCACCGACCCTCAACAGGTGCGCGAACTGCTCATCGAGGCCATCACCGAACTGTTGGGCCCGCTGGAGCGGGGGCTGGTTGTGGGTGAGTACACACCCACGGTGATGATGGTGGTGGGCGTCAACGGTGCGGGCAAGACCACCAGCATCGGCAAACTCACCCACCATTTGGCGGCAGCCGACTGCCGTGTGCTGCTGGCCGCAGCGGACACGTTCCGCGCCGCTGCACGGGAGCAACTGTCGGTGTGGGCGGATCGCAACCGCGTGGAAATCGTCTCCCAAGAGGGCGGCGATCCGGCGTCGGTGAGTTTTGACGCCGTCAACGCTGGCCGCGCACGCGGCTGCGACGTGGTGATCGCCGATACCGCTGGCCGGTTGCCGACGCAGTTGCACCTGATGGAAGAGCTGCGCAAAGTGCGCCGCGTCATCGCCAAGGCGGACGCCACCGCGCCGCACGAAGTGCTCTTGGTCGTCGATGGCAACACCGGCCAAAACGCGCTCAACCAAGTGAAGGCGTTTGATGAAGCGTTGACGCTGACCGGCCTCGTCGTCACCAAGTTGGACGGCACCGCCAAGGGTGGCGTGCTGGCGGCGATCGCGTTGTGGTCACGCGAGCGCCAGCTCGGTTCGATCCCGGTTTACTTCATCGGTGTGGGCGAGAAGCTGGAAGACCTGCAAACCTTCAGCGCCCGCGAGTTTGCGAAAGCGCTGCTGAGCTGATTGGGGTGTGCAGGGGTGGGCCTTTATCGGCCCATGCCGGGCGGCAGCATGTCTTTCATGGCTTTCATGCCGCCCATGCGCTTGATCATTTTCATCAAGCCGCCGCCTTTGATCTTCTTCATCATGCCTTGCATCTGCTCAAACTGGTTGAGCAGGCGGTTGACTTCCTGCACCTGAACGCCCGCCCCGGCCGCGATGCGGCGTTTGCGGCTCGCCTTGATCAGTTCGGGTTTGCTGCGCTCCAGTGGCGTCATTGACAGGATGATGCCTTCCATGCGGCGCATGTCGCGTTCGGCGCGGGCCATGTCGGCTTGGCCGGCTTTGGCGGCGAGTTGGGTCGGGAGTTTGTCCACCAGGCTGGACAAACCGCCCATCTTCTTCATCTGCCCGAGTTGGGAGAGGAAGTCGGTCAGGTCGAAGTTGTCGCCCGAGCGCATCTTGTCGGCCAGCTTCTTGGCCGCGTCCAGATCGACGCCCTTTTGCACTTCCTCGACCAGGGCGACGATGTCCCCCATGCCCAGCACGCGCCCAGCGTGGCGGTCGGCATCGAAGACTTCCAGCCCGTCAATCTTTTCCGACACGCCCGCAAACTTGATCGGCGCCCCAGTGATTTGACGCACCGACAGGGCCGCACCACCACGCGAGTCGCCATCGAGTTTGGTGAGGATGATGCCGGTCAGCGGCAGCGCTTCCTTGAAGGCCTTGGCGGTGTTGACCGCATCTTGGCCCTGCATGGCGTCCACCACGAACAGCGTTTCTACCGGCTTCAGGGTGGCGTGCAGGTCGCGGATTTCGGCCATCAACGCTTCGTCGATGGCCAGGCGGCCAGCGGTGTCGAACAGCAGCACGTCGAAGTAGTGCTTTTTGGCGTAATCGACGGCGGCCAGGGCGATGTCACGCGGCTTTTGATCCGGCTGCGAGGGGAACCATTCCGCCCCGGCTTGTTTGGTGACGGTCTTGAGCTGCTCAATGGCGGCGGGGCGGTACACGTCCGCCGAGACGGTCAACACCTTCTTGCGGCGCTTTTCGATCAGGTGCTTGGCAAGCTTGGCGGTGGTGGTGGTTTTACCCGCGCCTTGCAGACCAGCCATGAGGATGATGGCGGGCGGCTGGGCGGCGAGGTTGATGTCTGCCACGCCTTCGCCCATGGTGGTGGCCAGTTCTTTGTGAACGATGCTCACCAGCAATTGGCCGGGGTTGAGCGAGCCCATCACTTCTTGGCCCAGCGCCTTTTCCTTGACGCGGGCGATGAAGTCCCGCACCACGGGCAAGGCCACGTCGGCTTCGAGGAGCGCCATGCGCACTTCGCGCAGCATGTCCTGCACGTTGTCTTCGGTGATGCGGGCTTGGCCGCGCATGGTTTTGACCAGGCGCGATAGACGTTCGGTGAGTGAAGAGGCCATGAGGTGAGCGGTTGCTGCACTGCAACGCCTGAGACACACGGTGCGGCTCATGGGCGCCAGTAAACTGTGGCGATGATTTTATCTGCCCCCCCTGGAACGCCCTGGGTTGCTTTGACGCTGTTGGCCTACGCGGCGGCAGCGGCACCGGTTGCGGCTGAACGTGCCTGGCCCGTCCGGGCTCTGCATTTGGGCTGGTTGCTGCACGGTGTGGTGCTGCTGGTGTCTGCCGGTGTGTTTGATGCCACGCAAGCGGGCTGGCGCATCGGTTTTGCGCCGGTGTTGTCGCTCACTGGGTGGCTGGTGCTGTTGGTGCATGGCATCGAGAGCCACCTGCTGCCCGTGGCGGGGGTGCGGCGGGCGTTGGCGGTGGGCGGGGTCGTGGTGGTCGGCTTGGCCTGGGTCTTTCCGGGGGAGCTGCCGATGGTGGCGCATTCCAGCCTAGCGCCCTTGCACTGGCTGTTGGGCCTGACGTCGTATGGCCTGTTCGGCGCCGCTGTGTTGCATGCCCTGATGCTGGACACCACCGACCGCCACTTGCGCCAGCGCCAGTCGCATGCCCCGGTGACGGCCACGTTCGGCCTGCCTTTGCTGCGTTTGGAGCGCTTGACGTTCCGTTTTGTTGAAGCTGGGTTTGCCGTGCTGACGGCGGCGCTGTTGCTGGGGGTGTTTTCCGGGCAGTGGCGCTGGGATCACAAGACGGTGCTGTCCCTGCTGGGGTGGATGACCTTCGCCCACTTGGTGGCCGGGCGCATTTGGCGTGGCTGGCGCGGACGACGGGCCACGCGCTGGATTTACGCCGGGGCGTTGCTGCTGCTGCTGGCTTACGTGGGCTCGCGGTTCGTGATGGAAGTGCTGCTGCACCGGGCGCAATGATCGGGGTGGATGTCGGATGAGTACGCCATCGGCCTTGCCTGACAACCTGCTGTCCCGCAGTTGGCGCTCAGAAGAGCAGATTCACGAGCTGTTGGCGACGTATGTGTCAGCCCGGGCGGTGCTGGGGTTGTCGCTGGTGGTGATGCAGGTGCTGCCTTGGTTCGTGCTGCGGCGTGGTGAACCGGGGGCCTCGCTGCTCATTTGTGGCGCTTATGCTGCGCAGGCGCTGGGGGTGTGGTTGTGGCCCAAGGTGCGCACGCTGGTGCGTGGCCGCATCGACATGCGCCAGTGGTGGCTGACGATTGGGGCCGATGTCTTGGTCTTCAGTGCCTTGCACGCGCTGGACAACAACTCCTCCTTCAACTTCGCTGCGTTGCTGGTGTTGCCCGTGCTGATGGCTGGGGTGCTGTGTACTTGGCTGCCCGCCCTGGCCACCTCCGCTGCGGTGACGCTGGTGATGCTGGGCGTGGCGCTGGATCGCGCCGCTCAGGGCGGGGATGTGGCGGGCTTGTTGATGCAATCGGGTTTGGCGGGCGGGGGGCTGTTCATCATCACCCTGGTGGCCGGACAGTTGGCCAACTGGGCCGCCAGCGAAGAACGAACGGCCTTCCACAGCCTGGCGATGGCGCGGCAACAAGCCGAACTCAACCGGTTGGTGATCGATGAAATGGCCGAAGGCATTCTGGTGGTGGATGCTCAAGCCAGTGTGCGGGTGGCCAATCCGGCAGCCCGGGCGTTGCTGGCTGAACAAGGGGAGGGGGATGGCCCCGAGGCACCGTTTTCGTTGCAGGATCGGCCAGGCTGGTGGATGCTGTGGCGTGATGTGGAACGGGCGTTTTCTTCGGGGCACTGGCCTCCTGTGGGCACCGATCTGACGTTGACCTACGAGCACCATCCACCCCGCGCCATTCGCATGCGCATCCGTTGTACGCAGCGACCAGTGGCATCGAGTGTGTCGGGGGCGCCGCCGGCCGATCCGCAGGGGTTGGCGGTGGTGTTTTTGGAAGAGTCCAGCAGCGTGGAAGCGCGCCAGCGGCAGGAGCGCCTCATGACGATGGGGCGCATGGCCGCCAGTGTGGCGCATGAGATTCGCAACCCGTTGGCCGCCATTGCGCAGGCCAATGAGTTGTTCATGGAGGACGAGTTGCGCCCTGATCAGCAATTGCTCGGGCGCATCGTGGCGGACAACGTCGAGCGGCTCAAGCGCATCGTGGAGGACGTGTTGGAGGCGGCGCCTGCTGGCAGCGTGGCGTCGAGCGTGCTGGACTTGGCGACTGAAACCGAGGCCATCGTGCAGGAGTGGTGCCGCACCGCCGGGGTGGCACGCAGTCCAGGCAGCCTGCTGCGGCTGACGCTGCCCCCTGGGCCGGTCGGGGTGTTCTTCGATGTTCACCATTTGCGCCGTGTGGTGGTGAACCTGCTGGACAACGCACGGCGTCATACCGCATCCGCACCGGAGGCGGTGTGGTTGGGGGTGTCCGATGAGGGCGTGGCGCATGTGCGCTTGTGGGTCGGGAGCCAAGGTGAGCCCATCGCGCCCGATGTGGAGCGTTACTTGTTCGAGCCTTTCCACTCGACGCGCAGCCGGGGCACTGGGCTGGGGCTGTACATCTGCCGTGAGCTGTGCCAGCGGCATGGTGCCATGATCGATTACCAACACCGCCCTGACACATCGCACCCCAATGTGTTCAGCGTGGTCATGCGGCGGGCAGCGTGGCCTGGGGCTCGCTGAGTGCGTGCGCGCCTGCAACGTCTTGAGGAGGCCATGACTGACATTTCCCGCGCCGATGCCATCCTGGTGGTGGATGACGAACCCGATCTGCTGACGTTGTACGAGTTGACCCTGCTGCGTGAGGGCTACACGGTGGAGACTGCCGGCAGTGTTCAAGAAGCGTGGCGGCAGTTGCAAACCCGGCGCTTCAAACTGGTGATCACCGACATGCGCTTGCCCGACGAGTCGGGCATGGTGTTGCTGCGCCGGTTGGAGGAGGCCGGGCGTGCGGAGCGCGTGATCGTGGTCACTGCGTACGGTTCAGCGGAAAACGCGGTCAGTGCCCTCAAAGCCGGGGCGTTCGACTATCTCACCAAACCCGTGGATTTACGGCAGTTGCGGGGGGTGGTGTCCGCCGCGATGGGACGCAAGAGCGGACAGACCCCAGCCCCAGCGGCCACCGCTGTGCGCAGCATTGCGCTGGATCGTTTGGTGGGGGCTTCACAAGCCATGTGCCAAGTGCGCAGCTTGGTTCAAAAGGTGGCGCGCAGCATGGCGCCTGTGCTGGTGCATGGCGAGTCGGGCACCGGCAAGGAGTTGGTGGCGCGGGCCATCCATGAAGTCAGTGTGCGGGCCACGTTGCCTTTCATCGCGGTCAACTGCGGGGCGATTCCTGAAAATCTGCTCGAAGCAGAGTTTTTTGGCTACCGGCGAGGGGCGTTCACCGGGGCTCAAGAAGACCGAGAGGGGTTTTTCCAGGCCGCCAACCATGGCACGTTGTTTCTGGACGAGATTGGCGACTTGCCCTTGACCATGCAAGCCAAGCTGTTGCGGGTCATCCAAGAGCGGGCGGTGCGGCCTGTTGGGGCGGTGATGGAGATGCCGCTGAACGTGCGCATCGTCAGCGCCACCCATCGCGATCTGGCGGTGGAAGTTGCGGCTGGGCGTTTTCGGCAGGATTTGTTTTATCGGCTGAACGTCATCGCCATTACCGTACCGGCCTTGCGTGAGCGTCGGGACGATGTGCCATTGCTGGCCGCAGCGTTGCTGGCGCGCCTGGCCCAGGAGGCTGGGTTGGGCATGGTGCCTGCGTTGTCGCCGCCTGCGCAGGAGGCCCTCAAAGCCTACGATTTTCCCGGCAATGTGCGCGAGTTAGAAAACATGCTCATGCGCGCCATGGCGTTGGGGGATCATGCCGTGATCGAAGTCGCCGATCTCGGTTTGGACGAGGCGGAGCCAGGTGCCGCAGAGCTTCCGCTTGATCCTCTCTCGACCCCACAAGCGGGGCTGTGGGTGCTGCCGCCCGAAGAGGACGTGGTGGCACGGCTCATCGCTTCACCGCCAGTGCCTGCGGCAGCCGAACCAGCGTTCGCCACCCGTGCAGACAGCCTGCCCTGCAATTTGGAGCGTTATTTGGACGACGTCGAACGAGGCATCCTGGTTCGTGCTTTGCAGGAGCATGGTTTCAATCGAACGGCGGCAGGGCAGCGTTTGGGCCTGACCCTGCGACAAATGCGCTATCGCATGGCCCGGCTGGGCATTACCGCAGACGATTGCGTCGATGACACCCATGACCTCTGACACTTGGAATGACGCCGGTTGGTGGTTCGGTGCCCGTTGGGTGCCGTCCCCGAATCATGGGCCGCGTCCACCGGAGGCCGGGGTGGATTTGGTGGTGTTGCACTCGATCAGCTTGCCACCGGGGACGTACGGTGGCCCCGAGGTCGAAGCGTTTTTTCAGAATCAGTTGGATTGGACAGCCCATCCGTTTTTTGAGCAAATCCGGGGCTTGGAGGTGTCGGCGCACTTTTTCGTGCGCCGCGATGGCGAGGTGGTGCAATGTGTGGCCACCGATCGGCGGGCGTGGCATGCGGGACGCTCGTCGTGGCAGGGGCGGGACAATTGCAACGATTACGCCGTCGGTATCGAGCTGGAAGGCTTGGAAGGGGACGTGTTTGAGCCCGCTCAGTACGCCAGTTTGGTGCGCTTGTTGTTGGCGCTGGCGCGGCGGTATCCGTCGTTGCGGGCTGTGGCGGGACATGAGCATGTGGCCCCTGGGCGCAAGGCCGACCCAGGCCCAGGCTTTGACTGGGCCCAATTGCGCGCTCATCTCGATTGGCCAGCGGCGTGCTTTGCCAGCCTGTCGGCTGCCGTTGTTTCTGAGGAAGCCAAGCGGTTTGGCTGAGGCTTGTCAAGAGACTGTGACGCTAGCGCTAGTGTTTCTAGGGTTGGCGGACACCAGATGTAGTGTCTGGGCCTGGCTGTGCTAACCTTCTGCTTCGGAATCGCCGCCATGTCTACCGCACACATTCACCGTTGTTTTGCCGCGTTTTTGTGCGCTGTTGTCGGGCGTGCCCTCTCTCCCTTATGTGCGGGGCCGTGAGCGTTCTGCTCCGGAACTGACGCGGGTTGCCCTTTTCGCAAGAGCAGCCGAGTTTCCCTATTTCCCACTGTTTTCCTGGCCCATCCATGGCATTGCTGCTGGCATGGGGTGGCCCGGGTGTTGTCGTTTTCCTGAACTGAAGGGGTCTCATGCAATCGTCCGCCTACAGCTCCGACGTGGCTGAAGCCGAGCGTCCGGCCACCAAGCCGGCTGTCACCGCCAATCTTTACGCGAACTACCACATCATTCGCCGCAATGGCGCAGTGGCCAGTTTCGAGCCTCACAAGATCACCACCGCGCTGATGAAGGCGTTTTTGGCGGTGCGTGGCGCGCAAGGCGCAGCGTCGGTCACGGTGCGCGAAGCCGTCGAGGAGTTGACGCAAATCGTGGTGCGCGCCCTGATGCGCTCGCGCCCGACCGGCGGCACCTTCCACATTGAAGACGTGCAAGACCACGTCGAGTTGAGCCTGATGCGCGGCGGCTACCACGATGTCGCCCGGGCCTACGTGCTCTACCGCGAACGCCACGCCCAAGAGCGCGCCCGCCTGGCCGCTGAGGCTGCCGCCGCAGCGGCGGCGGCTGCCGCTGCCAAGCGCGTGCTGCATGTGGTGGTGAACGGCCAGCGTCAGCCGCTGGATGAGGCCAAGTTGGCTGTCCTGATGTCGTCGGCTTGCGCGGGCTTGGGTGAAGACGTGCGCCCCGAGCCCATCCTGGCGGAAACCCTGCGCAACCTTTACGACGGTGTGCCCATCGAGGAGGTCTACAAGGCTGCGATTCTGGCTGCGCGGACGCTGATCGAAACCGATCCGGCCTACACCCGCGCCACTGCCCGCCTGTTGCTGCACACCATTCGCCAGAACATCCTGGGCCAAGAGGTGACGCAGGAAGAAATGGCCACGCGCTACCCCAGCTACTTCCCGCAGTTCATCCAAGAAGGCGTGAATGCCGAGCTGCTGGATGAAAAACTGCTGAGTTTTGACCTGACTCGCCTGGGCGCTGCGCTCCAACCCGAGCGCGACTTGCAGTTCGATTACCTTGGCCTGCAAACCCTGTTTGATCGCTACTTCCTGCACATTGGCGAGCGCCGCATCGAAATGCCGCAGGCGTTCTTCATGCGGGTGGCGATGGGTTTGGCTCTCAACGAAGAGGAGCGCGAGGCCCGGGCCATCGAGTTCTACAACGTGCTCTCTCGCTTCGATTTCATGTCGAGCACGCCCACGCTGTTCAACGCGGGGACGCGGCGTTCGCAGTTGTCGAGCTGCTACCTGACCACGGTGTCGGACGATCTGGAAGGCATTTACGAGGCGCTGAAGGAAAACGCGCTGCTGTCCAAGTTTGCCGGCGGTCTGGGCAACGATTGGTCGAACGTGCGCGCCCTGGGCAGTTACATCAAGGGCACGAACGGCAAGAGCCAAGGCGTGGTGCCGTTCCTCAAGGTGGTGAACGACACGGCGGTGGCGGTCAACCAATGTTTTGCGCCCGATACCCTGGTGCAAACCGCCGAGGGTGCCCGCCCGATCCGTGACTTGCGCCCCGGTGACTTGGTGCTGGGCCACAGCGGCCAGTATCGCGAGATCACCGAACGGATGGTCTACAACCAGACCGACCCGATGCTGGCGCTGGACATCAAACACAGCATCGAACCCATCGAAGTGACCGACGCGCACCCGTTCTGGGCGCTGCAAGGCGTGCCGATGGAACAAGCGGGCGAGCGCACCCAGGCGTGGCTGACCAAGGGCAAGGTGCAGCCGGCTTGGGTGGAGTCGGGCCGGCTCGTGGCGGGCGATTACGTGGGGTTTGCCATCCCGCGTGAAGTGGTGTCGGTGCCTGGTTTCACCGAGGACGATGCGCGGCTCTACGGCATTTTGTTGGGTGACGGCCATCTGTCCAAAGACGCGATGCAATGGGGCGTGTCCGGCAACCCGCAGCGTGATGAGCACTTGGCGTTCGTGCGGGCTTACCTGAGCGAGCGTGGCATCCACTTCTGGGAAACCGCACGCGGGGACAGCTACCTGCAAATCCACTGGGCATCTGGCCGTGGCGCACTGCGCGATGGCACCACGGGCCGCATCACCGGCGCCGGTGCCCCGACGCTGCCGTTCGAGTATGCCGACCTGTACGACCGCCACCACGCCAAGCGCATTGCGCGGCGTTTTTCGCACCTGCCGCGCACCCAGACGCTGGCCTTGGTGCAAGGTTTGTTGGAAACCGATGGCTGTGTGTCACGCGGCAAGGAGCTGACGTTCACGTCGGCATCCGAGGCGCTGGCGCATGGCGTGCGGTATCAGATGCTGCGCCTGGGCGTGCCCGTGTCGGGCCAGAAACGCACCCGCCAGCATCAGCATGATGGCGTGCGCAGTGATGGCTCAGTGGCTCACTTTGACGGTGAATCCACCAGCATTGACCTGCGCATTCCCGCCGTGCCCGAGCTGGCCGAGCGCCTGGGCTGCCAAGCGCTGAGCAAGCGCAATTGGATCGAGCACGAAGGGGTGGTGTTCTCGCGGGTGCGCTCGGTGCGCCCGATCACCCCCAAGGCCCTGGTGGTCGATTTGAAGGTGGACACCGACGAGTCCTACCAAACCGTGGCCGGTCTGGCGCACAACGGTGGCAAGCGCAAGGGTGCGGTGTGTGCCTACTTGGAAACCTGGCACCTGGACATCGAAGAATTCCTGGAGCTGCGCAAAAACACGGGGGATGACCGTCGTCGTACCCACGACATGAACACCGCCAACTGGGTGCCCGACCTGTTCATGAAGCGGGTGATGGAAGGTGGCCAGTGGACGCTGTTCTCACCTTCCACCTGCCCGGATCTGCACGACAAGATCGGCACGGCCTTCGAGCAGGCTTATGTGGCCTACGAAGCGGCGGTGGATCGTGGCGAGATCAAGCTGTTCAAGCGTCTGCCGGCCAAAGACCTGTGGCGCAAGATGCTGACCATGCTGTTTGAAACCGGCCACCCCTGGATCACCTTCAAGGACGCTTGCAACCTGCGCAGCCCGCAGCAGCATGTCGGCGTGGTGCATTCAAGCAATCTCTGTACCGAAATCACCCTGAACACCAACGAGGAAGAAATCGCCGTCTGCAACCTCGGCTCGGTGAACTTGGCGCAGCATTTGAAGGACGGCGCCAACGGCAAGGAAATCGATCACGACAAGCTCAAGCGCACCGTCTCGACAGCGATGCGCATGCTCGACAACGGCATCGACATCAACTACTACGCCGTGGCCAAGGCCCGCACTGCCAACATGCGCCACCGTCCGGTGGGTCTGGGCGTGATGGGCTTCCAAGACGCGCTGTACCAACTGCACACGCCTTACGCCAGTGCCGCAGCGGTGGAGTTCGCCGACCGCTCCATGGAAGCACTGTGCTACTACGCCTATTGGGCCAGCACCGATCTGGCCGCCGAGCGGGGCCGCTACAGCACCTACGAGGGTTCGCTGTGGAGCCAAGGCATCCTGCCGCTGGATTCGCTGGAGCTGCTGGCCCAGGCACGCGGCGGTTATGTCGAGGTGGATCGCAGCAGCACGATGGATTGGGCGGCGCTGCGCGGACGCATCGCTCAGTTCGGGATGCGCAACAGCAACTGCGTGGCCATCGCGCCCACGGCGACCATCTCCAACATCATCGGCGTGGATGCGTCCATCGAGCCGTGTTTTGGCAACCTGTCGGTCAAATCCAACTTGTCGGGTGAGTTCACCGTGGTCAACGAGTACCTGGTGCGTGACCTCAAGAAGTTGGGCCTGTGGGACAGCGTCATGGTGATGGACTTGAAACACCACGACGGCAGCTTGCGTCGCATCGACCGCGTGCCCGAGGAAATCAAGCGCTTGTACGCCACGGCCTTTGAGGTCGATGCCCGTTGGTTGGTGGAGGCTGCATCGCGGCGCCAGAAGTGGATCGACCAAGCGCAGTCGCTCAACATCTACATCGCGGGCGCTTCAGGCAAAAAGCTGGACGACACCTACAAGCTGGCGTGGACGCGTGGCCTCAAAACCACCTACTACCTGCGCACCATGGGGGCGACGCACGCTGAGAAGTCCACCATCTCCGCCGGGGCGCTGAATGCGGTGCCCAGCCAAGGTGGTGGGGCCGGTTCGAGCGGTGGCATGTCAGCGGCGCTTGATGCGGTGGCGCGTCAGGCCCAAGCCATGCTGGCAGCGGCCAGTGCCTCGGTGCCGGCCACCGACATCAAATTCTGCGGTGTGGACGATCCCACCTGCGAAGCCTGTCAGTGACGGCGGGGCGACCCACGGCCTTCGGGGCGTGGGTTTTGCCCTTTTTGGCCGTTGTCAAAA
Organism: Vitreoscilla filiformis; assembly: GCF_002222655.1. Taxonomy (GTDB): domain Bacteria; phylum Pseudomonadota; class Gammaproteobacteria; order Burkholderiales; family Burkholderiaceae_C; genus Ideonella; species Ideonella filiformis. The sequence goes on along the minus strand of NZ_CP022423.1, from coordinate 3,276,763 downwards.
CCCCCTGAATCACGATAATTCGCCCTCCCTATGTTGAACTTCGACGATGACGATTTCCCGCTGGGCGGGACTTCCCCGGCCATGTCGCCTTCTGCGGCCACGCTTCAGTCTGACAACTTGGCACCCGGCCAGCGTCGGGTGAACGTGGCCGACAAGCGCATCATCAACGGCCAAACCGACGTCAACCAGTTGGTGCCGTTCAAGTACAAATGGGCCTGGGAAAAGTACCTCGCCACCTGCGCTAATCACTGGATGCCGCAGGAAGTCAACATGAGCCGGGACATCGCCACCTGGAAAGACCCGCACGGCTTGAGCGACGATGAGCGCCGCATCATCAAGCGCAACCTGGGCTTTTTTGTCACCGCCGACTCACTGGCCGCCAACAACATCACGCTGGGCACGTATCGCCACATCACGGCGCCCGAGTGCCGCCAGTTTTTGTTGCGCCAGGCGTTCGAGGAGGCCATTCACACCCACGCTTACCAGTACATCGTGGAAAGCCTGGGGCTGGATGAGAGCGAAATTTTCAACGCCTACCACGAGGTGCCCTCGATTCGGAACAAGGACGAGTTCCTGATCCCGTTCATCGACGCGATCATGAACCCCCTGTTCAAGACCGGCACCCCGCAGGCCGATCAGACGCTGCTGCGCTCGCTCATCGTCTTTGCCTGCTTGATGGAAGGGCTGTTCTTCTATGTCGGCTTCACGCAAATTTTGGCGCTGGGTCGGCAGAACAAAATGACGGGCGCTGCCGAGCAGTACCAGTACATCCTGCGCGACGAGTCCATGCACTGCAACTTCGGCATCGACCTCATCAACCAAATCAAGCTGGAAAATCCGCACCTCTGGACCGCCGAGTTCAAAGCCGAGATCACCTCGCTGTTCCTGCGTGCCGTCGATTTGGAATACGCCTACGCCGAAGACACCATGCCGCGTGGCGTGCTCGGGCTCAACGCAGCGATGTTCAAGGGTTATCTGCGGTACATCGCCAACCGGCGTGCGACTCAGATCGGCCTCGATCCGCTGTTCCCGAACGAGGAAAACCCCTTCCCCTGGATGAGCGAAATGATCGATTTGAAGAAGGAGCGCAACTTCTTCGAAACTCGCGTCATCGAGTACCAGTCGGGTGGTGCCCTGAGCTGGGATTGAACCCTGGCTTGTTATTCCCCGAAATTTCTCTCAAGGAGTTTGTTCATGGCGACCAAGAAGACAACCAAAACCGCAACCGCAGACGCGCCTGTGCTGGCTGAGGCTTCGGCCACGCCGGTCAAGCCGACGCTGAAGTCGTCCAAGCGCGTGGCCAAGGCCGCTGTGACCGAGACGGTGGCGGCTGCCCCGGCCGCCGTGGAGGCACCGGCTGTTGTTGAAGCACCCGCCGCTGTGGCACCGGCACCCGTTGAACCTGAGGCTGCTCCCAAGAAGGCAGCGGCTAAGAAAAAGGCAGCGGCTCCGGTGATCGCAGAAGCTTCGGCGACGCCGGTCAAGCCCACGCTCAAGAGCACTGCCAAGCGCGCCAGTGCCAAGAAAGTGACCGAAGCCGTCCCCGAAGTGACGCCGGAACCCGCAGCACCGGCCCCCGCCGCCGTTGTGGACGAAGCTCCCAAGGCCGCCGCCCCGGCCAAAGCGCCCAAGAAAGCCGCAGCCACCAAGAAGGCTGCCGCAGCACCGGCCCCCGCCGCTGCGCCCTCGGCCAAGACCACGCTGAGCCCCAACGCCGCTTGGCCTTTCCCGACGGGCAACAAGCCCTGAGATCAGCGCGGCGCGCAGCCCCAGGCTGCGCGGTCGATGGGGTGGTTTTGCCCACCCCGATGGCCGATCTTGAGCGCGCCCAGCCGGTTGCCCAGCTCGACGCAGCGCTCCAGCGGCCAGCCTTGTTCCAAACCGTAGAGCAGGCCGCCCCGGAATGCATCGCCGCAGCCGGTCGGATCCACCACCGCATCGGCCTTCACCCCGGCCACGCGGGTGCAGTGGCCCTTCACCCACACGTCGCAGCCTTCCGCGCCCAACGTCACCAGCAGGCCTTCCAGGTGGCTGTCGGCGATTTGCGCCAAACTCAAGCCGGTGCGCTCACACAGCATGCGCGCTTCGTAGTCATTGACCGCCACCCAGGTGGCTTGCGCGATGAAGGCCCGCAGCTCCTCACCGTTGAACATGGGCAAGCCTTGTCCTGGATCGAAAATGAACGGGATGCCCGCCGCTTTCAGGTCACGGGCGTGGCGCAGCATGGCCTCCCGACCGTCAGGGCCAACGATGGCCAGGCGAATGTCCTCGCGGGCCGGCAAGCCGATTTGATGCGCTGATTGCATCGCACCGGGATGGAATGCCGTGATCTGGTTGTTGTCCCGATCCGTGATGATCATGGCTTGGGCGGTGTAGCTGTCGCTGTCGGTGAGAACGGCGCTCACATCGATGCCCAGTTGGCTCAGATGGGCCAAGTAACCCGTGCCATCTCCCCCGACGGCGGCCAGCACCACGGCCTGTCCGCCCAGAGCATTCAGGTTGTAGGCGATGTTGCCTGCGCAACCGCCGTACTCGCGCCGCAGCGTTGGCACCAAAAAAGAAACATTCAGGATGTGAACTTGATCAGGCAGGATTTGCTCGGCGAAGCGGCCGGGAAAATCGGTGATGGTGTCAAACGCAAGAGAACCGCAGACAAGACTGGCCATGGGGAATCGGTGCCATCAAGGGTAAAACAAGACCAGCGAGAAGCCGGCCACGGGCAAGGTGCCCACATCAATGAACGCGCTGATCTGCCAACTGTTGCTGCCCCGGATCGACTCTCCCGGGCTGCGCAGTTCCTGTGGTTGCAGCATCTTACGAACCAGCACCTGGCCGTAGGCATCGGTCAGGGTCAGATCCAGGGATGGCGTGCGCACGGGATGGCGTGCCCGGTTGTGCAGCTCGGCGCGCAGATGCAGCACGTTTTTGGCGCTGGTCTGCTGAATTTTGCTGCTGACCAGCACCAGTTGTTCCAAAGCGCGTGGACTCTCTAACTGACAGCCCACCACACTGCACATCTTCACCAAGTAGCCGCGCAGGCCGGTGTAATGCGTGCTCAGTTCGTTGCGGTACTGCACCAGCACTTGCAGCCCCAGCAACAGCACCAGCAATGGCGCCAACAAGGCCATCATCCAGCGGGCCCAGCGGCGGTGATACCAGCGTGCTGCCGCTGGATCTTGCAAAAAACCGGGCACAGGATGGACGGTGGGAGCCGTGTCCGCCGTCACGGCCACGGGTTCAGCCGCTGTGGAGGAGGCTTCTGGCGGTACCGGAGGCGCTGGGGGCGGTTGTTCGGTGGACGGTGGCGGCGTCACAGGGGAAGGGGACGCAGCGGGAGGTTGCTCGGGCGCTGGCGCGGGTGGCTGAGGGGGGGCTTCGGTGGCGGGTGCGGGCGCTGGCCCATCGGCGGCGGGTGGCGTGACCGTCGGCGGCTGAGGCAGCACCACCGTCAGCGCGGGGACGGGCACTGCCACAGCGGTGACCGCTGGCACCGGCGGCGGTGCGGTGGTCAACGGCGGAAGATCCCACGTCGGTGGTTGGCGTGACGGGGCTGGCAATGGCCCGAAGTCCGACGCCGCCAAGGTGCTGGCACCGAAATCGGTGTGCAACTGGGAGTCGGGTTCGGTGGCCGAGGTGCCGGCGAGGGGCGTCGGCGTGGGGGCACCAGCGGGAGCGGCGGCGTCGGCTTCGAACAGGTGTTCGAGGGCGTTGAAAACTTCACCGCAACGTCCGCAGCGTACCCAGCCCTCGGAGACTTTCAACTGGTCTTGCACCACATGGAACACCATGTGGCAGGCGTGGCAGCGGGTGAGAAGGCTCATGGCGCGGATGATGCCATGGCCGCTCAGTGGGTCAGCGCACGCTGGGCACCCATGAGAATCCAACCCTCTTGTTCTTGCAGCACTTCCAACTGCAACCACGGGGCGTAAGCCTGCTTCAACTCATCGGCTTGGCGGTCAAGAATGCCGGCCAGCACCAGGTGCCCACCTGGGGCCACATGGCTGCACAGCAACGGCGCCAGCAGCTTGAGCGGCGTGGCCAAGATGTTCGCCAGCACCAGCGGGTATTCCCCCTGCGCCAGCTCGGGCAGGCCGACGTTCACCGCCACGCCATTGGCTTCGGCGTTGGCGGTGGTGGCTTCGACAGCAGCGGGGTCGATGTCCACCGCGTCCAGAGCTTGCGCACCGTGCATGCCCGCACCGATGGCCAAGATGCCCGAGCCGCAGCCGTAGTCCAGCACACGGTGCCAGGTGGTGCCGAATGCGGGGGCGTTGTGGGCGATCCAGCCCAGGCACATGCGCGTGGTCGGGTGCGTGCCGGTGCCAAAGGCCAGACCCGGGTCGAGGCGCAGCACTTTTTCCGCGCTGGCGGGCACCTCGTGCCAGCTCGGCACGATCCAAAACGTGGGCGTGATGTCCACCGGCGCGAATTGGGATTGGGTGAGGCGCACCCAGTCCTGTTCGTCCACGGGGTGCAGGCCTTGGGCGTGCAACCCCTCCGTCCAGTCCTGCGCCAACAGCAGGGTGAGGGCGGCCTCGGCCTGTTCGGTGTTCTCGAACAGGGCTTTGATCACCGAACGATCCCAGCCCGGGCGCGGGGCCGGCATGCCGGGTTCGCCGAACAAGGGTTGTTCGTCTTCGGTGTCGGCATCGGCGTCTTCCACGGAAGCCGACAGCGCCTCCAGCTCGTCCATCAGCGCATCGCAGACGGGTTCGACCAACGCTTGCGGCGTCGTCAGCACGAGTTCATACAGGGCCATCGGCCATTTCCTTTCAATCAGCTGCGACGACGATCCGCCAGCCAGTGCTCCAAATAATGGATGCTGGTGCCACCCTTGCCGAAACCGGCGTCGATCATCAGATCGCGGTGCAGCGCGATGTTGGTGTTGATGCCTTCCACCACCATTTCCGACAAGGCCGTGCGCATGCGCGCCAAGGCTTGCTCGCGGGTGTCACCGTGGACGATGAGTTTGCCGATCATCGAGTCGTAGTTGGGCGGCACATAGTAGTTGGTGTAAGCGTGCGAATCCACGCGCACCCCCGGGCCACCCGGTGCGTGCCACAGCGTGATGCGCCCCGGCGACGGCAGGAAGTTGTACGGGTCTTCCGCGTTGATGCGGCACTCGATGGCGTGGCCACGCACCCCGATGTCCTTTTGCGTGAAAGCCAGCTTTTCGCCAGCGGCCACGCGGATTTGGGCTTGCACGATGTCGATGCCCGTCACCAGCTCGGTCACCGGGTGTTCGACCTGCACGCGGGTGTTCATCTCGATGAAGTAGAACTCGCCGTTTTCGTACAAGAATTCGAAGGTGCCGGCGCCGCGATAACCGATCTTCTTGCAAGCATCGGCGCAACGCTGGCCGATTTTCTCAATCGTCTTGCGCGGGATGCCGGGGGCTGGCGCTTCCTCGATCACCTTTTGGTGGCGGCGCTGCATCGAGCAGTCGCGCTCGCCCAGCCAGATGGCGTTGCCGTGCTGGTCGGCCATGATCTGGATTTCCACATGGCGCGGGTTCTCAAGGAACTTCTCCATGTAGACCTCCGGGTTGCCGAAGGCCGCACCGGCTTCCGCCTTGGTGGTTTGCACCGCGTGCAGCAACGCCGCTTCGGTGTGAACCACGCGCATGCCGCGTCCGCCGCCGCCGCCGGCGGCTTTGATGATCACCGGGTAGCCGATGTCGCGTGCGGTTTTGGTGATTTCTTTGGGATCGTCCGGCAGCGCACCTTCTGAGCCGGGCACGCAGGGCACGCCCGAAGCGATCATGGCTTGCTTGGCCGACACCTTGTCGCCCATCAGGCGGATCGAGGCGGGCGTCGGGCCGATGAAGGTGAAACCGCTTTGCTCGACGCGCTCGGCGAAGTTGGCGTTTTCGCTCAGGAAACCGTAACCTGGGTGAATCGCTTCGGCGTCCGTCACTTCAGCCGTGGCGATGATGGCCGGCATGTTGAGGTAACTCTGCGCCGAAGGGGCTGGGCCGATGCACACGGCTTCGTCGGCCAGGCGCACATACTTGGCGTCGCGGTCGGCTTCCGAGTAGACGACCACCGCTTGGATGCCCATTTCCTTGCAGGCGCGCTGGATGCGCAGCGCAATTTCGCCCCGGTTGGCGATCAGGATTTTCTTGAACATGACGGGCCGCGCCTTATTCGATGATGAACAGCGGCTGACCGTATTCCACCGCCTGGCCGTTGCTCACCATGACCTTGGTGATGGTGCCGGCCTTGTCCGCCTCGATCTCGTTCATGATCTTCATGGCTTCGATGATGCACAGCGCTTGGCCTTCCTTGACGGCGCTGCCCACATCCACCATCGGCTTGCCGCCCGGTGTGGACGAAGCGTAGAACGTGCCTACCATCGGCGACTTGACCACATGGCCGCTCAGAGCCGGGGCCACCGGAGCGGGCGCGCCGGTCGGGGCGGTGGTGATGGGGGCGGCGGCCATGGCCATCGGGGCGGGGGCTTGAACCTGCATCATCACCGGGGCGCCGCCGGACTTCACGATCCGCACTTTGCCTTCGTTCTCGGTGATTTCGAGTTCGGCGATGTTCGACTCAGAGACCAGGTCGATCAGGGTTTTGAGCTTGCGCAGATCCATGAGGGGAGACTCCAATCAAGGTGGGCACGACACGTCACGGCGTGGGTCGGCCTGGTTTCGGGGTGCCGAACTTTAGCTTATTGGAGCCTATGGCAACGAACGTCGCTCAAAATAAAACAACGTCCAATTGACTTGGGTTAGGTGCTTGCGAGCAGGCGGTTCAGTGCGGGGAGATCACCGCGCCAGCTTTGGCCGCGTGCATCGGGCTGAAGGGCGCCGCGCACTGCGTCGGCATCGTGAACGATGAAGTGCAGGGTGACGCTTTCGCCCAAAGCGCGACACGGGGCCGCCAAGGTCAGCACGAAGGGGCCTTCGCGCTCGCCGCCTCGGCTGTCAAAGTCCCAGCCCTGGTTGAGGAAAGCGATTTCGACCATTTTGGGCTCGTCGCAATACAGGTCGATGCGCAGGCTGGACAAACGTGTGGCCGTGCCGCGCCAAACGGCCCCACCCAGGTGCGGGCGAAACTCACTCACCCGTTGCATCCAGCGCTGGGCCAGCTCGCGCAGGGCGCGCAGTTCACCGGGTTGGGTGTCGGCGGCGAAGATGGCCAGGTACTCGCGCACGGCGTCTTCCAACACATCGTCGCTGGGCAGTTCGGCACGACGGCCACGCCCTCCGCCGGTCAACTGGCGTGCGGCTTTGCGTTTGGCCTCGGCATACTCTAAGCCTTCTTCGACCACCAAGCGGGCGGCGTGGTGGGCCAGGGGCAGGTCATCGTCATCCATGAACATCAAGGGAGGTCGGCGGCACCCATGCGGCCAATGATCAGGGCAGTGCGGTTGTTCAAATAAGGCGAGCGGGGCTGTTTTTCGAAGCGTTTCGGGGCGGGCAGCATCACCGCCAAACGAGCAGCTTGGCTCGGGTTCAGTTGATGGGCGGCAGCTCGGAAATAACGCTGCGCCGCCGCTTCGGCACCAAACACGCCTTCACCCCATTCGACGTGGTTCAGGTAGATGGTGAGAATGCGGCGTTTGCTCAGCAAACCCTCCAGCATGAAGGTGATGAGAAACTCCTGCGCCTTGCGCATCGATGTGCGCTCACCCGACAAAAACAAGTTCTTCGCCAATTGTTGGGTGATGGTGGAGCCGCCAATGATCTTGGCGCTGACCTTGTTCGGGCTGGTTTGGCCGGTGGCCTCTTGGCGGCGCTCCAGTTGTTGATTCAGACGCTCGGCGCGGGCTTCGGCGCGGCGATTGCGTTCCCAGGCGTTGCGCAGGGCGTCCCAGTCCACGCCGTTGTGTTCGATGAACGACGCATCCTCACTGGAGATCACCGCCCGCTTGAGATGCACGGACAAGCCACTGTCCGCCACCCAGGTCTGGCGCCATTGCAGGGCGGTGTCGGGTTCGCGCATCAGGCGCCAGATTTCACTGCGCTCAAATGTGGTCGATTGCGGGTCGATGACGATCATCAACGCGACACGCACCACAAAGTAAAGCTGCAAACACACTCCGCACAGCAGCAGCAAGCCGATCAACCGCAGGGCTTGCCAGAACAGCACGCGGGGCGTGGGGCGGGGTGGGGAAAGGGTGGGCAGCGCCATGGACGGGGTTCAGTGGGCGGCCTGATCCACATCGGCCCGCAGGGCTTGGAGCACCGCAGCCGTGTCCGGACGCATCCCGCGCCACACGGCGAAGGCTTCCGCCGCCTGTTCCACGAGCATGCCCAGCCCGTCCCGTCCCTGGGCGCCGTGCGCTTGTGCCCAGTCTAGGAACGGGCGGGCGGCGGGGCCGTACATCATGTCCAAAGCCAGAGCGCCCGGTGCCAGCACCTCGGCGCCGACGGGGATACCTTGGCCGCCCAAGCTGCTGGCGGTGCCGTTGATCACCACATCGAAACCCGCGCCACATTCCTCCAAGGTGCTGGCCCGCAGTGTCACCGCGTGGTGGGTTGCCAATGCGGCATGGCTGGCCACCAGGGTTTCGGCCTTGGCCAGGGTGCGGTTGGCCAGCACCAGTTCGGCGGGTGCCGTTTCCAGCAAGGGGCCAAGCACGCCAGCGGCAGCGCCGCCCGCGCCAATCAGCAGCACACGCCGGCCCGCCAGCGGCACGCCGGCGTTGTGGGTGATGTCGCGCACCAAGCCGGCGCCGTCGGTGTTGTCGGCCAGCCAACCTTCGGCGTCAAAGCGCAGGGTGTTGGCCGCACCCGCCAGGGTGGCACGCGCCGTGGCGCGTGGGCACAGCGCGAACGCTTCAAACTTGAACGGCACCGTGACGTTGCACCCACGCGCCCCAGCCGCCGCGAACGTGCGCACCGTGCTGGCAAAGTCGTCGAGCGGGGCCAGCACGCGCTCATAGGTCAGGTGTTGACCCGTGGCTTGCGCAAAAGCAGCATGGATGGCAGGCGAGCGGCTGTGTGCCACCGGATGACCCATGACCGCGTAGCGATCCGGGGCCAAAGTGGAGGAAGATGAGGTCGTCATGGGTCAGCGTGAATCCGACGATCCGAGGGAGGTTTCCAACTGGTCGGAGCGGGTGAAGCGGAAGCGCGAGGTCACCACGATTTCGTCGGCTTCGCGCAGCATGTCTTCGGTGAAAGGGCCGAAGGGGGCGGCGGTCTGCACGATGGCCAGCGCCCGGCGATCCAGTTCTGGATTTTTCGAGGGGTTCACGACTTCGACGTGACGCACCCGCCCAGTGGCATCGATGGTGAAGTTCATCAGCAATTCACCGTACAGTTTTTCCCCTTGGTAGGTGGGGAAGTTGCGCGTGCCACGTTCCTCGATTTTGCGGCGCAGCGCATCGTAGTAGAGCGCGTACACCACCTCGCGTGTGGCGGGGCTGATGAAACGCTTGCGTGGCCGGGCGTTTTCCTCTTGGATGCGCTTTTCAATCTCCGCCAGTTGGCGCAGTTTCTGGCGGCGCAGCTCCTCGCGGCGTGCTTGCTCGCTGGCGTCTAAGGTGCGGGTGGGATCGGGTGGCGCGAGGTCGGCCAGCTCCTGGCGCACCCGCGCCAGCAGTTGCATTTGCATTTGCTGCAACTGGGCGATGCTGTGCTGTGCCTCATCGGGGCCATCGCCGGGGGTGTCGGTTTCTGAGGAGGGCAGGGGCGAGGTGGCGCGGCCTTCCTCGGCCTCTCCTCCGCCGGCCAAGCTGACCTGCGCCGCCGCCTGGGCTTCGATGGGCGCCTCTTCGGAGCGCGCATTGACGAGGATGATCTGCATTGGCAGATCGTCAAACAAGCGATTGAAGCGTTCCGGATCGGCCAGCCGCAGGGACAACAGCCCCCCATGCACCCCCACCGACAAGGCGAGGGCGATTTGCATCGCGGTGGGGCGCCAGCGGGGCGAAGTCGAAGCCATGGCGAGAAAGCAGAGCGAAGGGCGGTGGAACGGATCAGGCGGCGGGTGCGGACGCAGGATCCTCGGTGGCGCCATCGGCTACATCGATGGCCAAGGTGATGGCGCCGGTGGTCGGGGCGTCGTCCTCGTCCTCGGTGTCGTCGCTGGCGCTGGCGGCGATGTCATCCAAGCGCGTCAGCAAGTTGGCGTGAACCTCCAACGTCAGCATGTCCAAGCCAGTGATGCGCACCCGCACCTTGGCGTGGCGCGGCAGGTTTTCGCAGCCCAGGGCGCGGAACACCAGCGGCAGCGTGTCGGCGCGCACCAGGCCATCCTTCATCACGGCGGCGTCCAGCTCGGTGACGCCTTGCTGTTCGATCCAGCGCATTGTCCAGAAGCGTTCGATGCTGGATTGGAAGCCGTTGTACGCCGAATAAGCGCCGTCAAAGCTGGAGATGATGGCAAACAGCGTCGCGTCCTTGGGCTTGAACGGCGCCACCAGTGCAGCGGTGCGACCGTGGCGGGCGCAGGCGATGATCTGCCACTGGTTCACCATGTCCACATACCGGCGCAGCGGCGAGGTGGCCCAGGTGTACTGCGCCACGCCCATGCCGGCGTGCGGCGCGGGTTTCACGCCCATGCGAACCTTCACGCCCGGCGCCATGCTGGCTTGGCTGCGATAAATGCCCGGCACGCCGCATTCGGCCAGCCAACCGCCCCAGGTGCTGTTCGCCAAAATCATCGCTTCGGACACGATCAAGTCCAGCGGCGCCCCCCGGCGGCGTTCGGTGATGCGCACGGTTTCGCTGCCGTCCGGCGCGTGCTCGGTGTCGTCGCGCTCCAGGCGGAAGTTGTAGTCCGGTCGGTTGAACAGCTCGGGCTTGCCGCGCACCACCTCGCGCTGGGCTTTCAGATGTTTGGCCAGGCGGAAGCAAAACGCCAGCTCGGGCGCAAACGGGTACTCGGCCACGGCGTCGCCGCTCAAGCTGGCCTCGGTCACCACCTCGTCGAGCTGGTCGTGGCGCAGGTTCATGGCGATGGGCACGCGCTCCAGCCGGGTTTCGCTGCTGCGAATTGCCAGCGTGGCTTCGTCCATGCGCACATACAGGCTCACCGCCGGGCAATCCCGCCCTTCGATCAGCGTGTAGCGTTGCACCACCTCGTCGGGCAGCATGGTGATTTTCCAGCCCGGCATGTACACGGTGGAGAGTCGATCTCGCGCCACCTTGTCCACCGGCGAATCCGGCGCGATGGCCAGGGCCGGGGCGGCGATGTGGATGCCGAACACAATCTCGCCACTGCCCAAGCCGGTGACGGAGAGCGCATCGTCGATTTCCGTCGTCTGCGAATCGTCAATCGAGAACGCTTGCACGGCGGCCAGCGGCAGTGCGTCGGTGATCTCGGGCGCTTGCAGCGGCGGGAAACCGGCCCCCTTGGGGAAGGTTTCAAACAGGAAACGCTTCCAGTGGAACTGGTAGGGGCTGGTGATGGCGCCGGCGTCCTTCAGCAAATCCAGCGGTGCGCGCTGGCTGCGTTTGGCGGCGTCCACCACGGCTTTGTATTCGGCGCCGTTTTTGTCCGGCTTGAACAAAATTTTGTAGAGCTGCTCGCGCACCGGTGCCGGGCAGGTGCCGGCCACGAGTTCTTCGGCCCACGCCTCAATCTGCGCGGCGAGCTGCTTTTTGCGCTCGATGCCAGCCAATGCGGCCTTGACGATGTCGTCCGGCTGCTTTTTGAACACGCCTTTGCCGGCGCGGCGGAAGTAGTGCGGCGCTTCAAACAGGCGCAGCAGCATCGCCACTTGCAGCTCGGGGCCAGCACTGGCGGAAAAATAATCCCGCGCCAGCTCGGCAAAGCCAAACTCACCGTCGGGGGCGAATTCCCAGGTCATGTCGAGGTCGATCTCGACGGCCTGTTTTTGGGCTTCAGCGAGCAACTGTGCCGGCTGCGGTTTGTCGAAGCGCAGCAGCACATTGGCGGATTTCACTTTGACGCGCTTGCCAGACTCCAGCTCGATTTGCATCGAGCTGTCGGCTTCGGTCATCACGCGGCCGGCGAGGAATTTGCCGGCATCATCGAACAGGGCGTACATCACCAGCGAATTGTCGCCGATGGGGCCGCCCGTGGTGCGATCTCAGAGCGTCATGCCGCCGGTGACTTCCAGCACCACACCGTTGATGTAGCTGGCTTCGTCGCTGGCCAAGAAGGCGTAGACGTTGGCGATTTCTTCCGGCTGGCCCAGGCGGCGCAGCGGCACGTCAGCGGCCAGGGTGGAGGTGATCTTCTCCGGCATGGCAGCGACCATCGGCGTGAGGATGAAGCCCGGTGCCACGGCGTTGACGCGCACGCCCTTGGGGCCGAGTTCCTTGCTCCACGTCTTGGTGAAGCCGATCACGCCAAACTTGGTGGCCGCGTAGTTGGTTTGGCCGAAGTTGCCATACACGCCCACGACGCTCGAAGCGTTCAGGATCACGCCCGACTTTTGCTCAACCATGATGTCCGCCACGGCTTGGCCGCAGTGGAAGACGGCGCGCAGGTTCACGTCGATCACGGCGTCGAACTGCTCTTCGGTCATTTTTTGCAGGCGCGCATCGCGGGTGATGCCGGCGTTGTTCACCAGCACATCGATGCGGCCAAACTTTTCCTTCACGGCAGCGACCATGGCGTTGATGGCCGGACGATCGGTCACGCTCAGGGCGAAACCTTCGGCGGTGGCGCCCAGTTCACGGCAAGCGGCGACGGTGGCGTCCACGCCTTCTTGCTGCAAATCGACGGCGATGACGATGGCGCCCTCACGGGCGAATTTCAGCGCGGTGGCCAGGCCAATGCCTTGAGCGGCGCCGGTGATGATGCTGACTTTGGAAGAAAGACGCTGAGTCATGAGCAAGACGCCTCAGGGGCGTGGAGTGAGAGAAAACGGAGGATGAAGGGCAGATGCGCCTCGAAATCCGACAGCGCATGGTCGCTGCCTTCGATGATGCGTGTCTGACTTCGCGCATGAAGGGCCTGCATTTCGCGCCAATCCAACACTTCGTCGCCGGTGGCGATGAGGGCGGCGTAGCGTTCGGGTCGGGTGAGGGCAGACGGGGCCATGTCGCGCAGGGCGTCCACAAACTCGGGGCGGAAGAAAAACCGATCAGTGGGGTCTTTCCAGTTGCTTTGTTCGCCGATGTGCCGGGCCAAGTCACGTGCGGCGTTCACCACGGGGTTGATCGCCACGGCGCGCCAGGTGGGGCGCTGTTCGGCCACCACCCAAGCGTAAAACCCGCCCAGCGAACTGCCCAGCACGGCGCTGCGTTCGGCGGGCCAGTCGGCGGTGCCGGCCAGCACCATGTCCAGCGCATCGCGTGGGGAAGGCGGCAGTTGGGGGCACCAATACTGCACATCGGGTCGGTGTTCGGCCACCCACCGGGCCAGCCGCTGCGCCTTCATCGACTGGGGTGAGGAGCGAAAACCATGCAAATAAAGCAGATGGGTCGGGGCATGCATTGAACCAAGTTTAGCCATTGCGCTCAGGCATGAATGACACTTCGAAGTCCAACTTGCACGACACTGTGGGCCATGTCAGCCGTACCGATCTTTTTTGCATCCTTGTCGCAGCCGCGTTTGCTGCGAATCGTGGCCATCATGATGGTGGCAGGGCTTCTGACGCCGAGGGTGGGTGGTGCGCAATCGGCGGTCGAAGGGGCTGCTGGATCTGCCCGCACCAGTGGCGTGGCCGCATGCACTGCGCTGCCACCTGAGCCTGTTGCCGCCCCGGCCAGTGGGGCTGGGGCCAGCACACCGGCCTCGGGAACGCCCGCTGCCAAACCCCGGGCGCCCACCTCCGCTGAAGCGGGCAAGCCTTTTGCCGAAGTGGTGCGAGAGGCCCAATGCACCCCGGGTTTGGTGCCCGTGTGGCGCAAGGACGACAGGGTGTGGTTGGAAATTCCAGCCGAGTTGCTCAACCAACCCCTGTTGTTCAGCGTCAACGTCAGCCAGTCGGCGGGGGAGCGGGGGCTGTACGCGGGGCAGATGGGGCCGAATTGGCTCATAGAGTTCCGCCGCACGCCCAGTGGCATGCAGTTGCTGGCCCGCAACACCGATTTTCGTCCTGGAGATGACCCTGCTTTGCAGCGCACGGTGAGCCAAAGCTTTTCGGACAGCTTGTTGGCCGCCTTGCCCCTGGCCAGTGCGCCCCACCCAGAACGCAAATCGGTGCTGATCGACGCAGGTTTCTTGCTGGGGGACTTGATGGCCTATGGCTCCGCCGTGGAGGTGGCCTATCGTCTGCCCTTTGGTTTGGATCGCAGCAATTCGAGCATCGAGTCGGCCCAAGGGACAGACAACGCCACCAGCATCAGCGTGCGCCAGCATTACGTGCTGCCCCGTTTGCCGTCGCCGTCGCAGCAGGCGTCTGCACCGGGGTGGTCGCTGCCATCGACGTTGCCCGATCCGCGCAGCTTCTTTGTCGGTGTGGTGTACAACTTCCGCAAGTTGCCCGAACAACCCATGCGCCCGCGTGTGGCTGATGGCCGCATCGGCCACTTCAACGACGCCTACCACGACTACAGCCACAACCCGAAGAAGTTCGACCCGAAGGTCTACATCATCAACCGCTGGCGCCTGGAGAAGAAAGACCCGGCGGCGGCGCTGTCGGAGCCGGTTCAGCCCATCGTGTACTGGTTGGATCAGAACATTCCTGAGCGTTACCGTGCAGCGGTGGCGGCGGGCGTGCTGGAGTGGAACAAGGCGTTTGAGCGCATCGGTTTCAAAAACGCCATTGAGGTGCGCCAGCAGCCCCAGGGCGCGGACTTTGACACCCTTGATGCCAACCACGCTTCGATCCGTTGGTACATCGGGTCGGATGCCTCGGTGGCCGTGGGGCCGCGCAACGCCGATCCGCGCAGCGGCGAAATCATCGATGCTGACATTGCGTTGGCCGACGTGTTTTCGCGCTCACCCCGGCAGTGGCTGGTCGAGAACGACGTGAACGCCACGCCCGCGCCGCCCCTGCCCAATCTGCGCAGTTGGTGGGAGCGCGATCACAGCGGCGACAAGTGCCATTACGCCAGCGAAGCTGCGCAGCAAATGCATTTTGCGCTGGACATCCTCGAAGCCCGGGGCGAGCTGACGCCAGACAGCCCGGAGGCGGATGCGTTCGTGCAGTCGGTGCTGAAGGAAACCATCATGCACGAGGTGGGGCACACCTTGGGGCTGAAGCACAACTTCCGCGCTTCGACGGCGTTTTCGCCCGCCCATTTGCGCAACCCAGTGCTGACGGCTGAGCAAGGCATTTCCGGCTCGGTGATGGATTACAACGCCTACAACCTGCCGCTGCGAGGCGAGCCCCGCACGACCATGGTGCAGCCGACCTTGGGGCCGTACGATTATTGGGCCATCGAGTACGCCTACAAGCCGTTACCGCCTGAGCAAGAGGCCGAGGCGTTGGAGCGCATTGCCTCGCGCAGCCACGAGCCGGGGTTGGCCTTCGCTGACGATGCCGATGTGGATGGCCCCAATGCGGTCGATCCCCGGGACAACCGCCACGATCTGGGCAATGACCCGATGGGCTGGAGCGAGCGCAAAATCCGCTTGGCGCGTGAGTTGTGGACGCATGTACAAAACCGCGAACCCCAGCCGGGTGACGATGTACAACGGGCTCGGCGTGGATTGGTGCGCGGATTCCGGCACCTGCAAGGTGTTCCCGAGATTTTGGCCAAGCATGTGGGGGGGATGTCGGCGGAGCGTCCAGACCCCAAAGCGCCCGGGCGGCCGCTGTACCGTCCCATTGACGCCGCACGCCAGCGTGAGGCGCTGCGGCTGCTGACGACCGAGCTGTTCGAGGTGGGCAGTTTCCGCTTCAAGCCGGAATTCTTGGCGGCCATTGCGCCTGAGTATCGGGAGTGGGGGCGTCCATCGCCTGTGAGCATCCCGACGCTGGTGCTCCAGTACCAATCGCAAGCGCTCAGCCGCATCTTCAATGCGGGGACGGTGCAGCGCGTGCTCGATACGCCCAACTACCTGCCGGCTGCACAGCGGGCTTCCGCGTTGCGCTTGGATGAGGTGTTCCAAACCCTGCAAGACGCGATCTGGAAAGAGGCCCGCAACCGCCAAGAAGTTGAGCTGATGCGCCGCAATTTGCAGCGGGAGCACCTGCGTTTGCTGGTGCTGTGTTTGCGCAACCCGGAAGCGCTGCCAGCCGATGGCATCAGTTTGCTGCGCTGGCATGCGCAGCGTTTGCAAACCGAGCTGAAGGGTGCGGCGGCGCAGGGCGGGCTGAGCTTGATGTCTCGGGCGCACTATGCGGACAGCTTGAAATGGCTGTCCGAAGCCCTGTCCGCCGGGATGACGCGCAACTGAGTGAGCGCAGCGCGGACAGCGGTGGCGCGCTCAGCCTCCCCCCGTCCGCGCTGACAGGGCGGTCAGCAGTTGGGCGTGAATGCCGCCGAAGCCGCCGTTGCTCATGCACAGCACGTGGTCACCGGGGCGGGCGGCGCGCACCACGGCTTGCACAGTGGCGTCGATGTTGGCGCAAACCTGGGCCCGTTGACCCAAAGGCGCTAAGACTTGACGGGCGTCCCAATCGAGGCCGCCGCTGTGGCAAAAACTCAGATCGGTGCCTTCCAACGCCCAGGGCAACTGGGCTTTCATGGTGCCCAGTTTCATGGTGTTAGAGCGCGGTTCGAACACCGCCAACAGGCGCTCTGCCGGCCCTATTTTGCGGCGCAGCCCCTCCACCGTGGTGCGGATCGCCGTCGGGTGGTGTGCAAAATCGTCGTACACCTTGACGCCGCCGGCTTCGCCGCGCAGCTCCAAGCGCCGGCGCACGTTGGCAAAGCGGTTCAGCGCCGCCGCTGCGCGATCCGGTGCCACGCCGACGTGCTCAGCCGCTGCCAGCGTGGCCAAGGCGTTCAACTGGTTGTGCTCCCCCAGCAACGCCCACTCGACCCGCCCGACCTTCAAGCTGCCGCGCAGCACATCAAAAGCGTGCGGCTCGCCCCGGGCACGCAAGGCGCCGGGCACTTCTTTGCGCGCGCCGAAATGCACCACCTCACTCCAGCAGCCGCGTTGGAGCACCCGTGCCAGCGCTTCTTCGCGCAGGTTCACCACCACCCGCCCTTGCGCGGGCACGGTACGCACCAAATGGTGGAATTGGGTTTCGATGGCGGCCAAATCAGCAAAGATATCGGCGTGATCGAACTCCAGGTTGTTGAGAATGGCCGTGCGCGGGCGGTAATGGACGAACTTGCTGCGCTTGTCGAAAAACGCGGTGTCGTACTCGTCCGCCTCGATGACGAAGGGCGCACCGGAGGCCCCCAAACGCGCCGACACACCGAAGTTTTGCGGCACCCCACCCACCAGGAAGCCGGGCTGCAAACCCGCTTGATCCAGCACCCACGCCAGCATGGACGTGGTGGTGGTTTTGCCATGCGTACCGGCCACGGCCAGCACATGACGACCATGCAACACATGTTCAGCCAACCATTGCGGGCCGCTGGTGTAGGCCGCGCCAGCGTTGAGGATGGCCTCCATCAACGGGAAGCGCTCACCCCGTGTGACCACGTTGCCGATGACGAACACGTCCGGCTTCAAAGCCAGTTGCTCAGCACCATAACCCTCGATCAGCTCGATGCCCAGGGCACGCAACTGGTCGCTCATGGGCGGGTAGACGTTGGCGTCGCAACCGGTGACGGTGTGGCCAGCTTCGCGGGCCAGGGCGGCCAAGCCCCCCATGAACGTGCCACAAATGCCCAGAATGTGCAGGTGCATATCAGGTGCGCAGTTGTTGCATGCCGATCCACTCCTCGCCAGGCGCGACGCGCACCGGGTTGGCGATCTGTGCCGCTTCGATGCACAGCATCTGGCGCCAATCGTCGTCGGGCATGTCGGGCAGGGCGGCGCAGCGTTCGGTGCCGGGCGTCCAGGTCACCACATCTTCAAAGCCGCTTTGGCTGAGATGCACGCGGTGGCCTTGTTCGCGCAGCGTCACCGGGCCAGGCACATTGAAGTAAATGCGATCCAGCTCGCCCAGCACCGTCAGCACATCGCCCCATTGCTCGCCCGGCTGGTTCAGCACCGCGTCTTCGTAGGCCACGTTTTGCAGGCCTTCGACCTGCAAGCGCAGCACATCGAGGCAGCGCAAGTAGGTGTGCAGTGCGCCGGTGAACTCGAAGGCGGTTTCGCCGGTGTTGGTGACGGCCAGCTCGATGTCCAGCTCGCGGCCCGTGATGCTGATGGTTAGTTCCAGGCTGAAATCGTGCGGCCAGATCGCCCGTGTGGTGTCATCGCTCTCGAACCGCAGCACGCCGATGGCGCAACCGCCGCGCACCACCTGCTCCACCGGTTGCCAAGCGCGGCTGCGCACAAAGCCGTGGCGCGGCAGCGGCCCGCGTTGGTTGAACTGCGGGAAGATCACCGGCACGCCGCCGCGCACCGAGGTGCCTTCGCCATAACGGGCGGTGGGCGAAAGGTAAAGCTGTTCTTCGCCACCGGCTGGCACCCACGAAACGAGGTGTGCGCCATGCAGCAGCACCGTGGCTTGGGCGCCGTCGGGGGCGCGCAGGCGCAGGGCGGGCTGGCCTTGGAAGTCGCTGAGTTGCACCGTCATCGCTCAGGCACCCAGCGCGGCTTCGGCGGCCATGACTTCATGCGCAGCGGAGACCGTGGCCGCGATGTCGGCTTCGGTGTGGGCGGCGCTGACAAAACCGGCTTCGTACAGCGCCGGCGCGAGGTACACCCCGCGATCCAGCAAACCGTGGAAGAAGCGGTTGAAGCGCTGCTGGTGCGAGGCCATCACCTGCGGGTAGTTTTGCGGCAGCTCCGAGGCGAAGAAGAAACCGAACATGCCGCCTTGGCTGTCGGTGCAGAACGGGATGCCGTTGGCATCCGCTGCCGCTTGGAAGCCCGCCACCAGTGCCTTCGTCTTGACGGCCAGCGCCTCATAAAAACCAGGCTTGGCGATTTCCTTCAGCGTGGCCAGCCCACAGGCCGTGGCCACCGGGTTGCCGCTCAAGGTGCCGGCTTGGTAGACCGGGCCCAGCGGCGCCAGCTTTTCCATGATGCGCCGCGTGGTGCCAAACGCGGCCAGCGGCATGCCACCGCCGATCACCTTGCCGAACACCGAAATGTCGGGTGTGAAGCCGGGGATGGCTTGTGCGTACAGGCTTTGCGCCGAACCCAGCGCCACGCGGAAACCCGTCATCACCTCATCGAAGATGAAGAGGGCGCCGTGCTGGTCACACAGCTCGCGGATGCGCTTCACGAACGGCACGGCGGCGCGCACAAAGTTCATGTTGCCGGCGATGGGCTCGATCATCACGCAGGCGATTTCGGCGCCGTGGGCGGCAAATGCGGCTTCGATCTGCGCGATGTTGTTGTATTCCAGTACCAGCGTGTGCTGCACCACTTCGGGCGGCACGCCAGCACTCGTGGGATGGCCGAAGGTGGCCAAACCCGAACCGGCCTTCACCAACAGGGCGTCGGCGTGGCCGTGGTAGCAGCCTTCGAACTTGATGATCTTGCTGCGGCCCGTGGCACCACGTGCCAGGCGGATCGCGCTCATGCCGGCTTCGGTGCCCGAACTCACCAGGCGCACTTGCTCGATGCTGGGCACCAGGGCGATGATGGCCTCGGCCAACTCCACCTCGCGCTCGGTGGGGGCGCCGAAGCTGAAGCCTTCGCGGGCGGCGCTCAGCACTGCGTCCAACACGGCGGGGTGGCCGTGGCCCAGGATCATGGGGCCCCAGGAGCCGATGTAGTCGATGTAGCGGGTGCCCTCGGCATCCCACATGTAAGCCCCCTCGGCGCGGGCGATGAAGCGCGGCGTGCCGCCCACGGCGCGGAAGGCTCGCACGGGCGAGTTCACGCCCCCGGGGATGCTGCGCTGGGCGCGCTCAAACAGTTGAGCGTTGGTTGTGCGGGAATCAGTGGACACGGCGTGGGCCTCCGTTTTTGTTGTTGGGGGGATCGTTGGCGGCGTCGGGCGTGAGAAGTTCTTCGCCTTCCAAGCCCTCTTCTTCGGGTGGAATGGCCCAGAAGAAGCGATCCGGAATGACATTGCCCATGCCCGGGCGGAAACCGGCATCCAGGCTCTGATCCAAAAATTGCAGCGCCTCACCGACGGCAGCGTGAACCTCGCTGCCCACAGACAGCAATGCCGCCATGGCCGCCGAGAGGGTTTCACCCGCACCGATGAAACCCACCTCGAACAGTTCGAACTTTTCACCGGTGATGGCGCCTTGGGCGGAGGCCAACACGTTGTCGATGAACTGGGTGGCGCCGGCGCCACGCAAAGGCAGCATCACCCCGGTGACCAACAGCAGCGGCGTGCCTCGCTCTGCTGCGGCCACGGCCAGCTCGCGTGGTGAGGCGGGGCGGTCGGACTCCCAATCGGGCAGCAGAAAGTCGGTGAGGGTTTTGTGGTTGCCAATCAACACCTCGGTGGCCGGCAAAATCAACTCGCGGAAAGCTTCCAGATAGCTTTGCTGCGCGTCGTCGTCCATCCACGACAGGTTCGGCAGGTAGCTCACCACCGGCACCTCGGCATAGTCCGACAGAATTTCGGCCACCGCGCTGATGTTTTCTGCCGAACCCAGAAAGCCCACCTTGAAGCCGGACAGGGTCACGTCTTCCAAGATGTTGCGCGCTTGCTCGACGATGACTTCGGCGTCGATGGGGTGCTGGTCAAAAATTTCAGCCGTGTCGCGCAGCAACAGGGTGGTGATCACGGGCAGTGCATGGGCACCCATGGCCGCGATGGTGGCCATGTCGCCGCCCACGCCGCCGGCGCCGCTGGGATCGTTGGCGTTGAAGCACAGCACGCAGGCGGGTGGCAAAGCGTCTTGGGGGATATCCATCGCTGCGCCGGTGTCGGGGGAAAGGGTGTGGGTCATCGGAGAGCCGGGAAGCGGTGGGAAAAGCACAGCACGACCGAGGCCATTGGGCTGTGCGTACGACGGGTGTCGCAGCGAAGTTGGCGACTCGGCCTTGCCGTTTGGGCACAGGCCGTCGCTATACTCCGAGAGAATCAATTGTAGTGATCTGGCGTTGTGACCGTGAGCGAACCCCGAACCTGGATGTGTCTGATCTGCGGATGGATTTATCGCGAGGCAGAGGGTGACCCCGAGCACAACATTCCTGCGGGAACCGCCTGGGACGATGTGCCTATGAATTGGACATGTCCCGAGTGCGGCGCCCGCAAGGAAGACTTCGAAATGGTTCAGATCTGACAGGACCGTCGGCTCGGCCCGTGCAGGCCGGATCGACCCATCCCAGGGTGCACATCTCTTGAGGGGCGCAAGGTGACCGAACAAGGTCTGGCAAGAAAGCCGGGAACAACCCGGGTGCTCGTCATTGACGACAGCAACACGATCCGCCGCAGCGCGGAAATCTTTCTCAAGCAAGGCGGCTACGAGGTGGTGCTGGCAGAGGATGGTTTCGACGCGCTGGCCAAGGTCAATGACTTGGAACCCAACGTCATCTTTTGTGACATTTTGATGCCGCGCCTGGATGGCTACCAGACCTGCGCCATCATCAAGCGCAACCCCCGTTTTACCAAAGTGCCGGTGATCATGCTGTCTTCGAAAGATGGCGTGTTTGACAAAGCGCGTGGTCGGATGGTGGGTTCGGATGACTACCTGACCAAACCCTTCACCAAAGATCAACTGCTGACTGTGGTCGCGCAGTTCAGCACCAGGGCTGCCGCTTGATGGGGCCGCACGGCTGCCGTGGCACTTCACCTGAGATCATTGCCTGACGTACAAGGACCTCCATGAGCATTCACAACATCTTGCTGGTTGACGATTCCAAAACGGAATTGCACTACCTTTCCGACATCCTGACCAAGCGTGGTTTCAGCGTGCGCACGGCTGAAAACGGCGAAGAGGCCATGCGACGCCTGGAAGAAGCCAAGCCGGATCTGATCCTCATGGACGTGGTCATGCCGGGCACCAATGGCTTTCAGCTCACGCGCTCCATCACGCGCGATCCGCGTTTCGTTGACGTGCCGGTGATCATGTGTACCAGCAAAAACCAGGAAACCGATCGCGTCTGGGGGTTGCGTCAGGGGGCTCGCGACTATGTGGTCAAGCCCGTCGACGCCAACGACCTGATGGCCAAGATCCAGGCCCTGGGCTGAGTCCCGCGCTCGCTATCCCGGGATCGACATGTCAAACAAAGATGCCCTCAGGGAGTTGCAGCTTCGGCTGGCCAGCCGGCTTCAGGCTGCACGGGAGCGCCCTCGCAGCTCCGGTTGGTTGGCGGTGGAGTGTGCTTCGGTGGGGTTGTTGCTGCCGTTGACGCAGGCCGGTGAGATCCAGCCAGCGCACGCCGTGACCCCCGTCCCTCACGCTAAACCTTGGCTGCTGGGCGTGGCCAATGTGCGTGGCCAGCTCAACGCGGTGCTCGATCTGGGGGTGTTCTTGCGCGTGCGTCCGCCCCAGACTCCCGGCACGCCCCTGCGTTCAGGGGCTCAGCTGGTCGCGTTGAACACCCAGTTGCGCGTGAATTGCGCGGTGCTGGTGGATCGCTTGGCGGGTTTGCGTGACGCTGATCAGCTTGAGTTGCTGGCACCCGAGGACAGTTCCCGAGGTCGCCCTCCTTTCGCACCACGTCAGTGGCGCGACACACAGGGGCGTCAATGGGATGAGCTGGATTTGGTGGCGCTGGTGCGCGACCCGTTGTTTCTGGATGTGGCGGCGTGAAATCCCGACACATGCCAACCCTGCCATGCCTGCTGCTTGGCATGCGCCGATGAAAAGAGGATGAGATGAGCCTGCTTGATCAGTTGAAGGACAAGTTCGGTCACCGCACCGATGCGCACCCGGATGCGTCGATGGATGGCGCAGAGGCTCCGCACCATCAGGACATGGATCAGTTGCTGAGCCAAATCGACCAGCGCTTGGCTGCCAAGCAGCCCGGGGCGGCCGCTGCCGCAGGAGGGCGGGATTGGTCGGGTGGCGACAACAACGTGCCGGTGCCCCCACAAGACACGGATGTCGACGTGTCGCTGCTGGCGCCGTCCTCGACGTTTGGCGACGAGTCCACGGGGCTGCCCCTGATCGGTAAGCGCTCTGCGGTGGTGCAGCAGCGCGTGCTGGGTGCGCTGGTCGGTGTGGGGTCTGTGGCCTTCCTGTTGTCGGGGGCTTTGGCGCTGACGGCTGCCAACCAGCGGGCGGCCCAGTTGGGTGCCACGGGTCAGGCGCTGATGCAGTCGCAACGGTTGGCCAAGTCGGTGACCCAGGCGCTGATTGGGGTGCCTGCTTCCTTCACTGAAGTGAAAGAGGGCAGCGAGGTGTTGGCCCGAAACGCACGGGGCTTGAAGAACGGCAACGATCAACTGACGTCCGTGCCCTCCAATGTGCGGGAAGTGCTCGACCCGCTGTTGCCGCTGGCCGACCGTGCGGAAAAGAACGCCGCCGTGATTTTGACTCAGCAGGCTGTGTTGACCCAAGTCGGTCAGGCGCTGCGGGCCATCAATCGCCAGTCCACAGAACTGCTGGAAACCTCCGAAACCGTTTCTTCGCTCAAGTTGCAGGCCAATGCCTCCGCCATTGAGGTATCGACGGCGGGTCAGTTGGTGATGTTGACCCAGCGTATCGGCAAGAGCGCCAACGAGTTCTTGACACTGGAAGGCGTGAGCCCTGAGGCCGTGTTCCTGCTGGGTAAGGATTTGAACTCGTTCCGCGAAGTGATCGAGAACTTGCTCAAGGGCAACCCCGAGTTGCACTTGCCTCCGACCAACGATCCGCAGACGCGTGAGCGTCTGGAGTTCCTGATCAAGCAGTACGAGGAAACCCGTAATCAGGCCAGCTCGATTTTGAGCAACTTGCAGGGCTTGGTGTCCGCTCGTGAGGCCCAGACCAACATCCTGAACGACAGCGAACCGCTGCGCAAAGGCTTGGAATCGGTGCAGGCCGCGTTGGAGCGCCAGGGTGGGCTGGGGGTGATTCACGCCATTGTGCTGGCCTTGTCGGCGCTGTCGGTGTTGGCCGGTGGTGCGGGCTTCCTGCGGCTGTACGTGCGCAACCAGGCGCTGCGGGCCCAACAAGCTGAAGCACAACGGTTGGCCGCTGAAGAGCAAGAACGCGAAGCCAAGCGCATCAACGACGCCAACCAGGCCGCCATTTTGCGTTTGATGAACGAACTGCAAAGCGTGGCTGAAGGCGATTTGACCCAACAAGCAACGGTGACCGAAGACATCACCGGCGCCATCGCCGACTCGGTGAACTACACGGTGGAAGAACTGCGCTCGCTGGTGGCCCAGGTGCAGATGACCGCTGAACGGGTGTCCAGCACGACGCAGCAGGTGGAAGCCACCTCGACGGAACTGCTGGCCGCCTCGACCGAGCAGCTGCGCGAAATTCGTGAAACCGGTGAGTCGGTGCTCGAAATGGCCGGCCGCATCAATGACGTGTCTGCACAAGCGCAACAGACCGCTGAAGTGGCTCGCAAGTCGCTGGCGGCGGCGGCGTCGGGTCGTCAGGCGGTGATGGACACCATCGGCGGCATGAACACGCTGCGTGAGCAGATCCAAGAAACGTCGAAGCGGATCAAGCGGCTGGGTGAATCGTCCCAAGAGATTGGTGAAATTACCGAGCTGATTTCGGACATTACCGAACAGACCAACGTGCTGGCTCTGAACGCCGCCATCCAAGCCGCATCAGCGGGTGAAGCCGGGCGAGGCTTCTCGGTGGTGGCTGAAGAAGTGCAGCGGCTGGCCGAACGTTCCGCTGACGCCACTCGGCAGATTGCCGCTCTGGTGAAAACCATTCAGACCGACACGCAAGACGCTGTGGCCGCTATGGAGCAGTCGACGCAGGGTGTGGTGCAGGGGGCGCGGCTGTCTGACGCTGCCGGTACCGCGCTGGCAGACATTGACCGTGTGACACGCGAACTGGCCCAACTGATTGGACAAATTTCGGACGAAGCTCGCCGCGAAGCTGAATCCGCCAACGTCGTGGCGGCCAACATCCAGCACATTTTTGCGGTGACCGAGCAAACCGGTGAAGGGACACGCTCGACCGCTGAAATGGTGCACGATCTGTCGCGCTCGGCTGACGAGCTGCGCCAGTCGGTGGATCGATTCAAGATTGCCTGATGACTTTGGCCGTTTCCTGAGACTCCCGCGCAGACCCCACCCATGGATCAAGACCACGATCACGCCCAGCTTGGCCAATTGAGCGCCTTGGCCTGGGTGCACGATGAGCTGCGCCGCACGCTCGACAACGCTCACAAGTCCCTGCGGCGTTGCCTGCATGACCGGGCCCATCCTTCGTCGAATCCCCGGGCCGCATCTTCTTCCCCCCTGTTGCTGGCCCGCAGCGGCATTCACCAAGCCGTGGGTGCCATGGACATGGTGCGCCAGCCGCAAGCCGGTGTGTACCTGCGCGCCTGCGAACAGGCCGTGCAGCACTACACCTTGGGCGCTGAGCCCGATGAAGCTGCCGTGGCGGTGCTGGAGAAAGCCTCGTTCGGGCTGCTCGACCACATTCGCCGGTTGCTGTCGGGGCAGTCCACATCGATGCTGGAGTTGTTCCCGCAGTACCGTGCGGTGCTGGCACTGTCGGGGCAAGACCGTAACGCTCATCCGTCAGACTTGTGGGCCCCGCCGGTTGATTTGCACCAACTGGCCGACCCATCGCGCCCCGCAGGAACGGGACAGCCGTTGTCACTCAAGGCGCGGCAGGCGGTGGAAGCGTCGGTGCTGGCCTTTTTCCGTACCGGTGACGCCGCTGCGGCGCGCAAGCTTTCGACCTTGTTTGCCGCGTTGAGCCAATCACCGGTGGGTGGGAACGAGCCGTTGTGGCCTCTGTCGGCAGCCTTTTTCGAAGCCCAAGCCGACGGGTTGCTGGATGCGGACGTGTACGTCAAGCGGGTCACGGCCAAGCTGTTGACCCGCCTGCGCGACATGGAAAAAGGGGACATGGAGTTCCCCGAGCAGTTGCTGCGGGACATGCTGTTCTTCTGCGCTCGGGCACGCGTGGACGACAGCCGGGCACCGCTGCTGCGACAAATCCGCCAACGCCATCACCTGCCTTCGCTGGCGGGGATCGATTACGAGCACAGCCGTCTGGGGCGTTACGACCCGGCTTTGGTGCCGGCGGCGCGCAGGCGGGTGTCTTTGCTGAAGGAGTCTTGGTCTGCGCTGACGTCGGGTGAATCGGCGCTGCTGGACGTCATCATCGATCAAGCGGCCCAGGTCACCCAAGCGACGCATCAGTTGTACCCAGAAGGGGCGCAGTTGGCCACGGCGGTGCAACGGGCGGTCGAAGCCACCACCCGCACCCGTGGCATGCCTCGCCTAGAAATGGCGATGGAGGTGGCGACAGCCCTGCTGTGCCTGGACGCCTCGCTGGATGAGGCCGATTTAGAGCAGCCAGAGTTGCTGGATCGTGTGCAGCGGTTGTCGCACCGTTTGGACACGGTCACGGCGGGTCGTCCGCCCGAGCCCGTCGATGCGTGGGTGTTGGCGCTGTACCGTGATATTTCGAACCGGCAGAGCTTGGGCAGCGTGGTGCAGGAGCTGCGGGCCACGCTGGCCGAGGTGGAAAACCTGGTCGATCGTTTCAGCCGTGATGCCCAGGATCAGGAGGCGTTGCGTCCGGTTCCCGCGCAGTTGAACACGATGCGCGGGGTCTTTGCGATGCTGGGGCTGGAGCATGCCGCGCAGGCCATCCAGTCGATGCACCAGGATCTTCAGGCGTGCCAAGTCAATGCGCACGGTGCCGTGGCGCCTGTGATTGCGCGTTTGGCAGACAACGTCGGGGCACTGGCCTTCTTGGTGAACATGTTGGGCGTGCAGCCTCGGCTGGCGAAAACGTGTTTCCACTACGACGTAACAGGTGGACGCCTGAAGGCGTTGATTCCGCAAGCTGTGCCGTCTTCTGCGCCTCTCCGCAGCGGCGTGTCGCCAGTGGTGCGGGCACATGCTGTGACACCACCACCACCACCACCACCACCACCGCCACCGCCACCACCGCCACCACCGCCACCACCGCCACCGCCACCGCCACCGCCACCGCCACCGCCACCGCCACCGCCACCGCCACCGCCACCGCCTATAGAGGACGATGGTGATGCGGAGATGCGGGAAATCTTCATTGAAGAGGCCCGTGAGGTGGTGACGACGGCACGTGAGGCGTTGGCTTCGCTGGATCGCAACCATCACGATTCGGAAGCCATGACGGTCGTGCGTCGGGCGTTCCATACCCTCAAGGGCAGTTCCCGCATGGTCGGGCTGGATGAGTTCGGCGAAGCGGGTTGGGCTTGCGAGCAGTTGTGCAACGCCCGGCTGGCCGACTCGACGCCCACCGCCGATGCACCGCTGCGGGCGTTCTTCACCCGTGCGTTCAACGAGTTTGATGCTTGGATCGAACGCATTGCGCAGGGCCACATCGGTGGCGTTGGTGACAAGGAGCTGATCGCCGCAGCCACTGCGTTGCGCACGGGCGTGGGTCTGGAGCCTGCACCGGCCACCAAGTCCTTGCTGGCCATGGCCACCGCCCACATGTCGGCAGCGCCGCCGCCTGCCCCAGTGCCCGCTGCGCCCCCTGTGACGCCCTCCGTGCATCAACCAGTGCCTCTGACTTGGGGCACGGTAGCACGCGAGTCCAGCGCCACGGCACGTCCGCATCAACAGCCAAGGGGGGAGCCAGAGCCCGAACCTGAGCCTGCCCCGGCACCCGACGAGCCCGCGTCAGATGCGCCGAGCGGTTTGGCTGCCCCAGGGCTGGCCCACGCTTGGCAATTGCACCAAGACGCCCTGGCGTTGCTGGTGGATGTAGACGGTGGCGAACAGCCGGCACCAGAACCAGAACCGGAGTCGAGCCAGGCGCTGGCAGCTCCGGGGCTGGCCTACGCTTGGCAGTTGCATCAAGATGCCTTGGCGTTGCTGCCGGACACCGTGGTGGATGAAGTGGCTGAAGTGGTGTCGGCGCATGACGCCGCGCCGGCTTCACACGATGACCATGGGCTGGCCGCTCCCGGATTGGCGCACGCGTGGCAGCTTCTTCAGGACGCTGTTGCGCTGGTTGAGGATGTGGTCGCCGACGCAGACGAAGGGCTGGCCGCGCCTGGATTGGCTTTGGCCGAGCAGTTGTGCCGCGATGCATTGGCGCAGATTGAAGCCGCTGACGATGTGTTTCAAGCGGCTGATCCTGACGAGAGCGAGGGCACAGACTCAGGCTTGGCCTCTCCCGGTTTGGGGTTTGCTTGGCAATTGCACCAAGAAGCGCAAGCGTCGATCGGTGAGTTGCTGGCCGCTGAGATCGATTTGACCGAAGAAGAGGTGGCTCATCTGGCTGCGCCGGGCCTGGCGTTCGCATGGCAGATGCACCAAGAGGCTGAAGAAGTGGTTTCTGAGTTGCTCAGCGTGGCAGAGGATCTGCCGTTGCTGACGCCTGAACCGCAGGCCGCCGATGCCACCGACTTGGACGCATTGGCCGCACCCGGTCTGATCCATTTGCACCAGACGCCAACCGAGCCCGTGGATGCTGCGGCATCCGAAGCGGTTCTGCCAGAGTTCGCGTTGGATTTTGAGCTGTTGTTGTCGGGTGAAGACACCCAGGCCGCCGATCTGACACCGCAGGCACTGCCCGTCGCAGAAGTGGTCGATGATGACGACGCGTTGGGCGACGATGTGCTCGACTTGGTGCTGCGCGAAATCGAAGCCGCTGCACAGTCGCCCACCCCGGCACCCGCACCGGCACCCGCACCCGTGGCTGTGCCTGCGGAAGAGTCTGACGAATACCGCACGGTGGGGCACCTGCAAATTTCGACAGCGTTGTTCAACATTTACTTGGACGAGGCCGACGAACAGTCCAAGCGGTTGTGTACCGCATTGGAGGAATGGCACCACGAACAATCGGGGCGGGTGGGTGACACCGCTGTGGCGCTGGCGCACTCGCTGGCGGGCAATTCGGGGACGGTGGGTTACAAGGACTTGTCCGGGTTGGCGCGGCGGCTCGAACATGCGCTGGGCCGCTCTCAGGCTCGCGAGCACGGCATGCCGGGCGAGGCCGCGTTGTACATCGATGTGGCCGACGAAATCCGCCGCATGTTATGTGAGTTCGCGGTCGGCGTTCTGGCGCCGGCAGACGAGCGCATCTTGGCCCGCATGACGCAGCATGAGCACGACGAGGCTGAACTGGCTGCACCGTCGTCGTCAGCGTCTGCCGCCGCAGTGGCTGCGCCCACACCTGCGCCTGCGCCGTCCACAGTGCCTGCCGCGCCTGTGGCTCGCACGGTGGACGCCACGCCACGCCACGCTGACGCCAGCGATGCGGTGGATGTGATCGATCCGGAGCTGTTCGAAATCTTTGCCGATGAGGGCAAGGATTTGCTGCCCGCTCTGGCCGAGCAGTTGCGCTTGTGGGCCAACGACATGAACAACATGTCGGCCGGTGTGGTGGTGATGCGTGCGCTGCACACCTTCAAGGGCGGTGCGCGTCTGGCAGGTGCCATGCGCATGGGTGAAAAGGCACACCGCCTGGAAACCCTGGTCGAGCAAGTGATTGCCCGAGGCCACCTCGATGCCAAGCAGTTGGCCGAGATCGAATCGGGTGTGGACGTGCTGAGCGAAGACTTTGCACGGCTGCTTTCGGGTGAGCCTTCTCCCGAGGAAGCCGACGTCTTGGCTGAACTCACGTCGGGGTCGACCAACCCGTCCGATTTGATGGCAGCGGTGGCGCCGCTGGAAGGTGCTGTGTCGGCGGTGGCGCCGCAGTTCATGGCGCCCAGCGCAGCCACGTCCGAATCTTCCACGACCGAGGTGGCTGCGGGGCAGGATGCCCATGTGGACTGGTCGCGCCTGTCCAACACGCAAGCATCGGTGACCGCGCAGGTGAACCGTCAGGCCGAAACCATGGCCCACGGGACGGTGCGTGTGCGGGCGCCGTTGTTGGATCGCATGGTGAACCACGCAGGTGAGGTGGGCATTGCCCGGGCGCGTATTCAGTTGGATATGCACCAGATGCAATCCTCCTTGCGCGATCTGACCGATAACTTGGAGCGTCTGCGCCGGCAACTGCGGGACTTGGAAATTCAGGCCGAATCGCAGATGACGTCGCGCATTGAGGCGGCCCGGCATTCGCACCAAACCTTCGATCCGCTGGAAATGGATCGTTTCACCCGCACCCAGGAATTGACCCGGATGCTGGCCGAATCGGTCAATGACGTGGGCACGGTGCAACGCGGTTTGGTGCAAACCTTGCAGGATGCAGAAGATCAGCTTGTGCGCCAAATGCGGCTGACACGCGATTTGCAGGACGACCTCTTGCGCGCCCGCATGGTGGAATTCGACACCGTTTCGGATCGTCTCTACCGGGTGGTGCGCCAGTCGGCCAAGGAGTCGGGCAAGCTGGTGCGGCTCAACTTGGTGGGTGGCTCGCTCGAATTGGATCGGGCGGTGCTGGAGCGCATGGCGCCTCCGTTCGAACACTTGCTGCGCAATGCGGTGGTTCACGGCATTGAGGCACCTGAAGTGCGCCAGGCACGAGGGAAGGAGTCCACAGGCACCATCGAAATCAGCCTGCACCAAATGGGCAACGAAGTGTTGTTGGAAGTGCGGGACGATGGTCGCGGGCTGGATTTGGCCCGCATTGCGGCCAAAGCACGGGCCGCAGGCTTGCTGGCTGAAGGTGCGCAGCCATCTGAATCCGAGCTGGCCGGCATGATCTTCCGTTCGGGCTTCACCACGGCCACCCAGGTGACCGAGTTGGCCGGTCGGGGCGTTGGCATGGACGTGGTGCGGGCCGAAGTCACCGCCATGGGGGGCCGGATCGAAACTTCGACCGCTCAAGGTCAAGGCACGGTGTTCAAGCTGGTGCTGCCGCTGACCACGGCAGTGAATCAGGTGGTCGTGCTGAGTTGCGGAGACGTCAGCGTGGCCGTGCCGGCGACGCTCATCGAACTGATCCGCCGCGTGCCCGCAGCGGACATTGAGCAGGCGTACCGCGCCGGCACACTGCGCCACGGGGATCAAGACATCCCCTTCTTCTGGCTGGGCAGTCTGTTGCAGGACAAACTGCTGGGCATGGTGGAAGGGCGCACGGGTCAGGTGGTGATCGTGCGCAGTGCGTCGCAGTATGTGGCGTTGCACGTCAGCCAAGTGCAGGGCAACCAGGAAGTGGTGGTGAAGAACCTGGGTGTCCAACTGTCGCGTTTGCCGGGCTTGGCGGGCATGTCGCTGTTGCCGTCGGGCGGCACGGTGCTGATCTACAACCCGGTGGCGTTGTCGGCGGTGTATGGCACGTTCATCCGGCACAAGCTGGTCGAACTTTTCGCGCCGAAGCCAGCCGATGCCATCATCCAGCCCGAGGCCGTGATCGAAGCGCCACGCGAGCCGCTGGTCATGGTGGTGGACGATTCGCTCACCGTGCGCCGCATCACCCAGCGCCTGCTGGTGCGCGAAGGCTACCGCGTGGTTCTGGCCAAGGATGGTTTGGATGCACTGGAGAAGCTGGCGGCGGGCGAGAAGCCGGGCGTCATGCTGTGCGACATCGAAATGCCGCGCATGGATGGCTTCGACTTGGTGCGCAACGTCCGGGGCGATCCGGAATTGGCCGACATCCCCGTGGTGATGATCACCTCGCGGATCGCGCAGAAGCACCGCGAGCACGCGGACGAGCTGGGGGTCAACCACTACCTGGGCAAGCCCTACAGCGAAGACACGCTGCTGCGTTTGGTGCGCGAGTATTCGGTGGAATCGGCCCGGCGTCGCGGCCAGCCGATCGCGCTGCCGGCCTGACGGCCCAGCACATCCCCTGGATGCACAACAGCCCGGCCTCGCGCCGGGCTGTTTGTTTTCAGCGCCCGGGTTTGAGCGAGCCGAAGCGGGCCAGAGTGCGTTGCCGGGCCGCGTCGTGATCGACCACGGGATGCGGGTAATCCGTGCCCAACCGCACCCCGGCGGCGGCCAAACTCAGGGCGGGGGCCAGCCATGGCGCGTGCAGACTGCGGTCGTCCAGCTTGGCCAGTTCGGGCACATAGCGGCGAATGAATCGGCCTTGTGGATCGAATTTTTCGCTTTGCGTCACGGGGTTGAAGATGCGAAACCAGGGTTGTGCATCACACCCAGTCGAAGCGGCCCACTGCCAACCGCCGTTGTTGGCAGCCAGGTCAAAATCGTTCAGGTGCAGCGCGAACCATGCTTCGCCCCGGCGCCAATCGACGCCTAAATCTTTGGTGAGAAAACTGGCCACCACCATGCGCAGCCGGTTGTGCATGTAGCCGGTTTGCCAGAGCTGGCGCATGCCCGCATCCACCAGCGGATAACCAGTGCGCCCGTGGCACCAAGCGTCGAACAGCGCATCGGCTTCGGGGCCTTCTTCCCAGCACACGCTGTCGAATTCCAGCTTGAAAGCCTGGCCGACGACGTGCGGGTTGTGGTGCAAGATTTGGTGATAGAAGTCCCGCCAAATCAGCTCCGATAACCACGTCGCTGGCCCTGGCGCGTTGTCAGCCGCACCGCGCCCCCAAGCCTCGCGCACCAATTCGCGGATGGACACCGTACCAAAACGCAGATGCACGCTGAGGTAACTCGGGCCTTTGCAGGCTGGGAAATCGCGCTTGTCGGCATAGCCGTCGATGCGGGGGAGGAAATCCGCCAGCAGGGTGCGAGCGCCCGCGCTGCCGCAGGGCAAGCGCAACAGGGTGTCGTCGATCGGCTCGAACCCCAGCGCCGCCAGCGGCGGGATGCCCGGCGTGCCCAAATCTTCGGGCCACGGCGCCAAGGCCAGCGCGTGCGGGGCGACCGCGTGCGGCGCCATCGCTTCGGGGTGGGCGCGCAGGCGCTTCAACCAAGCGTTTTTGTAGGGTGTGAACACGCTGTAAGGGCGGTTTGCGCCGGTCAGCACTTCGCTGCGCTCGAACAGCACATGGTCTTTGAAGCTTTGGCAAACGATGCCCGCTGCGTGCAGGTGCTCGCGCACCTGGGCGTCGCGGCGCAGCGCATCGGGTTCATCGTCGTGGTTCAAGCAGACCAGATCGGCCCGCAGTTGCCGCGCCAATGCCGGGATGACCTCGGTGGCGACGCCGTGCTGCACGATCAGCCGCACCGCCCCGGGCGCGTGGCCGTGGCGTTGGCCTAGCGCGTCCAACTCGGCGTCGAGTTGCGTCAGGCTGTGGTGAATGAAGGCGACACGCCGATCCCGGCGCGGCAGCGGGTCGAGAAGGGGGGTGTCGAAGACGAAAGCGCACCACACCTGATCGGCTTGGGTACACGCGGCGGCCAGGGCGGCGTGGTCGTCCGCCCGCAGATCGCGGCGCAACCAGACCAGGGCACGTTGAAACGGTTGGGAAGGCATGAGCGCGAGTGTCGGCCATGGTGCCATTCCCGGGCCGGGGCAGGGCCTGAAATAGAATGCCCCCATGTCTGCGCAAGGGATCGACCTCACCAACCAGTTTCTGATCGCCATGCCTGGCATGGCCGACGAACGCTTCGCCGGCTCGGTTGTCTACCTGTGTGAGCACAGCCCCAAAGGCGCGCTCGGGCTGGTGGTCAACAAGACCGTGGATCTCACCCTGGGCCGCTTGTTCGAAAAAATCGAACTGCCGCTGGCCTCCTCTGAATTGGCGGGGCAACCCGTGTACTTCGGGGGGCCGGTGCAGCCGGAACGCGGGTTCGTCCTGCATGACCGCCTGCCCGCCGATGGCCCCGGCTACGCCTCCTCCCTGGACGTGCCCAACGGCTTGGCCATGACCACCAGCAAAGACGTGCTCGAAGCCCTCTCCGGTGGCGCGGGCCCGCGTCGGGTGCTGGTGGCTTTGGGTTACAGCGGCTGGAGCGCTGGCCAGCTCGAAGAGGAGATTGGCCGCAACAGTTGGCTCACCGTCGCAGCCGATCCAGCCGTGATCTTCGACGCCCCGATTGAGCTGCGCTACCAACGCGCCCTCGCCCTGTTGGGAGTAGACGTGCGCATGCTGTCGCAGGAGGCGGGGCACGCATGAGTGAGGCACCACGGGTGGCACTGCCCGGCGTGTCCACAGCTTCCACGTTTTTGGCGTTTGACTTTGGACTCAAGCGCGTCGGCGTGGCCACGGGCACCGGTTTGATGCGCCAAGGGCAAGCGTTGCGCACCCTGACCGCGCAGGGCGACGCCCGCTTCACCGCCATCCAAGCCCTGCTGCGGGAGTGGCAGCCGCAAGCCTTGGTGGTCGGCGTGCCGTTTCACCCCGATGGCGCGGAGCACGAAAACACCCAGCGCGCCCGGCGTTTCATCCGCCAGTTGCAAGGTCGCTTCAAACTGCCGGTCTACGCGGTGGACGAGCGTTACACCACCACCGAGGCCCTCGCGGCGGGCGCCCGCGATGCGGATGGCGCCTCCGCCGTGCTCATCCTCGAACAATTTTTTCGCGAGCACTTTGTATGACGACTTTCATTCCCCTGGACGCCCCCGCGCTGTACAGCGAACTGCTGCGCGGCGTGCGCTCGCTGCTGCGGCCAGACACCTCGTTGGTGGGTGTGTGGTCGGGCGGGGCGTGGCTGGCCGAGCGGCTGCACGCCGATCTGGGCCTGTCGGGCCGCCATG
Source organism: Vitreoscilla filiformis (assembly GCF_002222655.1). GTDB lineage: Bacteria > Pseudomonadota > Gammaproteobacteria > Burkholderiales > Burkholderiaceae_C > Ideonella > Ideonella filiformis. The sequence goes on along the minus strand of NZ_CP022423.1, from coordinate 3,242,379 downwards.
GCGTGATTTCCAGCACGCTGCACCGCGATGACTTCGCTGCGCGTGGCCTGTCCAATTCGCGTGATGTCACCCATCTGCCGTTTTCCATCGATGGCCGCCACATCCTGCTCATCGACGATGTGTTGCACACCGGTCGCACCGTGCGCGCCGTGCTCAATGAGCTGTTTGACTTCGGTCGCCCCGCCAGCGTTGAACTGGCGGTGTTGGTCGACCGGGGCGGGCGTGAGCTGCCGATTGAACCCGCTTTCGCCGCCGCTCGCTTCACGCTGCCGGCGGCTCAGCGCCTGTCGCTGGCGCGGGCGGACGATGGCAGTTTCCTTTTCAGTCTTCACCAGGAGCCGTGATGCTCTCCAAACGCAATCCTCAGCTCAATCGCCACGGCGAGCTGATTCACCTGCTGTCCACCGAGGGGCTGCCCAAGGCGGTGCTGACGCAGATTCTCGACACCGCCGGCACCTTCCTCTCGGTGCATGACCGGGAGGTCAAAAAAGTGCCGTTGCTGCGCGGCAAAAGCGTGTTCAACCTGTTTTTTGAGAACAGCACGCGCACGCGCACCACGTTCGAGATCGCGGCCAAGCGCCTCTCCGCCGATGTGCTCAACCTGGACATCGCCCGCTCCAGCACCGCCAAGGGCGAAACTTTGCTGGACACCATCGCCAACCTGAGCGCGATGGATGCGGATGTGTTCGTGGTGCGCCACAGCGAATCCGGCGCACCGTACCTGATCGCGCAGCACTGCGCGCCGCATGTTCACGTCGTCAACGCCGGTGACGGGCGCCACGCGCACCCGACGCAGGGCTTGCTCGACATGTACACCATCCGCCACTACAAAAAAGAGTTCCACAACCTGACGGTGGCGATCGTCGGGGACATCGTCCACTCGCGTGTGGCCCGCTCGGACATCCACGCGCTGACCACGCTGGGCGTGCCGGAAATCCGCGCCGTGGGCCCCAAGACGCTGGTGCCAGGCGATTTGCGTGAGATGGGCGTGCGCGTCTGCCACGACATGGCCGAAGGCGTGCGCGATGCCGACGTCATCATCATGTTGCGCCTGCAAAACGAGCGCATGAGCGGCGCGATGCTGCCCAGCGCCGGCGAGTTCTTCAAGAACTTTGGCTTGACGGAAGAAAAACTGGCGCTGGCCAAGCCCGACGCCATCGTCATGCACCCGGGCCCCATCAACCGGGGTGTGGAGATCGCGTCCGGCGTGGCCGATGGCCGCCAGAGCGTGATCCTGCCGCAGGTGACGTTCGGCATCGCGGTGCGCATGGCGGTGATGTCCATCATCGCGGGCAATGACGCCTGAGTCGGGCCGGAGAAAGTACCCATGAAGATCTTGATTCGCAATGGCCGCGTGGTGGATCCGGCCTCGGGCCGCGACGAAGTGGCCGATGTGGCGGTGGCCTCGGGGCGCATCGTCGCCATCGGCAACGTCTCGGCGGACTTTGACGCGCACCGGGTGATCGATGCCACGGGCTGCGTGGTGGCCCCCGGTTTGGTGGATTTGGCTGCCCGCCTGCGCGAGCCCGGCCACGAGCACGAAGGCATGTTGGAAAGCGAACTGGCGGCGGCAGCGGCTGGGGGTGTCACCAGCCTGGTGTGCCAGCCGGACACCGATCCGACGCTGGACGAACCCGGCTTGGTGGAAATGCTCAAGCTGCGTGCGCGCAAACTCAGCCGTTGCCGGCTGTTCCCGCTGGGCGCGCTGACACGCGGCCTCAAGGGCGAAGCCCTCACCGAAATGGCGGAGTTGACCGAGAGCGGTTGCATCGGTTTTTCTCAAGCCGAAGTGCCAGTGAAAGACACGTTGGTGCTGCAACGGGCGCTGATGTACGCCGCCACCTACGGCTACACGGTTTGGCTGCGCCCGCAGGACGGCTGGCTCGGCAAGGGCGTGGCCGCCAGTGGCCCGATGGCCACGCGCCTGGGTCTGGCCGGCGTGCCGGTGGCGGCGGAAACCATCGCCCTGCACACGATTTTTGAGCTGGTGCGGGTGACGGGTGCCCGGGTGCATCTGTGCCGCCTGTCCAGCGCGGCGGGCGTGGCGCTGGTGCGTGCCGCCAAGGCCGAAGGCCTGCCGGTGACGGCGGATGTGAGCATCAACTCACTTCATCTGACCGATGTGGATATCGGTTTCTTCAACTCGGCCATGCGCCTGAACCCGCCGCTGCGCCGCGATGCCGATCGGCAAGCGCTGCGCGCCGGCTTGGCGGATGGCACGATCGACGCGCTCGTCTCCGACCACACCCCGGTGGACACGGACGCCAAAACCCTGCCGTTTGCCGAAGCCGAACCCGGCGCCACCGGTCTGGAGCTGCTGCTCAGCCTGACGCTGAAGTGGGGTGACGCACAAGGCTTGACCTTGGCCGATACCTTGGCGCGCATCACTGCCAAGCCGGTGCAGGTGCTGGGTGAGTCGCTGGGCTCGCTGGCGCAAAGCGCGGGGCAACTGGTCGAAGGCGGTGTGGCGGATTTGTGCGTGTTCGATCCAGCGGAGATCTGGCAAGTCAGCCCCGAAGTGCTGCGCAGCCAAGGCAAACACACGCCGTTTGAGTTCAGCGTCAGCGGCACGGCGCTGCCAGGGCGGGTCAAGTACACGCTGGTGGCGGGCACGGTGGCCTACCAGGCGGCGTGATGCGGACGCTGGTGGGCGTGGCCCGTTTGCTGCGGGTGCTGGGGCACTTGTTGCACGGCATGGCCATCGTGGCGCTGTCGTTCAAGCGTTTGGGGTTGAACGAGCGCCAGGCCCGTGTCCAGGGGTGGAGTGCTGCGCTGTTGCGCCACCTGGGCGTGCAGCTCACCGTGATCGGCCAGGCGCAGCCGCACGCCGGGTTGTTGGTGGCCAACCATGTATCGTGGCTGGACATCACCGCGATCCACAGCGCCTGCCCACGCGCCCGTTTTGTCTCCAAGGCCGATGTGCTGAAGTGGCCGCTGCTGGGTTGGTTGATCCGCCAGGGCGGCACCCTGTTCATCGAACGCGAGCGCAAACGCGACGCCATGCGGGTGGTGCATGAAATGGCCGCCGCGATGCAGGCGGGGGACTTGGTCGCTGTATTCCCCGAGGGCACCACGGGCGAAGGCCCCCAGGTGCTGCCGTTTCACGCCAATTTACTGCAAGCAGCCATTGCCGCTCGGATGCCGGTGCAGCCGGTGGTGTTGCGCTACCGCCAGCCGGGGCAGCCGTTTGCCGAGGCGGCGGTGTATGTGGGTGAAACTTCGTTGGCACAAAGCCTGTGGTGGATTGCCTGCGCCCGAGGTCTGGCGGTGGAAGTGTGTTTTTTACCGCCTGAAGATGCCACGTCCCTGGATCGCCGCGCTTTGGCGGAGCGCCTGCGGGCCACGATTCAAGCGACCCTGACCCCGCCGGTGGTTTGAGCGGGCAGTGCAGCAAAATACTGGCCACTGTAAGTGGGCGGTTTCTTCTTTGTTTTTGCGAGAGCCGGCGCGTAGCATGAAGTTGCCGCTGCGGTCGTTGCGTGAAAGGTCAAGTGATGAATAAAACGTTTGCGCACGATGGAAAAAAATCGGCAGCACCAACCCTGGTGATTCTCGCATGGCTATTGGGAGTGTGGTGGCTGTCCGACCAGTATGTAGCGCTGGCCATGAACAGCGATGGACTGTTCTACACCGGGGATGCTCTGTATCGGCAAAACCCCAGTGCTTTCTCTAAAGATCTCTTTTTTCTGGCTCAGACACAAGGAGATTTTTCGCTGTTTGGGGGCCTTTACGGTCATCTGATCAGCGTACTGGATATCAAACCAGCCGGATGGCTCATCTCAACCCTCGGGCGTTTGCTATGGGGCAGCGGAGCTGTGGCGTTGGCTCATGCATTGTGGCGTCAGAGCAGCAGTAACGGTTGGTGGGCTTGTTTGGCGCTGATGCTCCTTCTTCCCAGTAATTACGACAGCCAAACCATGTTCTTCTACGGTGCAGCTGATGTGACGCCGCGCACTTGGGCGGAGGCATGGGTTTTGTGGTGCCTGGCGTTTCGGGTACGTGAACGTTGGCTTTGGAGTGTCGTGGCGCTGGGGCTCGGGTTGGCATTTCATCCATTGATGGCGTTGCCGGGACTGGGATTGTGGGTGCTGCTTCTCCCCAGGTATCAATGGGTTTGGGGCACTGTGGGTGTTCTGGTTGTTGGGCTCATGGGCGCCACGTTTAAAGTGGGTCCCTTGGCGTATTTGTTCCAAGCATTTGATCCACTGTGGTGGGAATGTGCCGTGGTGTTGGCCGGACAAATCGTTTCAGCCTCTTGGGGGCCTGTGGTTCTTGTCAAAGCGGGGGGCATCGCTCTTTTGTTACTGGCTGTGGCCCGGTGGCACCCGCAACCACTGATGCGCCGTTGGGCAGGTGCCTTGGCGGGGGTTCAGTTGTTGATGCTGGGGTTGTGGTGGCTGGCAGAGGAAACCCGCAGCGTGTTGTTGCTTCAACTTCAGCTATGGCGGGTTCTGTGGTTGTGCCAATTGCTGGCGCCTGCTTTGTGGTGGAGCTCTCTGCCACCTTGGCGGGAATGGACTGTTCTGCATGGTATTCAAGTATCATTGGTGATGGCGGCTGTGCTGTCGAATAGTTTGTCAACGGTTTGGCTGTTTTTACCGGGTGTGTTCTTCTCTTGGCCGCGAGTGGTTCATTATCTTCAGAAGAGTGGTTTGAAAAAGGCACTCTTGGCAGGTTCCGTGATACTGCTTGCGATGAGTTTGTCCGTTCGGTTTCCTGAGTTCATGGCCCGTGCGCTTATTTACGAGCTGGATGGGCATCCTCATGGGTTCTGGATGGGGGTTGCGAGCGAAGCATTATGGACGCTTCCCTTGTTCTGTGTCGTCGCCGTTCTAGTAGGAGCAACCCAGCTGCGCGTGTGGCGCTGGGTGTTTGCGGGGGGGCTGTTATTACCTGTTTGGGCCGTACTTTTGGGGGTGTTGGGAGGGCAGGCGAAACAGATATTCCAGCCTTTACCTTCTACGGAGGCTCTAAGAGCTGTCATTCCGAGTGATTCATTGATTTACTGGGATGCAGATGTCGGTGGGAGTTGGAATTTTTTACGGCAGGGACATTATATTTCTGCCTACCAAGGAGCGGCGGCGCTTTTTTCACGCGAGGTTGCGATGGAGTTTCGGCGGCGGCTGGCCCATGTCGCGCAGGTTGGATTACTGGGGGCTGATGTTTCCCAAGACGAAGTGAAGAAACTACCGCTGCAAGCATCGGGTTACACCATTCCACGAGATATTGGTACACGCTCTCCTTTTGCCAGATTAAGGGTTCAGCTCGGCAGTCCCCAGGCTTTGAGCTCTGACGCAGCGCAAACCCTGTGCCGCGATCCCATCCTGGACTACGTCCTCATCTCGCGTGACCTGCCCGAAGCCACCTGGCGTGTGCCCTATGAAGGGGTGCCTTCGGGGGTGGTGTCGGTGTTCAAGTGCGTGCGCTGAAGGGCGTTGGGGCGTGCATGGGGTCGGCAGGTGCAGTGGTTAAATTGAACCCTTTGCTCTTGCCGTCTGTGTCGCCATGAACGCCTCTGGTCGTGTTTTTTTCCATGCTGCCGATGATCACGGCATCGCCCGTCTCACCATTTCCCATCCCGGCAAACTCAACGCCTTGAATGTGGCGATGTGGCACGAGCTGCGCAGCCACATCGAAGCGCTGGGCCGCACGGGCCCGCTGCCGCGTGTGATCGTGATCCAGGGCGAAGGCGGCACCTTCGTGGCGGGTGGGGACATCGAAGAATTCCCGCAGTTCCGCTTCCAAGCCGACACGCTGGCCTCCTTTCACGAAGAGGTCGTTGCCCCGGCGCTGCAAGCCTTGCTCGACTGCGATGTGCCCTTGGTGGCGCAGATCGACGGCGCGTGCATCGGCGGTGGTTTGGAGATTGCCGCGTGCTGCGATCTGCGCATTTGCGGCACCCGCAGCCGTTTCGGGGTGCCCATCGCCAAGCTGGGCTTCCCGATGGCGCCGCTGGAGGTGGAAATCGTGGCCCGTGTCATCGGAGAAACCTGCCTGCGCGAGCTGCTGCTCGATGCGCGTGTGCTGACCGCTCAGGAAGCCCGCGAGCGTGGCCTCGTCACCCGCGTGGTCGCGGATGATCAGGTGGACATCGAAGCCCGCCAAACCGCCGAGCGCATCGCGCAACTGTCACCCCAAGCCATGCGTCTGAACAAACAGGCGCTGCGGCGCTTTGCCAACGTGGCGCATCCGTTCAGCCAGCGTGAGGAGCGTCACGGCCACTATGCCTACGCGCCTTCCGAGGAACATCGCGAAGGCTTGGCGGCCTTCAATGAAAAACGCCCGGCTCGTTTCGACTGACCGTTTCAGCCTGCTTTGGGAGACCCTCGCATGAACCAGAACTTGTTTGCTGCCCTGCGGGCGGCGTTTCCTGCGGATGGGTCAGCCACCGCGATCGAAACCGCCGATGGCCCCGGCGCCCCGCTGTTCTACACCTGGGCCGACTTGGACGCGGCCACCGCCCGCATCGCCAATTTGCTGGATTCGCTCGATCTGCCACCCGAAAGCTGTGTGGCGGTGCAGGTGGATAAAAGCGTGGAAGCGCTCATGCTCTACCTCGGGGTGTTGCGTGCGGGCCATGTGTTTTTGCCCCTGAATACGGCGTACCAAGCCAGTGAAATCGAGTACTTCATTGGCAATGCCGAGCCGGCGGTGGTGGTCTGCCCGGACGTTGCGTTCACCTGGGTGAGCCGCTTGGCGTTTGCGGCGGGCACCCGCCACGTCTTCACCCTGAATGACGACCGCACCGGCACCTTGTTGGAGCGGGCGGCATTTCATGCGGACACCCACACCCCAGCCGAGAAAAGCGCCGGTGATCTGGCCGCCATCCTTTACACCAGCGGCACCACGGGGCGCAGCAAGGGGGCGATGCTGTCGCATGGCAACTTGCTGTCCAACGCCCAAGTGCTGAAAGACTATTGGGGCTGGCAACCCGACGACGTGCTGATTCACGCCCTGCCGATCTTCCACGTTCACGGGCTGTTTGTGGCCAGCCACGGGGCGCTGCTCAATGGCAGCAAGATGATCTGGTTCGCCAAGTACGACCCGAAAGCCGTGCTGGCGCGTTTCAACGAAGGCACGGTGTTCATGGGCGTGCCCACGCTGTACGTGCGTTTGCTGGGCGAGGCCGGCCTGACGCGTGACGCTTGCGCGCCCATGCGGCTGTTCATCAGCGGCTCGGCGCCTTTGCTGATCGAAACCTTCAGCACTTGGCAGGCGCGCACCGGCCACACCATCTTGGAACGCTACGGCATGAGCGAAACCATCATGCTGACGTCCAACCCCTGCCAGCCCGAAGGCGGTGAGCGCCGGGGCGGGACGGTGGGTTTCCCACTGCCGGGCGTGGGCGTGCGCATCCATGATGATGCTGGCGAAGCGGTGGCCGCAGGGGAGATTGGACACATCCAAGTGCGTGGCCCCAATGTGTTCAGCGGCTACTGGCGCATGCCGGAAAAAACCAAAGAAGAATTCACCGCCGATGGTTGGTTCAAGACCGGCGATGTCGGCAAGATCGATGCCGATGGTTACGTCACCATCGTGGGGCGCAGCAAGGATTTGGTGATCACCGGGGGCTACAACGTGTACCCGGCGGAGGTCGAGGGGGTCATCAACGAGCTGCCAGGGGTGGCGGAAAGTGCCGTCATTGGTGTGCCGCACCCAGATTTTGGCGAGGGCGTGGTGGCCGTGGTGGTGCCGCGTGCGGGGGCGAAGGTAATGCCAGAAGCCATCATCGCTGCGCTCAAAGGGCGAATTGCGAATTTCAAAGTCCCCAAAGCCGTGTTCATCACACCGGAGTTGCCGCGCAATACCATGGGGAAAGTGCAGAAAAATGGGCTGAGACAACAGCATGGAGCCTGTTTTGACGCCCGCTGATTCGGCGACGGGAAACACCCCGGGACCATCGGTCATCCGCCCGGATCGGCTCTTGGCTGTTGTGATGGGGGTGGCTTTGTGGGGCCTCTGGTGGCTCGCCAACCCCTACCTCCACTTCAACGTCCATGACGGCTCGCTGTATTCCGGCGAAGCCCTGCGGCGCCTGGAAATGCACAACTTCGCCAAAGATGTGTTTTTCATGGGCCAAACCCAAGGCAATTTCTCGCTGTTTGGGTCGCTGTACGCCCAAGTGGTGACGCTGCTGGGGCTGCCGATGGCCGGGTGGGTGATGTCCACGACAGGCCGGGTGCTGTGGTGGATTGCGCTGTACCGGTGGGTGCAGGTCGGATGGGGTGAGCGGCGTTGGTGGGCCTTCATGCTCATGCTGCTGCTGCCCGCCACCTATGACGGACATGGCTTGTTTGCCTACGCTGGCAGCGAAGTCACGGCCCGCTGTTGGGCCGAAGCCGCTGTGCTGTGGGCATTGGGCCAGCAATCGCAGGGCCGCATCGGACGGGCATGGCTGGGGGTCGGCCTGGCGGCGGCCTTGCATCCCCTGATCGCCCTCCCCGGTGGGGGGCTGGTGCTGCTGATGCAGCCTGCGCGTGTGCGCGTCATGGGCATCGGCGTGGGGTTGCTGGCGGTGTTGGGCGGGGCTGCGTGGGGTGTCGATCCCCTGGTACGCCTGTTTCAAACCTTCGACCCGGTGTGGTGGGAGAGTGTCCTGGTGCTGGCCGGCTATGCGCTGGCACCGTCTTGGCCGGCTTTGGGGTGGGCCAAACCCATGGTGTATGCCGCGTTGCTGGCCTATGTCGGTTGGGGTGCCCATTCGGCAGGCTGGGCGCGGACGTGGGCCCGTGCCTTGCTGGTGCTGCTGCTGGGCTTGTTAGCGACTTGGTGGTGGGCCTGCCAATCCCGCAATGTGCTGCTGGTGCAGTTGCAGGTGTGGCGTGTGCTGTGGCTGGCCCAACTGCTGGCGCCTGCGCTGTGGGTCTGCGTTCTGCCGGCGTGGCCACGTTGGAATGCACGGATGTGGGCGCACGTTCTGCTGGTGGCGGCGGCCCTTTTGAGTTTGAGCGCACCATTGACGTTCGTGATCTGGCCGGCGCTGCTGGTGATGCACGGGCGAATCGGGCCTTGGTTGGAGGGGCCAACCTGGCATCGCAGCTTGCCGGTGCTGGCGGGCATGATCTTGCTCATGGCGTTGGCCGTGCGCTGGCCCGCGCTGGTGTATGCCGACACCATCAACCACATCAATCACCTGGCCCATGCCCGGTGGGTGAGTTGGGCCAAGGAGCCGATGGTGAGCTTGCCGGTGGCCTTGCTCCTGTTCGTGGGTTTGTCGCGGGCCCGTTCCCGTTGGGTGTACGCAGGGTTGGTGAGTTTGGCGCTGGTGCCGGGGGTGCTGTCCCTGAGTGCGTGGAGTGACCAAGTGGCGCGAGCACAGCGCCCGCTGGACGATCAAACGCCCTTGCGGCAGATCGTTCCCGAGGGGGCGCTGGTGTACTGGGATGCCGGCAGTGACCACACCTGGTTCCGGCTGCACCGCTCGCAGTACGCTTCCATGAGCCACGGGCCGAACTCGCTGTTTTCCCGCGAGGCGGCGATGGAGTTTCGGCGGCGGCTCGAAGTGCTGGCGCGGGCCGGCATGATCGGCGCCGTGCCCGAGGTGCCAGACACGCACGATGACGTGAAACCCGACATCCAGCGCTGGCGCGCCCAACTGGAGTTCAGTGCCACGGCGCGCACCTTGGGCGCGAACAACATCTTGGCCTTGTGCCAAGACCCGATCCTGGACTACGTGCTCTTGTCCATTGACATTCCCGAAGCCGATGCCCGCGTGCCTTACCGGGATGTGCCCAGTGGGCGGGTGTCGGTGTTCAAGTGTCCACGTTGAGGGGGGAGAGCCTGGGTTTGTGCGGCTAGGGACTCTCGCCGCACAGCCACCTCAGGCACACTTCTGCCATGAGCACGGCTTCCGAAAACGACAACCCCTGTATCCGCTGCGGCGCCTGTTGCGCCAGCTTCCGCGTGGATTTTTCGCGTGATGAATTGGCGTCCGAGCTGGGGCAGGTGCCCGATGGGCTGGCGGTCAAAATCACCAGTTCGTTGTGTCGCATGCGCGGCACCGACCATGCCCAGCCCCGCTGCGTGGCCTTGATGGGCACGGTGGGGCAAAAGGCGCAATGTGGCATCTATGAATGGCGGCCCTCGCCGTGTCGCGAGTTCGGCCAGTTGGCCCCCTTGGGGTGGGGCGACGATGCTTGCGCTCGGGCGCGGCGGCGCCACGGGTTGCCGCCTCTGTCCCAAGGGGCAGCCTGAGGCCGCCCCGGCGACGTCACTTGAGGATGTCGCCCAAGCAGAGGTATTTCACCTCGACGTAATCGTCCATGCCGTGGTGCGAACCCTCGCGCCCCAGGCCGGATTGCTTCACGCCGCCAAACGGCACTTCCGCCGTCGAAATCAACCCGGTGTTGATGCCGACCATGCCGTATTCCAGCGCTTCACCCACGCGGAAAATGCGGCCAATGTCGCGGCTGTAGAAGTAGCTGGCCAGGCCAAATTCGGTGGCATTGGCGGCGGCCACGGCTTCGGCTTCGGTCTTGAAACGGAAAATCGGTGCCACCGGGCCAAAGGTTTCTTCGCGGGCGCAACGCATGTCGGCGGTGACGTTGGCCAGCACCGTCGGCGTGTAAAACCGTTCGCTCAGGCGTTGGCCGCCCGTCACCAGCGTGGCGCCCTTGGCCAGCGCGTCGGCAACGTGGGCTTCGACCTTGTCCACCGCTTCGCCTTCGATCAGCGGGCCAGTGGTCACACCGGTTTCAAAACCGTTGCCCACTTTCAGCGCGGCGGCTTTGGCGGCCAGCTTGGCCACAAAGGTGTCGTACACACCGTCTTGCACATAGAAACGGTTGGCGCACACGCAGGTTTGGCCGGCGTTGCGGTACTTGCTCACCATCGCGCCTTCGACGGCGGAGTCGATGTCCGCATCGTCAAACACGATGAAGGGTGCGTTGCCGCCCAGCTCCAGCGCCAGCTTTTTGATCGTCGGCGCGCACTGCGCGGCCAGGATGCGGCCCACTTCGGTCGAACCCGTGAAGGACAGGTGACGCACCACGTCCGACGAACACAGCACCTTGCCCACCTCAATCGAGTTGGCACCATCGGCGGTGATGATGTTGAGCACGCCCGCTGGCATCCCGGCGCGCTGCGCCAGTTCGGCCACGGCCAGGGCGGACAGCGGCGTGGCCTCCGCCGGCTTGATCACCACCGGGCAACCCGCCGCCAGCGCCGGCGCGACCTTGCGCGTGATCATCGCAATCGGGAAATTCCACGGCGTGATGGCCGCGCATACGCCGATGGGCTGCTTGATCACCAAGTAACGCTTGTTGGCATCCGTGGTCGGGATGGTTTCGCCATAAACGCGCTTGGCCTCTTCGGCAAACCACTCCAAAAAGCTGGCGCCGTAGCCGACTTCGCCCTTGGCCTCGGCCAGCGGCTTGCCTTGCTCGGCGGTCATGATGCGCGCCAGGTCGTCGGCGTGGGCGTGCAGCAGGTGGAACCACTTCATCAGGATGGCGGCGCGCTCCTTGGCCGGCTTGGCACGCCAGGCTGGCCAAGCAGCGTCGGCGGCGGCCAGGGCGGCGTGGGTGGCTTCGGCGCCCAGGTTGGCCACGTCGGCGAGTTTGGCGCCGGTGGCCGGGTCGATCACGTCGAAGCGGCTGGCCGCGCCCACCCATTCACCGTTGATGAAAGCGTCGGTTTTCAGCAGGTGAGGGTCGTTCAGCGAGGCGAGCGGGGTCGGGCTCAAATCCATGGGGGTCTCCAAAAACGAGTCGGCAGGGAGGATGGCCGGATCAGGCGCGGCGGCCACGAATCCATTCGAGCACCAGCATCAGCCCGGTTGTGAACAGAATCAGCAGCGTGGCCACGGCGGCAATCGTCGGGTTGATGTTCTCGCGGATGCCGGTGAACATCTGTCGCGGCAGTGTCACTTGCTCGGGGCCGGCGATGAACAGCGTCACCACCACTTCGTCGAACGAGGTGGCAAATGCGAACAACGCCCCCGAAATCACCCCCGGTGCGATCACCGGCAGCGTCACCCGGAAGAAGGTTTCCAGCGGGCTGGCGCCCAGGCTCAAACTGGCGCGCACCAGGTTGTGGTTGAAACCCTGCAACGTGGCCAGCACCGTGGTGACGACGAAGGGCGCCCCCAGCGCGGCATGCACCACGATCAGGCCGATGTAGGTGTCCGCCAACCCGAGCTTGGCGAAGAACAGGTAACAGGCCACCCCGACGACGACGATGGGCACCACCATCGGCGCAATCAACACGCTCATCAACAGCCCCTTGCCGGGGAAGTTCACCCGCGCCAAACCGACGGCGGTGAGCGTGCCCAGCACCGTGGCAATCAACGTGGCGATGGGCGCGACGATGAAGCTGTTTTTCGCAGCACGGGCCCATTCTTCCGAGTGAAAGAGGTTGTCGTACCACTGGAGCGACCAGCCTGGCATCGGGTAAGCCAAGAACGAGCTGGCCGAGAAGGACAGCGGCATGATCACCAAAATCGGCAGCAGCAGGTAAAACAGCACGCCCAGGCTGACCAGGCGCAGCGCCCACCAACCGGCCTTGTCCAGCGGTGTGGCGTAGGCCGGAAACTGCGGCTTGAGAAAGTTGAAGAAGCTCATCGCGGACTCACCCCAGGCTCAGTTCAGACTTCACGACGCGGCGGTAGATGCCATACAGCACCAGCGTGGCCGCCAGCAAAATGGCACCCAGCGCGCAGGCCATGCCCCAGTTCACATCGACGTTGGTGTATTGGGCGATGTAGTAGCTCAACATCTGATCGTCTGCGCCGCCCAGCAGCGCCGGGGTGACGTAGTAACCAATCGACAGGATGAACACCAGCAGCCCACCCGCGCCCACCCCCGGCCAGGTTTGCGGCACATACACCCGGAAGAACGCCGCCAGCGGCGAGCTGCCCAGGGAAACAGCGGCGCGCAAGTAGGTCGGCGGCACGCTCTTCATCACGCTGTACAACGGCAAGATCATGAAGGGCAGCAGGATGTGCGTCATCGAGATGACCACGCCGGTGCGGTTGAACAGCAGCGTCAGCGGTTCGTTCAGCAGGCCGATGCCCATGAGCGCGCTGTTCACCAGCCCCTCGCGCTGCAACAGCACGATCCAAGCGGCCACGCGCACCAGGATCGATGTCCAGAACGGCACCAGCACCAAAATCATCAGCACGTTGGCTTGGCGAGCGGTGAGGGTCGAGAGCCAGTAAGCCAGCGGGTAGCCCAGCAGCAGACACCAGAACGTCACCACAGCGCTGATCACAAACGTGCGCAGCAGGATGGACGAAAACACCCGCTGCTCCGGTTCCACCTGGGCGATGCTGCCCTCGGGCGTGCGCTTCAGGTCGATGGCGGTGAGCAGATAGTCGGGCGTCCAGCGGGCGGCGTTTTTGCCGATGGCCTGCCAGTAAGGCAGCTCGCCCCAGCGGGCGTCCAGCGCCAGCAGTTTGTCTTTGAGCACCGCCGGGGTGGGGCGGGCGCTGCCAGCTTCACCGCGCAAATCCGGCAGGGCGCGGTAGGTGGACATCACCAACGAGCGCGACCCCGGCTGTTCGGTGTTGAGGCGGCGGGCCAGGGCGCCGGCTTGAGAGCCGTCGTCCATGGCCGCCAGATCGTCCACCACGGCGGCGAAGGCCGCTTCGGCGGGCAGGGTTTTGTGATCCCAATGGGCCAGCGCCTGCGCGGTGCGCGGCAGGGCGTCGGCCACTTCGGGGTTTTCCACGGCGCGGATCAACAACGCGCCGATCGGCACCAAGAAGGTGACGATCAAAAACACCAGCAAAGGCAAGGTCAGCGCGATGGCCGCTGCATGACGCCGGCGTTGCGCACGGGCCAAAGAGCGAGCCAACTCGGAGGAGCCCACCGGCGGCGGTGGGGCGTGATCGGGCACGGCGGCAGCGGTCATCGCGTCAGTCCCTCACAGGCTTATTGTGCGGCCCAGGCGGCAAAACGCTTCTCCAGCGCCTCGCCCTGGTCGGCCCAGAAACCCACGTTGAATTGCAGCGCGGTCTTGGCGTTGGTGCTCGATGTCGGCAGATCGGCCAGCACCTTGGCCGGCAGCTTGGCCAGCGCCTTGGTGTTGGTCGGGCCGTAGGCGATGTTTTGCGCGTAAGCTGCTTGGTTCTCCGTCTTCATGGCGAAGGCGATCAGCTTGGTGGCTTCGTCCTTGTTCGGTGCGCCCTTCGGAATCACCCAGTAATCCAGGTCGTAAATGCCGCCCGTCCAGGTGATTTTGAGGTTTTTGCCTTCGCGCTGGGCCGCGTCGATGCGACCATTGAAAGCGGTGCTCATCACCACGTCACCCGCCACCAAGAATTGCGGCGGCTGGGCGCCGGCTTCCCACCACTGGATGTTGGCCTTCAGCTCGGTCAGCTTCTTGAAGGCGCGATCCGCACCCGCCGGGGTGGCCAGCACTTTGTAGACATCCTTCGGCGCCACGCCATCGGCCATCAGCGCGAATTCCAGGTTGTAGCGAGCGCCCTTGCGCAGGCCGCGCTTGCCGGGGAATTTCTTCGTGTCCCAGAAATCGGCCCAGGTGGTCGGGGCGGTTTTGAGTTTGTCGCCGTTGTAGGCCATCACGGTGGACCACACGAAGAAGCCCACGCCGCATTCGTTCACAGCCGCCGGCAACAGGTCGGCCTTGGGGATGATCTTGCTGTAATCCAGCTTCTCGAACAGACCCTCATCGCAGCCGCGCTGCACGTCCGGGCTTTCCACTTCCACCAGATCCCAAGTCACTTTCTTGGTTTCGACCATGGCCTTGATCTTGGCCTGCTCACCGTTGTATTCCACGGTGACGATCTTGGCGCCGCCCGCCTTTTCAAACGGCTCGTAATAAGCCTTCTTTTGCGCAGCGCCGTTGGCGCCGCCGAAGTTGACGACGGTCAGTTGGCTCTGGGCCAACACGGGCGTGGCGGCCATCAGGGCGGCAACCGAAGCCAGGACAAGGGAGGTCTTCTTCATCGCAATACTCCAGTGGGGTGGGTGGGAAAAGGGTCGGAGTCGAAAGCGAGCGGTTTGTCTCGCGGTGCCGGGGTCGTGCAGGGGGAGCCGCCCCGGTCTGTGGAATCTGTGAAATTAGATGTAGATGCGCAGGTACGGCGTCGGGATGTGCAACCACACCGACTGCCCCGTCACCGGCTGCTCCCCGCTGGACAGCGGCAGCTTGACGGTGGCGGTTTCCTTCTGTCCGGCGATGGCGCAGCGCAAGCGCAGGTGGTCGCCGAAATAAATCACGTCGGTGATGGCGGCGTGCAGGCAGTTGCGCATGTTCTCGGGCGGCACGAACAGGGCTTCGATGCGCTCCGGGCGCACCGAGGCCACCACGGGCGTGCCCGGCAGCGCGTGGTTCACGTTGATGCCCGCCAGGCGCTCGCCCGACGGCAACACCAGCTCGCACGCATCGCGTTCGGCTTGGGCGGTGATGCCGGTCAAGAGGGTGCTGTCACCCACGAAGCCGGCGACGAAGCGGTTCACCGGGGTTTCGTAGAGTTTTTCCACCTGATCGATTTGTTGAATCAGGCCATCGTTGAACACGGCGACGCGGTCGCTCATGGTGAGGGCTTCGCCCTGGTCGTGCGTCACGTACACAAAGGTGACGCCCAGTTGGCGGTGCAGCTCCTTCAGCTCGATTTGCATGTGCTCGCGCAACTGCTTGTCGAGTGCGCCCAGCGGTTCGTCCATCAACACCAGTTGCGGTTCGAACACCAAGGCGCGGGCCAGCGCCACGCGCTGCTGTTGGCCGCCGGAGAGCTGGCTGGGGTAGCGGTCGCCCTTGGCGCCGAGTTGCACCATGTCCAGCGCCTTGGCCACGCGCTTGGCGATGTCGGCCTGAGGCACTTTGCGCACGGTCAGGGGGTAAGCCACGTTGTCCGCCACCGTCATGTGGGGGAACAGGGCGTAGTTTTGAAACACCATGCCGAAATTGCGCTTGTGCGGCGGGGTGCGGGTGATGGGCACCCCGTCGAGCAAAATTTCGCCGGCGGTGGGGGATTCAAACCCCGCCAGCATCATCAGCGTGGTGGTTTTGCCCGAACCCGACGGGCCGAGCAGGGAGAGGAATTCGCCGCGCTGGATGTCCAAATCCAGCGAACGCACGACCAAACTCAGGCCGTCGTAGGTTTTTTGCACGCCGGCAAAGCGCACCAGGGGGGTTGGGCTGTCAGGGCTCATGGCGGGGCAGCTCGGTACTTCTTGAAGGTGGCGGGGAAGCGCCACCTGGGCGCTGCCCCTGGTGGGTGAAAGGTCAGCCGGCGGCCGTGGCGGCGTCGAAGGCTTGGCCCATGAGGGCCAGCCCTTCGTCCAGCAGCGCGTCGGAAGCGGTCAGCGGCACCAGGATGCGGATGACGTTGGCGTACACGCCGCAGGACAGCAGCACCAGACCCCGCTTGATCGCTTCGGCGCAGACGCGCTTGGTCAGGTCGGCGTCGGGTTGGGCCGTGTCGCCGTTCTTGAACAGCTCGATGGCGATCATCGAACCCAGGCCACGCACATCCCCGATGCTGGTGTGACGCTCGGCCAAGGCGCTCAAGCCGGCCTTCAGGCGTTCGCCGATGGCGTTGGAGCGCGCCAGCAGTTGTTCTTCTTCGAACACATCCAGCACCGCCAGCGCGGCGGCGCAGGCCAGCGGGTTGCCGGCGTAGGTGCCGCCCAGGCCGCCGGGCAGGGGTTTGTCCATGATCTCGGCCTTGCCGATCACGGCGGAGATCGGGAAGCCACCAGCCATGCTCTTGGCCATGGTGATCAAATCCGGCGCCACGCCCCACTGTTCGCTGGCCAGCCAGGTGCCGGTGCGGCCAGCGCCGGTTTGCACTTCGTCGGCGATCAGCACGATGCCGTGTTGGTCGCACAGGGCGCGCAGCGCCTGGGCAAACGCGGGCGACGCGGCGTAGAAACCGCCTTCACCTTGCACCGGTTCCAAAATGATGGCGGCCACCCGCGAGGCTTCCACGTCATATTTGAAGATGTGCTCGATGGTTTTGAGCGAATCCGCTTCGCTCACGCCGTGCAGGGCGTTCGGGTATTCGGCGTGATAAATCTCCGCCGGGAAGGGGCCGAAACCGGCTTTGTACGGCGCGACCTTGCCGGTCAGCGCCATGCCCAGCAGTGTGCGGCCATGGAAGCCACCCCCGAAGGCGATCACCGCTTGGCGGCCCGTGGCAGCGCGGGCGATCTTGACGGCGTTTTCCACCGCTTCCGCGCCGGTGGACAGGAAGATGGCCTTCTTGGCGAAGTCGCCCGGCGCCTTGGCGATCAGGCGTTCGGCCAGCTCAACGTAGGGCTCATACGCCAGCACCTGGAAGCAAGTGTGGTGGAACTGGTCGAGCTGGGCTTTGACAGCGGCGATCACCTTCGGGTGGTTGTGGCCGGTGTTCAGCACGGCGATGCCGCCGGCGAAGTCAATGTAACGTTTGCCTTCCACGTCCCACACTTCAGCGTTTTGCGCTCGCTCGACGAACACTTCGTAAGCTTGGCCCATGCCAGTGGGCAGGGCGGCGCGGCGGCTGGCCATCAGGGCGGCGTTGGTGAAATCGGCATCGCGTTGCATGGGAAGGAACCTTTCAAGGGGAGGCACGGGCCGCGACTGTAGGCATGTGACGTGCATGTGACCATGCACACTCACGCGCTTTTTCCGGTGCACTGTGCAGGCCGCCACACCAGTACAGCTTGGCGCACCGGGCGCGTACAGTCCACGCCATGCTTCAGCTCCAGCCCCATGCCAGCACGCCCCTGGTGACACAGATCGTCGAAGGTCTGCGCGCCCAGATCGAGGAGGGTGCCTTGCGCGCCGGCACCAAGTTGCCGTCGATCCGCCAATTTGCGCACGCTCATCAGGTCAGCGTGTTCACCGTGGTGGAGGCCTACGACCGGTTGGTGGCGCAGGGCTGGTTGGTGTCGCGGCCACACTCGGGGTTTTTTGTGCGTCGGCGTTCGTCGTACGGCACTCCGGCGGCGGTGCAAGCAGCGCGCAGCGATGGCTTCGACGCCATGTGGTACCTGCGCAAAATTTTTGAGAACCGCCATTTGGCGATCAAAGCCGGCTGCGGCTGGCTGCCCGGCGATTGGCTGTTTGAAGACGGCCTGCGCCGCGCCCTGCGCGTGCTCGCCGCCGAAGATGCCGACCTGGGCGGCTACGGCGACCCGAAAGGTTTTCCGCCCTTGCGCCAGTTCATCACCGACGTGCTGGCCGAGCAGGAGGTTCACATCGGCGTCGGCCAAGTGCTGTTGACCCAGGGGTCGAGCCAGGCGCTCGATCTGGCGGTGCGCCGCTTGGTGCGGCCCGGTGACGCGGTGTTGGTGGACGATCCAGGTTACGCCAACCTGTTGTTTTCATTGCGTTTTCAGGGGGCCAAGTTGGTGGGGGTGCCGCGCACACCGCAGGGGTATGACTTGGTTCGGTTGGAGCAGCTCATCGCCGAACATCGGCCCAAGGTGTTTTTTACCCAACCGCGTTTGCAAAGTCCGAGTGGTTCGGTGGCGCCGCTGGCGCAACTGCATCGCGTGCTGCAACTGGCCGAAAAACACGACCTGATGCTGGTGGAAAACGACATCTACTTCGATTTGGACGCCGAGCCGCGCCCCTCGCTGGCGAGTTTGGATCAGCTCTCGCGGGTGATTTACATCGGCAGTTATTCGAAGACGATCTCGCCCAACATCCGCGTCGGGTTTGCCGTGGCGCACCCGGACGTGGTGGAAGACCTGGCCCAGCTCAAGATGATTTCTGGCCTGACGTCGGCAGAATTCGGCGAGCGCCTGGCCCATGGCGCCCTGACCGAAGGACGCTGGCGCAAGCACCTCAAAGCCCTGCGCGAGCGGCTGGCGCAGGCGCACCAGCATGTGGCCACGCAGTTGGCGGCACTGGGTTTCGAGCTGTTCGCCGAACCCAAAGCGGGGATGTTTTTGTGGGCGCGCCATCCGCTGCTGACGGACACCGTGGCCCTCTCGAACCAAGCCGCCGAGCAAGACATCATGCTTGGCCCCGGCCACCTGTTCCTCGCGGACATGCAGCCCACACCCTGGATGCGCTTCAACGTGGCGTTCAGTTTGGATGCGCGCTTGTACGCTTTTCTCCAAACCCATATCGAGGCGGCCCGATGAGCATGACCCACGATTTGCGTCCCTGGACGCACGAGCACCATTTCCACCTGCCGAACCCCACAGCCGAACGTCGCACCGCCTGGGTGATGTGGATCACGCTGGCGACGATGGCGTTGGAAATCGCCGCCGGGCTGGTTTTCAACTCCATGGCGCTGTTGGCCGACGGCTGGCACATGAGTTCCCACGCCGTGGCGATTGGGTTGAGCGTGTGGGCCTACCGGCTGTCGCGCCAGCACGCGGCGGATGCGCGCTATGCCTTTGGCACCTGGAAGATCGAGGTGTTGGGTGGGTTCGCCAGTGCGCTGCTGTTGCTGGGCGTGGCAGGCTTGATGGTGTGGGGTTCGGTGGAACGCTTGATGGCCCCGCAAGAGATTCACTACGGCCAAGCTTTGGGCGTGGCGGCCTTGGGGTTGCTGGTGAACTTGGGGTGTGCGCTGCTGCTGTCGGGGCATGGTGGGCACAGTCACCCGGGCCACGATCACGGGCATGGACACGCCCATGATCATCACCACGGTCACGCTCATGCCCATGAAGGGGATTTGAACCTGCGCGCCGCCTACGTGCATGTGGTGACCGATGCGCTGACCTCGGTGCTGGCGATGGTCGCCTTGGCCGCTGGGTGGCGCTGGGGCTGGGCGTGGCTCGATCCGGTGATGGGTTTGGTGGGCGCGGTGTTGGTGGCGGTCTGGGCACGCGGGTTGTTGGCGAGCACTGCCAACGTGCTGCTCGATCGGGAGATGGATGCGCCGGTGGTGGCAGAAATCCGCGAGGTCATCAGCGAACAAGGCGCGTCATCAGGGACGCATTTGACAGACTTGCACGTTTGGCGCGTCGCCAAGGATCAGCATGCCTGCGCACTGACCCTGCTCACCCACGACGCAGCCCTGACGGCCAATGTGGTGCGCAGGTGGTTGTCCGTGCATGAGGAGCTGGTGCATTGCACGATTGAAATTCACGTTTGTCCAGATCACATCGAAAACCCAGGGGAGGGGGCGCGCATGCGATGATCTTGCTTCCTGATCGTTCTGAACCGCGATGAAAGCCGTGATCCTTGCCGGGGGCCTGGGCACCCGGATTGCCGAAGAAACCCACCTGCGCCCCAAACCGATGATCGACATCGGTGGTCAGCCCATCCTGTGGCACATCATGAAAATCTATGCCGCGCACGGCATCACGGACTTCATCGTGTGCTGCGGCTACAAGGGCTACCTGATCAAAGAGTACTTCGCCAACTACTTCTTGCACACCTCCGATGTGACGTTCGACCTGCGTACCAACCGCATGGAGGTTCACGAACAGTACGCTGAACCGTGGCGCGTCACTTTGGTGGACACGGGCGCCAACTCCGGCACCGGCGGGCGGTTGAAGCGTGTGGCGCGTTACCTCGCGGGTGAAGAGGCGTTCTGTTTCACGTATGGGGATGGCGTGGCCGATGTGGACATCACCGCCTTGGTGGCGCATCACCGTGCCAGCGGCGTGCAGGCCACGGTGACGGCCACTGTGCCGCCGGGCCGTTTCGGCGCTCTCGACATTGATTTCGAAAACCAGCGTGTGCGCAGCTTCAAAGAAAAACCGCGTGGGGATGGCGGGGCGGTGGTGAATGGTGGCTTCTTCGTGCTCTCGCCCGAGGTGATCCACTTGATCGAAGGCGATGGCACCATGTGGGAGCAAGAGCCGCTGGAAACCTTGGCCGAGCGCGGCCAGTTGAGCGTGTTTCAACACACCGGTTTTTGGCAGCCCATGGACACGCTGCGGGATCGCAACCACTTGGAGCAACTTTGGGCCGAAGGCCGTGCGCCTTGGAAAGTGTGGCCATGAGTGCATTGCCGAATGCGGCGGCCTGGCAGGGTCGGCGCGTGTTTCTCACGGGCCATACGGGTTTTAAGGGCGGCTGGCTGGCGCACTGGCTGCATAGCTTAGGCGCTGAGGTTCATGGCTACGCCCTGGCGCCCAGCACCACGCCCAATTTGTTTGAGGTGGCGGGCGTGCAAGCCGTCTGCGCCGGCCACACCCTGGCCGATGTGCGCGACGCCGCCGCCGTGAACGCCGCCTTGCACGCCGCCCAGCCGGATGTGGTGTTCCACCTCGCTGCGCAACCGTTGGTGCGCACTTCGTACCACGAGCCGCTGGGGACGTTCTCCACCAACGTCATGGGCACCGCGCATGTGCTGGAAGCGGCGCGAGCCTGTTCCAGTGTGCGCGCCGTGGTGGTGGTGACAACCGACAAGTGCTACCAAGAACAACCCGGCTGGCCCTGGCCCTACCGCGAAACCGACCCGCTTGGTGGCCACGATCCCTACAGCGCCAGCAAAGCCTGCACCGAGCTGGTGGCGGCGAGCTACCGCAGCGCGTTTCAATTCACCGAACGCGGGGTGGGCTTGGCGACGGTGCGTGCCGGCAACGTCATCGGCGGCGGCGATTGGACGCCCGAGCGCCTGGTGCCCGATTTGCTGGCCGCATGCAGCGCTGGCCAAGTCGTGACGCTGCGCCAACCGCATGCCGTGCGCCCTTGGCAGCATGTCCTGGAGCCGCTGGCCGGTTACATCACCCTGGCGGAGCGCTTGCTGGCCGAACCGGCCCGCTTTGCTCGGGCTTGGAACTTTGGCCCCGATGCGGCGCAGTGCCAACCCGTGCTGGCGCTGGTGCAAGGGCTGCAAGCCCTGGCGCGTGCCGATGGCATCGCTGTGCCTGAGGCCCGCATCGAGGCGCCGCCCGCAGCTTTGCACGAGGCTGCTGCGTTGCGCTTGGATGCCAGCCAAGCCCAGCAGCAGCTTGGTTGGCAAGGTCGCCTGACGCTGCCTGAGGCGCTGGCCCTGAGCTGGCGCTGGCACGCTGCCTGGCGGGCAAGGGCGGATATGGCCTGTGTGACGCGCCGGCAAATCGCGGACTACGCTGCGGCGCAGCTTCCCTCACTTTGAGATTGGTATGACAACTGCACAACAACTGCGCCAGCAAATTCTGGCCTTGGTGGATGAGTACGCGCGTGTCAGCGCCCCAGAGGCGACTTTCCAGCCGGGCCTGACCCCCATCCCCCCCTCTGGCAAAGTGGTGGGTGCGGCTGAAATGCGGCACATGGTCGATGCGTCACTGGATGCATGGCTGACGGCTGGCCGGTTCAACACGGCATTTGAGCAAAGACTCTCGGCGTGGTTGGGTGTTAAGCACGTCATGACTGTTAACTCAGGGTCATCGGCCAATCTGCTGGCCCTGGCTAGCCTGACATCCCCGCTGCTGGGGGCTCGTGCGATTCAGCCGGGAGATGAAGTCATCGGCGTGGCAGCCGGATTTCCAACCACGGTGAACCCCATTTTGCAGCTTGGCGCGGTGCCGGTTTTGCTGGATGTGCATGTCCCGACCTACAACATCGACGTCAGCCAGTTAGAGGCAGCGATCACCCCGCGAACCAAGGCCATCATGCTGGCGCACACGCTGGGCAACCCCTTCAACCTGGAGGTGGTGACGGCGCTGTGCCAAAAACACCAGTTGTGGCTGGTGGAAGACTGCTGCGACGCCCTGGGCTCCACCTACCAAGGTCGCAAGGTGGGCACGTTTGGTGACATCGCCACCCTGAGCTTTTACCCCGCGCACCACATCACCATGGGCGAGGGCGGGGCGGTTTTCACCAACAACGACGTGCTGCGTCGCGCCGCCGAATCCTTCCGCGATTGGGGCCGCGATTGCTGGTGCGCCCCGGGTCGCGACAACACCTGCGGCAAGCGCTTCTGCCAAAAGGCCAGTAGCCTGCCGGAGGGTTACGACCACAAATACACCTACAGCCACCTGGGCTACAACCTCAAAATCACCGACATGCAAGCCGCCTGCGCCCTGGCGCAACTGGATCGGCTTGAAGGGTTCATTGAGGCCCGCCGGCGCAATTTTGCATTCCTCACCGAGCGGTTGAAGCCCTGTGAAGAATTCCTGCTGCTGCCGGAAGCGACGCCGGGCAGTGAGCCTTCGTGGTTTGGTTACCCCATCACCATCAAGCCCGAAGCCAACCTGCGACGGGTGGATTTGCTCACGCATCTGGACGAAAAGCGCATCGGCACCCGGCTGCTGTTTGCTGGCAACCTGACGCGCCAGCCCTACATGCAAGGTCGCAACCTGCGCACGCCCGCGCCGCTGACGAACACCGATGTGGTGATGAACGACACTTTCTGGATCGGCCTCTACCCCGGTTTGAGCGAAGAGCAACTGGCGTTTGCGGCGCAGACGATTTGTGAGTTTGTGGGCGGTGGGTTTTAGTATCCATTTGCCTTTTCCCGGTGATATGTATTCAACGAAAGATCCGTACCATGAATCATTATGAGCGACGCATGCTGGAAATCCTTCGTCGGGGTAAGTCGGCGTTTGGTTTTGATGCAGTTAAGGCTGAATTTGAGGCTGAAGGAACTCGGCACGACGAGTTTTTACGGTTGCTGCATTTGGCGCGGTTGGCGGGGCTGAAGGTTGCGCTAAAAATTGGTGGCTGTGAGGCGGTGCGGGACTTGATTGAGTCCAAACAGTATGGTGTAGATTACATCATTGCACCGATGGTGGAGACGCCCTATGCTCTGAAAAAGTTCATTGAAGCTAAAAATAAGATTTATAGCTCAGAAGAGCAGGAGTGTACAGATTTCTTGTTTAATCTTGAGACTATCACTGGATATCAGAATTTAAATGCGCTTATCGCGACAGCCAGTGCGCCTGAAGGTGTAGACGGGGTGGTGTTTGGGCGAGTCGACTTTGCAGGCTCTCTTGGATACGGGCGAGATGTCATTCAGAGTACTGAAGTGACGCAGGCCGTTACTGCCACTGCTCAGGCTTGCAAACAGGTTGGGCTGAATTTGGTGGTGGGAGGGGCCGTATCGGTTGAAGCTGTGCCGGCTCTCACTGAGATTGAACAGGTGGGGCTGACAAGATTTGAAACCCGTAAGATCGTGTTTGATGCATTTTTGCTACCCCAAGGGCATGCGGCTGAGGCGATCGAGCTGGCTGGGGAATTTGAGTTGTTATGGCTCGAAAATAAACAGGCCTACTACCAAGGGTTGGCTTCAGAAGATGATAAGCGCATCAAAATGCTCAAATCTCGGTTTGAATAACTTCTGAAATTGATCATGACGTCCTCTGTTGTTCGTGTGGCCGACTTATTGGTCAATGCCTTGGTGGAAGCTGGTGTCACTGATGCGTTTATTGTAACGGGTGGTGGTGCTATGCACCTTAACGACGCATTTAGCCGGCATGCTGGCATGCATGTCACGTATTGCCATCACGAACAGGCCTGTGCTATGGCCGCAGAAGGTTATGCTCGTATGTCAGGTCGCATGGCAGCGGTCAATGTAACTACGGGTCCAGGGGGAATCAATGCACTCAACGGAGTCTATGGTGCCTATACCGACTCTGTTCCGATGGTGGTGATTTCAGGGCAGGTTAAGCGTGAAACTTTGGCCAGCAGTTATCCGAACTTGCCACTGCGCCAGTTGGGGGATCAGGAGGTTTTGATTGTTCCGATGGTGAAAACCATCACCAAGTTTGCAAAAGTAGTTGCAGACCCACAAGAAGCACTTTACTTGGTGCAAAAGGCCCTGTGGCTTGCTCGCACGGGCCGGCCTGGCCCCGTTTGGTTGGATGTGCCTATAGATGTGCAAGGCGCACTGATCGACCCGATGCAGCTTCGACAGTTCCAACCAAATGATCCAGATAGTTTGCAGGACGTTCATCCGAACACTCTCGCAGAACAGGATAGGTTACTCGGAGAGGCGTTGCAATCCAAAGCGGCGTATGTTGCTGAGTTGCTGGAACAGGCACGTCGGCCAGTGTTGTTAGCGGGCACGGGTATTCGCAGTGCCGGCGTGCATGAAGCTTTTTTAATGCTGGTGGATCAGCTCGAAATTCCTGTGCTTTCTGCTTGGAATGCGCATGATGTTCTACCGACTGATCACCCACTGCATTGTGGCCGGCCTGGAACAGTAGGTGATCGGCCAGGTAATTTTTTAGTGCAGACGGCTGATTTGGTAATCGTGCTAGGCTGTCGTCTTAATATTCGGCAGATCAGCTATAATTTCCGCGCTTTTGCCAGGCTGGCCAAACTTGTCATGGTTGATGTGGATGCTGCGGAATTGAGTAAGCCGACCTTACAGGTCGATGTGCCAATTCATGCGGATTTGCGTGACTTTGTGCCTGCATTGCTATCAGTCTTTGATCGTGAGCCGGTGCCCGTGGAAATTAAGCAGCGGCGTAAAGATCATGTGATAGCAGCTAAGCTTTTAAATGAGCGTTATCCAACTGTATTGCCTGAATATAAAAAGAGCGCGAGGGTAATTAACCCATATATTTTTGTGCAGCAACTGTTTGATGCCATGCGGGCGGATGATCTTGCTGTGACGGCCAACGGTAGTGCTTGCGTTATTACATTCCAAGCCGCTCGCCTACGAGGGGGGCAGCGTTTGTTTACAAACTCAGGCGCTGCATCAATGGGCTACGATTTGCCAGCTGCGCTGGGGGCTGCGGTATCAATGCCTGGTCGTAGAGTAATTTGTCTGGCTGGGGATGGAAGTATTATGATGAATTTGCAGGAGTTGCAAACCATCATTTTTTTGCGCTTGCCCATTAAGATTTTTATTTTGAATAATGATGGGTATCATTCGATTAGGGAGACGCAGGGTAATTATTTTCCAGATAATGTGAGTGGATGTGATTCTGATAGTGGCGTTAGTTTTCCTGATTTCTGCAAAATTGCGGCCTCCTTTGGTTTTTGTGTCCATCGAGTGGTGGTAGGTGAGGATTTGACAGCCGTGCTAAGTTGTGTTCTGGCTGATGATGAACCGTGTGTATGTGAGGTGGTGGTTGATAAATGGCAGAATTTTTCTCCTAAGTTGGCTTCACGGCGCATGCCTGATGGTTCGATGGCATCGCCTTCATTGGAAGATATGTCACCATTTTTGCCCCGTGATGAGTTGATGGCTGTGATGAATCAATTACAGAGGATTGGCGAGTGAAGCTTCGTTCGATTGTTTTCGACTTGGATGGCACACTGGTCGATAGTGTTGGTGTATGTGTGGCGATTTTCCGTGAAATGCTGGTGGAGCGTGGGTGTACAAGTTTTCCTCCGCAGGAGGTACTTCACAGCAGTGTCAGCCTCGGGGGAGAGGTTATGATTCGGCGAGTATTCGGCACGTACAGTACTACCCCAAAACAGGATCTGGCAGAGTTTCGTAAACGTTACGCGCAACACCCAACACCGCCTGAAAGCTTGTACACAGGTGTTCGGGAGATACTTACCGCGTTGAAGAGTGAAGGAATAGGGCTGGCTGTATGTACGAAAAAGCCAACCGCTTTGGCTACAAAAGTACTCGCTGAATTAGCATTGGTTCCCTTTTTTCAAGTGGTTTCATGTGCTGATGCAGTTCCGTATCCTAAGCCTGATCGGCGCCATTTGCTGACTGTGCTGGCTGAGCTGAATTGCCAACCAGCGCATGCATTGATGGTTGGGGATTCACGGAGTGATTTTGATTTGGCCCGTGATGCAGAAGTGCCGTTCGGATTTGCACGATATGGGTACGGTCGTCACGAGGTGGATGAACATGTCTGCGATGTGGTGTTGGAGTCTATGAGTGACCTATTTGATTGGGTGACCTCTAGATGAGCAATTCTGTTTTCGATTTGGCCGGTTTTTTGGGGGAAGACTTCGAGCGCTTAGGCGATCCGCTGCTTCAGCGCTGTTCTGCGCTAGACGGCCATCGCCTCTACCTGACTGGTGCCACTGGTTTCTTTGGTAAGAGCCTGCTGGCACTGCTGGCGCTCCTGTACCAACGTGGTGTGAGGTTTGAAGTCACAGCACTGAGCCGTGACCCTCAGAGGTTTCTGGCGCAGCAGCCATGGTGTGCCAAGCAACCGTGGCTGAGCCTGCGTGCCGGTGATGTGCGTGAGCCTTGGCCAGGCGAAGGCTCTCACGATTTGCTGCTCCATGCAGCCACCGACACAGTGGCCAGTGCGCACATCAATAAGCAAGACGTTTTGGATAACTTGCTCGCCAGTGCCCGTCAAATGGTGGCATTCTGTGAGCGGGCGGGTGTTCGGCGCATGCTGTTAACTGGGTCTGGTGCGCAATTTGGCGCAATTCCCAACGAATGGGCTGCTACTGGGATTCCAGACAATGCGCAGATAGCGTGTGACCCGACCCAGCCAAGCAGCGCCTATGGTGAGGGTAAACGCCTGACAGAATTGCTGGCAGCATTGCATTCGCAACGCCACGGTACGGCCATTGTTTATACGCGCTGCTTTGCATTCGTCGGGCCTGGATTGGCACTTGACGGGCATTTTGCGATTGGGAATTTCATTCGTGATGCATTGGCGGGGCGTCCTATACAACTGTCATCGGCAGGGGAAGCACTTCGCAGCTATTTGTATGGAGCGGATTTGGCAGTATGGTTGCTGTTGCTTTTGTTAGAAGCTCCTGCTGGAGCGTGTGTGAATATTGGATCGGATAAAAAAATATCGATATTAGAGTTGGCTCAACGGGTATGTGCGCTGTTGGCGCCGAACGCGCACGGTGTTGAGGTACCACGTTGTGCTACCTCCAGCAATGGAGAGCGTAATTGCTACTTGCCATCGATTGAGATGGCCAAGTCGATGGGGTTGGATGTGTGGACACCTCTTGAGTTGGCCATTGTCAGGACTGCAAGTTTTGCCACAGGATGAGGCTGTCGTTTATATTTTTGTATAAATGTGAATTTCGCCCAATATGTGCGTTAGTGCATAGGTGGTGTGGATTTTTTCTAGTAATTCAATGGGCATTCGTGTTCGATCGTTTGCAAAGAAGACCAGAATATCAAAGTCGGCAGTTTCAAATGCTTTGATTATGATGGGTGTTTGTTTTTCTGAGTATGATGTGCCAGGGTGCCACCAAAGTGGGAAAAATCGGGGTGACTTGCTTTCTGTGAGTTGGTAGCCAAACTCTAGGCGTGGGCCGAAGAAAACTCGCTTTTCTTTTAGATGGGGTTTTAGTTCTGAGAGTGCATGAAGGATGTTAGACATGAGGGGGCCACTGGTAAGGCCGTGAAAATATCCTCCTCGAAATGTGTAGGCATCGCTTTGTTCGTAAAATGGCCCTACGTTCATCATTCGATCCCGAACCCATCCTCCGTGAGTTGCTAAGACGAGTGCAGTGGCCCCCAGAAGAAATGTCATCCGAGAGATAACGGGTTGGCTATTTTTCTGGGGTGAGGTAAAAATTGGAGTGAAGTATGTCAGCGTGAATAAAATAAGGGGGATGTTGTTGAATTTTGAATCCCAGTCGGTGAGCGCTGGAACGAAAGATCCTGCGACCATGAGAGCCATGAATTTCTTTGTGGTGGATGGGGTATTTTTTCTGTTTTTGTAAGCTATTGCCAAAGCCCCTATTGTGATCACCAGCAGGCATTGATTGTAAAAACTGCTGCTGATGTCTTGCAGCATTTCTGTTGGGGGAGTGGCACGGCCAGCTGCAGATTGGTAAATCGCAATAAAACCCTGTAAAGACTGGTGGGTTAGCTGTGCGCTAACCATGATACCGGCCATTGAACCTGCAATGATAGTAGAGACTAAAGCCTTGCGGTTTTTGAACAGAATGCTGCCAATGATGGTGAGAATAATGAATGTTGGGGCAATGTTTTGCTTGCTTATGGCAACCAATCCGGCTGATATAAAAATAAAAACAAGTGAATATATTGAATTGGGTTTGTTGTGGCTGACTTGAATGGAATGAATCAGCAGGATGGCACTCATTTGTGATATGGATGAGTGCCAGATATGATTAGTGTAGACGGTGGGTATGCACAGGATCATGGCAGTGTAAGCCATGCGGGTTGTGCTGCGATCGGTATTGGGGGTCGAAATGTAGATGGTGATAAATGTTAAAAGCGTGAACAGGGCGGCGATGGATGTGAGGTCTTGCCAGTGCGGTTGTCCCCATGTGGTGGCTTGGATGAGAATAATTAAAAGGGGGGGGAGTGTGTTAATAAAGTCTTGATGAGGGAATTGTCCGGAGCGTAGGCGCCACCCTAAGTCGATCAGTGGGGACAAGTCATAGCCGCCAAACTGATGTTGAACTACGATGCTGGCGAAAATGGCGGCTGCCATCATAATCATGAGCCCGACAGCCAAGCCAGTTAAGGCTCGCGTGTCTTGGATGGGTTCGTTTCTTGAGGGTGTGGTCATTTATTCAACTCTGGAAGGGTGATTTTGGGGCTCTCTAAAACATGAGATAACCAAGTTCCTTGCAGTTCTCCGATATAGTGCCATGGTGTACCGTTAATTTGAATAAAGTTTTGACCCTGACTTTCAAATCGATCTCCTTCAACCAAGACGCGGCTGATTTCTTGATAAGGCGTGACAGCCCCTGCGGCAAGGATGAACCATGTCGCCCATTGAAAACTGCGATGCTTGGGTGCATGTTGGCTGAGAAGCGTCATGGCGGCACACATCATGATCGTCAATGCTGGAATGCCGCCTCGCATGACGATGTCGTTGCCCGGCCCGAAACGCAGCAGAGGCAGTAAGAGCAATTCAGCCGCAGCCAGCCAGAACACCCACGAGCGTTCGCCTGCGCGGAAGACCACCCACGCCAACAACGCCCATTCGAGTAACGAAAACATCACCAAGCGCGCTACCACCGGCCCCAGCGGGCCTGCTTCGGCCAAAGTGCCCGCTGCTTCGGAGGGCACGCCAAAGGTGATAAATCGGGCCATGAAAAAACCGGGCAGCAGCAAAGCCAACACGTCCAGGCGGCCCCACTCGCGAACCCAGCCCATCCAAGTTTGGCCGCGCAAACTGCAAACAAACAACAAGGGAGCCAATCCAATGGCCACCAAGGGAGCCCACGTCACCACACCCAGCATCAGCAAGGCACTGGCACCCAAACTCAAACCCTGTTCACGGTGGCGCCAAATCAGCAAACCCGCGATCCAACCGGGGAGTGAGTGGTTCGGCACCCAAAACAACTGGGTGGTGTTTGATGAATATTGGAATAACTCGGCCCACCATTCAATGTGTGCCCCAGTTGGGGGCCAACCATGCCGATGCACCAGCCCGCCGATGACATCCATGCCACTGAATCCAACAGCCAGCAGCAAAGGTATCCAAAGGCCACGCCAGCGACCCTCGCCTTGGCTGTTTGCCACAGTCATCGCCAAAAATAAGAAAGCGCCCAAGACCGTCCAAAGTGCCAGCATCCAGCGACCGGCAGCTTCAGTTCCCCCCAGTACCTTGCCGAGTAATGCAGGAACCAAGTAGTAACCCATGGGCAGGCGCAACAGCAGGTTTTGGTGGTCGGCATCGAGCGTGCCGTAACCGACGGGCCAGTCGCCTACAGTTAAGTCCCGCAGCACGGACATGCGAACCAACCAGTCCGCGTTCAAGAAAAAGGGGCTGACGAGTCCACTGAGGGCCACCCAGGCACAGGCCACGATGGTGATCCCGAGCCAACCCCACCGATTCAAGGAAGGCCAGTTAAGCGTTCGCCGATGCGAAACCGTTGCCCAGCCGATCAGGGTGAGCAATCCCAGAATCAGTGCATAGGGCCAGCGCAGCCATCCCAGTAAAAAAACCAAAATGGGGAGACACAGATAGCTGACCGAAAGCCATTCCAGCTGATTCAGCTCGCGTGATGGAGGGGAGGATGTCATGGTGAGGCCGGCTTGGCGGCGGTAGCATGTTGAAAAACAAAATGGCGGTGGATCCAATAACCTGCCAAAACACCGATTCCGGTGGCCCCGGCTTGGGCCCACCACACCGACGGGGTGACGTAACGCAGCAGCATGGCGTTCACGATCAAACCCAAACCCAACAGGCCGAGATAGGACACTTGGAAACGAACCCAAGCCTGTCCGACGTGGCGCCATGTGGATGTGCCGGTGTCGGTGAACACCCAGCGGCTGTGCGTGAAAAAAGAAAAACTAACGGCCAGCACATGGCTGATGACCAGAATCACCATGTGGGGGAGCCAAGCACGCAGGCTCAGATAACTCAATGCGAAAAGGCTGTAACCAAAGCCAGTGTTGAGTCCACCCACCACAAGATAGCGGAGTTGGCGCGGCAGTCGCAGCCATTTCGAACGCCAAGTCCTCATGATTGTGAGCCATGGTGTTGCCCGGAGTGGCGCGGCAAATGTGGGCTGTCTGGAAGGTTGACACGTTCTCGCTCAATCACCAATGGGCGGCGGGCCACTTGGGTGTGAATGGAAGCCACATATTCACCCACCAGCCCAATGAAGAACAACTGAACGGCTGCAAAAAAGAAAACGCCAATGAGCACAGGGGCGGTGCCAATTGCGAACTGATTCCAGAAAGTAATCTTTAATACCAAGTAAACCAAAGAAATTAAAAGGCTGAGGCCGCCTAATAAAAAACCGCTCAAGGTCGCTAGGCGTAGCGGAAATTTGGAGTAACTGGTCAGGCCGAGCATGGCCATGTCATACAGGGTGTAAAAGTTATTTTTTGTGATACCCCGAATGCGACGGGGTTGCTCAAACTCAACACAGGCATAGTTGATGCCCAATTCTGCAATCAGACCCCGAAAATAAGGGTAAGGGTCATCGATTTTCCGAACGATTTCAACCACTGAACGGTCGTAGAGGCCAAATCCGGTGTAGTCAGGAATGAGAGGCACGTCAGACATGCGTCCCAGTGTTCTGTAATACAGTCGCCGTATCACAGCCATGGCCCAAGTTTCGCGTGTGCGGGGTTTGGTACCAATCGCAATAAGAAACCCTGCTTCCCAGTGGCGCAAAAAATCGTCAATCAACTCGGGGGGGTCTTGCAGATCCGAGGCCATGCAAACCACTGCATCGCCACTGGCCTCATACATCCCATGCATCGGTGAGCGAATATGGCCAAAATTCCGCGCATTCACGATCAGTTTGACGCGGCTGTCTGCGGCAGCCAGGTTTTTGATGCGCTGTACGGTGGCATCGGTTGAACCGTTGTCCACGAAAAGATGCTCAAAATCGTAGCCGGGGCGGTCTTCAAACTGAGCCCGGATGCGTTGATGCAATTCCTCAACGTTGTCTTCTTCGTTGAGGCAGCTGGTGACGATGCTGATGAGGGGCATGACAAAAAAAGAGAGTCACTGAGCGCTTGGCCCAAAGTAGGGGGATCATAACGAAGCACCGTGTGGGGTACGCTTGATACCTCTCCAGCCCAAGCTCACCAGACTCCCATGGCCAGCGTCGACATCCTCCTAGCCACCTACAACGGCGCGGCGCACGTGCGTGAGCAAATCGCGTCGCTTCAGCGGCAAACCTTCACGGATTGGCGCTTGCTGGTGCGCGATGACGGCTCACGCGACGCCACGCCCGCGCTGATTGAGCAGTTGGCCCAAGCCGATGACCGCATCGTCGTGGTGCGTGACACGCTGGGCAACTTAGGCTTCAACGGCAATTTTCACGCGCTGCTGCGCCTGTCCCAGTCGCCCTGGGCCATGTTCTGTGACCAAGACGATGCGTGGTTGCCCCACAAAATCGAACGAACATTGGCCGTGATGCAGGCCCAGCCCCCACAGCTTCCTGTCTTGGTGCATTGCGACGCGGTGGTGTCCGATGCCCACTTGCAACCGCTGCATGCCCGTTTCATCGGAGATCGGGGCCGAGCCGGTGGATTGGCGTCGGTGCTGCTGGCCAATCCGGTGCAGGGCGCTGCCATGATGATCAATGCACCGCTGCGGGCCCTGATGGTGCAGCATGTGCCCAGCATTCCGTTTGACTGTCAGGCCGCCCTGTTGGCCGAGGCCACGGGGCGGCGGGTGTTCATCCCGGAAGCGCTGCTGTTGTACCGCCAGCATGGCAGCAACGCGCTGGGCGCTGCCGGCGCTCGCGCCGAACCCGTGACCAATGACACCGTACCGCCTCGGCGGCGTGCTGGTCTGATGCTGACCATGGGTTTGAAGATGGCCCCTCACGTCCGTGCGACCCTGCTGCCTGCCCAAGCGCATTGGCTTCCGGGGACGGAGGCCATCTTGCGTCGCCACGAGCAATTTGTCCGGCCCGGTGGGAGTTGGGCCAAACTGCTGTGGTGGTGGCGCGGTGGCTATCAATACTTCCGCCGGCGTGATCGGCTGGATGCGTTGCTGTGGGCGGTGGGCTGGTATCAGGCCCCAGCCATGTGAGGGCAGGCTGCCGTCAGCGGATCAGCCGGCCATCGCTGCGCAGCGAAGCCATCTCCACAAAATGCGACCCCAAGCGGTTGTTCGGGTCAAAGCCAATGACGTGGCCGCCCAAATCCAGGCGTTCCAGCGATTCCAACCCCGCGATCACCCCGGCGCGGGTCAGGGTTTTGGCGCGTCGCAGCCCTTCGATCAGCACCTTGGCTGCCACATATTCTTCAAAACTGGAGCTGGACACCTGCGCACCCGCACCAAACTTGGCCAAATCGGCCCGGTAGCTTTGGGCGATGGGTTTGGTACCGTTCGGATCCGGCACCACCTGGGCAATGGACAGGCCCCGAGCATCCGCCCCCGCAAACTGCACGATCGCTTTGGGGTTGACCACCGAAATGTTGAAGAACAAGGCGCTCTTGGACAACGCACGGTACTTCTGCAAAAAGGCAGCCACCGGGCGGTTGGTGGCGATCAAAATCACTGCTTGCGGGCTTTTGGCTGCAATGGCTTGTACGGCGGAATCGACCAACTCGGTATTCTTGGGGAACGAGGCGGCGACGGTCAGGTCCAGATTGGCCGCCGCCAAGGCGCTCACCACCCCTTGCAAGCCCGACTGGCCAAACGCATCGTCTTGGTAGAACACACCGATGTTGGTGATGCCGCTGAACACCAGTTGTTTGACCATGGCCGATGTTTCTTCGGCGTAGCTGGCGCGGATGTGGAAAATCCAAGGGTTGTAAGGCGTGCGCAAAGGCTCACCCCCGGTGTAAGGCCCGACCAGTGCCACCCCGGCGTTGGCCAACACCTTGTCGGCCAGAAGGCGCTGAATGTTGCCGGTGCCTGCAAATCCAAACAACGCCAGTGCCTCGTGTTTTTGCAGCAGCTCATGGGTGTTGGCCAGGGTACGCTCGACGTCGTAACCATCGTCCAATATCACATGACGAATTTTTCGGCCTTGCACACCGCCCTGGCTGTTGATGGCATCAAAGCAGATCTTGCCACCCATGGCCATGTCGCGGCCAGTGTCGGCCAGGACGCCACTCAGGGGAACCGATTGACCGATGACAATCTCGTCATCCTTGGCGGCGTGGCTCCAGGGAGAAAGGCTGGCCAGGCAGCCTGCGCCGACGGCTTGCAGCAGTTGACGGCGTGGCCACATGGATGCTGGGGGAGTGTGCATGGAAGGTCTCTCCTGTGAAATCACTGATTGAAAATTCTGGAGTCAAGTCTGTAGAGGTTTGACCGGATGCACAGTCTAGTGGGGAGGCCATGAGGTGCTGACGTGCAAGTGCTTTGAAGTTGGGTATACGTGCGATGGCTGTTGCAACCAAGCGACCACTTGCCCCTACAGCCCCTGGTGTGACAAGGAACCACAACATGTCGATTCACCCCATTTCTGCCACCGAGCCTGATTGGTCTCGTGAAGCGCTGGCGCCCTGGAGTTGGCAGCCGGCACAAGCGCTGTTGGCGGCGATCCGTTGCTGGCAACGCCACCAGGCGCGGCCTTGGGGGCCTTTGTCGTGGTGGGTGTGCAAGTGGGCGGTGCTGCGGCACCGTTTTTGGTCGGTCGTGACCGGGGCGGACATTCCCTTGCTCTGCCAGTTGGGCGGTGGGTTGCTGCTGCCCCATCCGAACGGGGTGGTGATTCACCCCTCGGTGGTGATTGGGCCCAATTGCCTGCTGTTCCAGCAAGTGACGATTGGCGCCACGCAGGACGGAGTGCCCACCTTGGGGGGGCATGTCGATGTCGGTGCGGGTGCCAAGATCATCGGCCCGGTGAGGATTGGGGATCATGCGCGCATCGGCGCCAATGCCGTGGTCACAGCGGACGTGCCCGCCGGTGCCACAGTGGTGGGGATTCCGGCGCGTGTGGTGGCATCGCGTCCTCGCTCGGCGTGAAGCCTCTTACAGCACTTGGAAGGCCAGCACAGCGACCAGCGTCGGCGGGAGGGCGCCGACGAGCAGCCCCAGCGGGTGAATGGCCCCCTCGTCGAACTGGCCGCGCAGAATCGCCACCCCAGCGGGGTTGGGGGCGTTGGCGATCACCGTCAATCCTCCCCCAGTGACGGCCCCCGCAACCAGGGCAATTTTGAATTCTTGGCTCAAACCTTCGACCAACGAACCCAAATAGGTGAGGGCGGCGTTGTCCGTGATGGCGGTCAGGGCGGTGGCGCCGAAGAAAACCGCCGTGGCATCCATGCCCATCAAGAGGGGTTGCAGCCACCAAGCTTGCAAGCCGCCCAGCACCACCAGGCCACCCAGAAAGAATGCCACCAGCAGGGCTTCGCGCAGGATCAACGGGCTTTGGTGGCGCTGGTAGGCGGTCGTGAAGCCCAGGAAGAACAGAAACAGCCCGATGAAGACCGCCGGGTGATGGGCGAACACCACCACCAAGGCCAGAAACAGCACATGCACCCCCATGACCGTCGCGGGGACCGGGGCTTCTGCGGGGTTGGCCGGGGCGCGTTTGGCCATGTGGCCCAGTTCATGGCGGAACAGCAGCATGGCCGAAGCGGCGTTGATGATCACGGCCACGGCGGCTTTCCAACCGAAGTGGCTGATCATGAACCACACGTCCCAATTCCACTTGGCGGCCACCATCAGCACGGGCGGCGCTGCAAAAGGGGTCAGGGTGCCGCCGATCGAGATGTTGACGAACAGCACCCCCAGGGTCGTGTACTTGAGCCGGGTGGAGATGGGGTGGCTGAACAAGGTGTCGCGCAGCATGAGGGCGGCCAGCGTCATGGCTGCCGGCTCGGTGATGAACGAGCCGAGCAAGGGCACGAAGGCCAGCAATAAGAAGTACAGCGCCATGCCGGTGGGCAGCGGTAAGAAGCGGGCCAGTTGCCGCACCAGGGCCGCTGCGAGCTGCAAGATCGGGCGCGTGCCAGCCACCACCATGATGGCGAACACAAACAACGGTTCGGTGAAGTTGCGCGAGTCCAGATAAGCCACGGCCTCGGTGCGACCGAGCAGGGCGAACATCCACAGCATCAGCACCATGGCCCAGAAGCCGAACACCACTTCGACTTCTCCCAACAAGTGCCACAACCCCGCATGGCGCGGTTGGGTGTGCGCCAGGTGCTCGAAGTACTTGGTGGAAAACGAATGCAGCAGCGCCAGTGCAAACAGCACCGCGCCGACCATTTGGATGGCAGTGGGGGTCATCAAGCAGGCTCCGTGGTGACGGTGAACGTGGCGTGGTTCGCCCCGCCTCCAGCGAGGCCGTGCCCTTGCCTTGGCCTGTGTGACTCAAGCCCCCAGCGGCGGTTCCCCCATGCGTTGGGCCAAATGCGCCAGCGCTTCCTCCACCTGATCCACCAGCACCAGGCACAAATCCCCCGGACGCAGCCGCGACAGCGCCCGGTCGATGGCCGCAAACTCGCCGCGCACTTCCTCGGTGTGCGTGGTGCGCGGGGCGCCTTCCAGCCCTTGGCGCAACAAGCCCAGCACTTCGCCGTCTTCGCGGCCACGCTGGCAGGCGTCTTGGTACAGGATCACGTCGTCGAACGCCGCACCCAGGATTTGGGTTTGCTCGCGGATGTCCTCGTCGCGGCGATCCCCCGCGCCCGAAATCACCACCGAGCGCCGTTGCCCCGGCAGCGCGTTCACGGCGGACACCAAGGCGCGCATGGCGTCCGGGTTGTGGCCGTAGTCGGCGATGAGGGTTGCGCCGTGGTAGTCCATCAAGTTGAAGCGGCCAGGGGCGTTGTCGCTGTCGCTGACGAAGCTGGCCAGGCCGGCGCGGATGGCGTCCCAGCTCAGGCCCACACCCCATGCGGCGCCCACAGCGGCCATGGCGTTTTCAATCTGGAAGGTGATGAGGCCACCGCGAGTCAGCGGCACTTCGGCCAGCGGCAGGTTCTCGCGCCAGTTGCCCTCGCAGGCGACGATGTGGCCGTTCTCCACGTAAATGCAGCGCTTGCCCTGCGCCCGGTGCGTGGCCAGCACGGGATGATGGCGATCCGGCGCGAAGTAAATCACGTCGCCGGGGCAGACCTTGGCCATGGGCACGCAGTGCGCGTCGGTGGCGTTGAGCACGGCGTAGCCGTTGGGCGCGACGTTTTGTACGATCACGCGCTTCAACACCGCCAAATCTTCCACCGTGGTGATGTAGTTCAGGCCCAGGTGATCGCCCGCGCCGATGTTGGTGACGACGGCCACTTGGCAGCGGTCGTAGCCCAAGCCTTCGCGCAGGATGCCGCCTCGGGCGGTTTCGAACACCGCAGCGTCCACGTCCGGATTCATCAGCACGTTGCGGGCGCTTTTCGGGCCGGAACAATCGCCCGAATCGATCTGGCGACCATTCACATGCACGCCATCGGTGTTCGTCATGCCGACGCGCAGGCCGCTGGCGGCCAGCAGGTGTGTCACCAAACGGGTGGTGGTGGTCTTGCCGTTGGTGCCGGTGACGGCAATCACCGGGATGCGCCCGTCTTCGCCCGGGGCGTACAGGTGGTTGATCACGGCTTCACCCACCGCCCGGCCCTTGCCAAAGCTGGGCGAGAGGTGCATGCGCAGCCCCGGCGCGGCGTTGACTTCCACGATGCCGCCGCTTTGTTCTTCCAGCGGGCGGATGACGTTTTCGCACACCACGTCCACGCCGCAGATGTCCAGGCCGATCATCTGCGCAGCGGCCACGGCGCGGGCGGCCACTTCTGGATGCACATCGTCGGTCACATCGGTGGCGGTGCCGCCGGTCGAGAGGTTGGCGTTGTTGCGCAGAATGACGCGCCGGCCCTTCTCGGGCACCGAATCCGGTTGCAAGTCTTGCAGCGCCAGACGGGCCACGGCGATGTCGTCGAAGCGGATTTTGGTGAGCGAAGTGGCATGGCCGTCGCCCCGGCGCGGGTCGGCGTTGACCTGCTCGACCAGTTGGCGCACCGTGTGGATACCATCGCCGATCACCTGCGGCGGATCGCGTCGGGCGGCGGCCACCAGCTTGTTACCGACCACCAGCAAGCGGAAATCGCTGCCCGGCAGGTATTTTTCGACCATGACTTGGCCGATGTCTTCGGCCGCTTTGTAGGCGACTTCCAGGTGTTCGCGGCTGACGATGTTCACCGTCACGCCCTTGCCCTGGTTGCCGTCTTGCGGCTTGAGCACGACCGGCAGGCCGATCTCCTGCGCCACCTCCCAAGCCTCATCCACCGAATCCACCGGCCGGCCCAGCGGCACGGGCACGCCAGCGGCGCGCAGCAGCGTCTTGGTCAAATCCTTGTCTTGGGCGATGGATTCGGACACGGCGCTGGTCGAATCGACCTCCGCTGCCCAAATGCGCCGGGCCTTGCTGCCCCAGCCCAGTTGCACCAACGAGCCCGAGGTCAGGCGCCGGAACGGGATGCCCCGCGCCACCGCCGCTTGCACGATGCTGCCAGTGGACGGGCCCAAACGCACATCCTCATCGAGTTCACGCAGCTCGGCCAAGGTGGCATCGACGTCGAAACTGCCTTCGCTGAGGGCGGCTTGGATCAGGGCTTCGGCAGCGGCCAAGGCTTTGCGCCCGACCGGCTCTTCGCTGTACTCGACCACCACCTGGTAGGTGCCGGCTTCAACCGTCTGCGTGGTGCGCGAAAAGCTCACCGGGCAGCCCGCTTGGGCTTGCAGCGCCAAGGTGGCGGTTTCCAGCACATGGGCCAGCGACGACTGTTCCGGCGCTTGGCGCAGCGCACCCAGACCTGGGAACAGGGCACGCAAGCGGGCTTCAAAGCCGGGCAGATCGGTCAACGCACATTCGTGAGGCTCGCAGGCGACGATGGCTTCGACGGCGGTGTGGCGGCTCCAGAGATTGGGGCCACGCAGGGCGCGGATGCGGGAGATGTCCATGGCGGGAGGGGCAATACAGCTTCAGAACGCGGTCAAAGAGGCCCGCAGGCCCCCTTGCCGCTGTGGGGAAGGGGAAAAACCAGACGACAGTCAGGCGGGGGCGTGCAGTTCAAACGTCTCCAGTCCGGCACCGATCAGTTCGGGCGAGATGCCAAACGCCCAGGCCGTGGCCGCAGCGGCCAACAGGGCCTCGGTGTAAGCGGCATCGTCGGCCAAACCGTGGCGGGCCAGCACTTTGCGAGCGTCCACGCCGAGTTGTTCGCCCTGGGCGCTGACCAACCGCACGCAACCGTGGCGCAGCACCGCTGCCCGACCGCCCGCAGCCAGGTGAT
Source organism: Vitreoscilla filiformis (assembly GCF_002222655.1). GTDB lineage: Bacteria > Pseudomonadota > Gammaproteobacteria > Burkholderiales > Burkholderiaceae_C > Ideonella > Ideonella filiformis. The sequence goes on along the minus strand of NZ_CP022423.1, from coordinate 3,203,072 downwards.
CACGCACCGCCGCCGACAGCCCATCGGCTCCTTGTTGGGTGTAAAGCACCACCTCGCCGTCGCACAGTTCGGCCAGGGACAGCACGGCGGCTTCGTCGGCATTGAGCACGCCGGCGCCGTCGGCAAACACCACGTCGATTTGGGTGCGCAACACCTTGTAGAGCTGCTCGGCGTCGCGCACATCGTGGTGTTCCAGGCCGGTGAAGCCGTCGAAATCGGTCACCAGGCCGACGTGGCAGCGGTCGTACGGCAAACCATCGTCGAGGATCAGGGCCGGCGGGTTTTGGAACACGGCGGCGCGGGCCTCGCGGTTCATCAGCAGGCGGTGGCCCGCGTCCCAGAACTGGTGGTTGTTGCGGAAGCGGGCGCGCTCAATGCGGCGGTTGCCGGCGAACAGGCCGTCGTCGCAGGCCAGCGCGGTGTGGCGGCCACTCAAGTGGATGAGCCAAGCCACGGCGCGGGCGATCAAGCTGCTGCGGCGCGTGCCGGCCACGCCGACGACGGGAATGCGGCCAATGTGCGGTTCGGCGTCGCCATCGGGGAACAGGTGATCGACGATGGCTTGGCCGACCGGGCGCGGTTGGCCTTCAGCGGGCTTGAGGTGCATCAGCAGCCCCGGCCCGGCGTTGACTTCGACGATGGCCCCGCCCGTTTCGGCCAGGGGTTTGCCGATGTCGGTGGTCACCAGGTCGATGCCGGCGATGTCCAGCCCGACCACGCGGGCGGCCAAGCTGACGATTTGGGCCACATCCGGGTGGACGTCATCGGTGCAATCGATGGTGAGGTTGCCGTTGCGTTGCACCAACACTTCACGGCCCGCAGCGGGCACCGATTCCCCGGTCAAGCCTTGGCGTTCCAGCACCAGGCGAATCACCGGCTCGCGATCCAGCTTGATGGTTTCGAGCGGAAACTCCTCGGCCTCGCCGCGACGCGGGTCGGTGTTGAGCTGGCTGTCGATGAGCTGCACCACGGTGGAGCGGCCATCGCCGGTGATCCACAGACTTTCGCCGCGTGTGGCCGCCACGACCTTGCCGCCCACCACCAACACCCGGTGTTCATCGCCCCGGATGTAGCGCTCGACGATCACCTCGCTACCTTCCGCATCGGCGATGGGCCACGCGGCTTCCACCTCCTCGCGGGTGCGCAGATCGAGGCTCACACCCCGGCCATGGTTGCCGTCGGTGGGCTTGACCACCACGGGCAGGCCGATGTCTTCGGCGGCTTCCCAGGCTTCGGCGGGGCTGTCCACCACCTGACCTTCGGGCACGGGCACGCCGACCGAGGTCAACAAGGTTTTGGTCAGATCCTTGTCGCAGGCGATGTTTTCGGCGATTGCGCTGGTCAGGTCGGTTTCGGCTGTCCAGATGCGGCGCTGGCGCGCACCATGGCCGAGTTGCACCAAGTTGCCATCGTTCAAGCGGATGTGCGGGATGCCGCGATCCGTCGCCGCCGCCACGATGCTGGCGGTGGACGGGCCGAGGTAACAATCGTCGATGGCTTGGCGAATGGCCTCGACGGCAGCGGGCACCGCGAAGGCTTCATCGTTGAGCGCCGCACTCAGCAGCGCGTGGCCTTGTTGCAGGGCGACGCGCCCCACTTCTTCGTTGCGGGCGCGGAACACCATGCGGTAAACGCCGTGGCGGCTGGTGCTGCGCGTTTGACCAAAGCCGGTGGGCATGCCCGCCAGGTTGAGCAGCTCAATGACGCAGTGTTCGAGGATGTGCCCGGCCCACGTCCCTTCCCGCAGGCGCTGGATGAAACCACCGCGTTCCCCGACGCCGCAGTGGTGTTCCTCCAACGCGGGCAGCAGGGCCAACAGGCGGTCATTGAAGCCGGGCAGCAGGTTGGAGGGGTAGTCTTCCAGCTCGCCCAAATCCAGCCAGACTTCCATCACCGGCCGGTACGTCCAGATGTTGGGGCCGCGCAGATAGGTGATGCGCTCAAGGGTGATGTCTCGTCGAGGTGCGGTGTTCATAGAGCGGGTGAGAGGTACAAACAAGGGGAACAAGTGTCCCCGCAATGGGGATTCTGGGTGATTCTGCGCTTGACGTTGGGGTCTCAGCGCATCCACCAGGGATGAAGTCGCTGGGTTTGGGAAGGTGTTGGCGCAGAATCCGAAGCTTTTGCTGTGTTGGGGTTGGTGGTCGCTGCCATGCATTCTTCTTCTTCAGAACCTGTTGTGGGTGCCAATGAGGTGCCGCTGGCGTGTGCCGAAAACGTCATCGCCCGCTGTGACGTTGACCTCAACGACCGGCTGCACTTCGCCAGCGGCCAGTTGGTGCTGACCGATCAGCGCCTGTTGGCCCGCATGGCCGGGGCTTCCGAGTGGCAAAGTTGGCCGCTGCGCACCGGGTTGCAACTGCGTCACCACGACCACGCCGGCATCGCCACCCTGACGCTGCAAACCGAAACCGAGCGCGTGATGGCATGGCGCTGCACGCTGGCGCTCAACGTGCAAGCGCTGCGTTTTGTGCGGCGGTTTGAACAGCGGCTGGACGAGCTGGCACGCGGCGCCACCACCGAAGCGAACGACCCCGCGTTGTGCCCCACCTGCCACGCGCCGCTGCCACCCGAAAGCGACGAATGCCCCGCCTGTGAGCGTGAACTCAACACGCCGCCGTCCACGTGGGTGCTGCTGCGCTTGGGGCGGTTTGCCAAGCCGTATCAGGGCCAGTTGCTGGCGGGTTTTCTGCTGATGCTGGCCAGCACGGGGGCCACCTTGGTGCCACCGTACCTGACGATTCCGCTGATGGACGAGGTGCTGATTCCGTTCCAGAGCGGGCAGCAAATCGACACCGGTTATGTGCTGCTGTTGCTGGCGGGCTTGCTCGGTTCGGGTTTACTGGCGTGGGGCTTGGGTTGGGCGCGCACCTGGATCTTGGCGCTGGTGAGCGAGCGCATCGCCGCCGACTTGCGCACCACAACGTTCGATCATTTGATGACCCTGTCGCTCGATTACTTCGGCGCCAAGCGCACGGGGGATTTGATTTCCCGCGTCGGCTCGGAAACGGATCGCATCTCGGTGTTTCTGTCGCTGCACGCGCTGGATTTCGCCACCGATGTGCTGATGCTGCTGATGACTTCGATCATCCTGTTCTCCATCAATCCTTGGCTGGCGCTGGTGACGCTGCTGCCGCTGCCCTTCATCGCTTGGATGATCCACACCGTGCGCGACCGGCTGCGCACCGGTTTCGAAAAAATCGACCGCGTTTGGGGTGATGTGACCAACGTGCTGGCGGACACGATTCCGGGCATTCGTGTGGTCAAGGCGTTTGCGCAGGAAAAGCGCGAGTCGGGGCGGTTCAAAGAGGCCAACCAGCAAAACTTGGCGGTCAATGACAAGCTGAACAAAACCTGGAGCTTGTTCTCCCCCACCGTCACGCTGTTGACCGACATGGGGTTGCTGGTGGTCTGGGCCTTTGGCATCTGGCAGGTGAGCCGGGGGGACATCACGGTGGGCGTGCTGTCGGCGTTCCTGGCCTACATCGGGCGGTTTTATGGGCGTTTGGATTCGATGAGCCGCATCGTGTCGGTGACGCAAAAAGCCGCTGCCGGGGCCAAGCGCATTTTTGACATCCTGGATCACGTCTCCAACGTGCCCGAGCCGGCGCAGCCTGTGCCCTCGGCGGCGCGGCTGCAAGGCGCGGTGACGATCCGCGACATTGGGTTCCGCTACGGCAACCGCTCGGTGATCCGGGGTTTGAACTTGGACATTCGCCCCGGTGAAATGATCGGCCTGGTGGGGCACAGCGGTTCGGGCAAGAGCACGCTGGTCAACTTGATCTGCCGGTTTTATGACGTGACCGAGGGCGCCATCCTCGTCGATGGCACGGACATTCGCCGCTACGCCGTGGGTGACTATCGCCGCCACATTGGCCTGGTGCTGCAAGAGCCGTTTTTGTTTTTTGGCACCATCGCCGAGAACATCGCTTACGGCAAGCCGGACGCCACCCGCGAACAAATCATCGCCGCTGCCCGCGCTGCGCACGCCCACGAGTTCATCCTGCGCTTGCCGCAAGGGTATGACTCGCTGGTGGGCGAGCGCGGCCAAGGTTTGTCGGGTGGGGAGCGACAGCGCATCAGCATTGCCCGGGCGCTGTTGATCGACCCGGCCATCCTCATCCTCGACGAAGCCACCTCGGCGGTGGACACCGAAACCGAGAAGGAAATCCAAAAGGCGCTGGACAACCTCGTCCAAGGCCGCACCACGATTGCCATTGCGCACCGGCTGTCCACGTTGCGCAAGGCGGATCGCTTGGTGGTGATGGATCGCGGCGAGGTGGTCGAAGTGGGCCCGCACGATGCGTTGATGGCGGCGCAAGGCGCGTACTGGCGTCTGTACGAAGCCCAGGCTCGCCGGGCTGAAGCCGATGGCGAAGGGGGCTTGGAGCACGAAGCCGCGTTGTTGGCGCATCAAGTGCCGCAGCCCAATGCCCACACTGCCGCGTGAAGGAGCCGCATCCATGAGCCTTGACATCACGTTGACCCGCGACGCCTTTGGCCGCCTCGTTCTCACCACCGCCGACGGCGTGCGCCACGAGGACATCAGCCCCGTGCGCGCCTTCCCGCTGGCCGAGCCCCAAGCGCACATTTCTTTGGTGGGCAGCGACGGGCGCGAGCGGCTGTGGGTGAATCACCTGGACGAGTTGCCGACGGCGGCGCGTCAGGTGCTGGAGGAGGCGCTGGCGCAGCGCGAGTGCCTGCCGGTGATTGAGCGCATTGTGAGCGTGAGCACCTTTGCCACGCCGAGCCAGTGGGACGTGCAAACCGACCGGGGCCGCACCACGCTGCTGCTCAAAGCCGAGGAGGACATCCGCCGCTTGCCCGAGCCGGGGCGTTTGCTGATCGCCAGCGGGCACGGGCTGCATTTTGTGGTGGCGGATCGGTTCGGGTTGGATCGGGGGTCGCGGAGGTTGTTGGAGCGTTTTCTCTGACACTGCGAACCGTGTTCATCGCCCCAAGGTGTGCCCTGTGCGTCGCCAGACCCGTTCTCATCCGTCCCCGCTGTCTCCCTTACCCGACATTGAACAACCGCCCGCGCCCCACGAGGGACTGGGCCCGTTGTTGCGCTACTGGCGCCGCCAGACCCTGCACCGCTTCCATCTGAGCGAGGACAAAGCCCCGGACGAGGTGATCGACCACACCTTGCGCCAAGGCGTCGAAATGCGCGGCACCAACCTGTGGGTGCTGGTGTTGGCCATCGTCATGGCCTCGGTGGGGCTGAACGTCAACTCGACGGCGGTGATCATCGGCGCCATGCTCATTTCTCCCCTGATGGGCCCGCTCATGGGCCTGGGCTACGGGGTGGGCATCAACGATTTTCAGTTGATGCGCGAATCACTCAAAAACCTCGGCGTGGCGGTGCTGCTGGCGCTGTTGACCTCCACGCTGTATTTCGCCCTCACGCCGCTGAGTGCCGCCCAGTCCGAGCTGCTGGCGCGCACCACACCGACCATCTGGGATGTGCTGATCGCCCTGCTTGGTGGCTTGGCCGGCATCATCGGCTTGACGCGCCGGGAAAAATCCAACGTCATCCCCGGTGTGGCCATCGCCACAGCGCTGATGCCGCCCTTGTGTACCGCCGGCTACGGCCTGGCCAACGCCAACGCCACCTTTTTCTTCGGGGCGTTTTACCTGTTCGCCATCAACAGCGTGTTCATCGCCGTGGCCGCTGCGCTGGTGACACGCGCCTTCCACGTCCAAGAAAAAACCTTTGTGGACACCCGCGTGGCCCGGCGGGTGCGCAGTTACATGATGACCATTGTGGTCGTCACGGTGCTGCCCAGCGTGTTCTTGGCCTACCAGTTGGTGCAGGAAGAAGTGTTCAAGTCCCGGGCGGCGCGGTTTGTGAGCACGGAGTTCAGCTTCCCCCGCACCCACGTGACCCAAACCCAAATCGACCCCAAAGCCCGCGCCATCGACGTGACTTTGGTCGGCGAGCACGTCCCCGCCGAGCGGCTGGCGAGTGTGGCCGAGCGCCTGGCTGCCGCTGGCCTGAGCCGTGCCCGGCTCGATGTCCACCAAGCCGACTCCGCCAAACTCGACGTGACCGAACTCAAAACAGGGCTGTTGAGCGATCTCTACACCAAGAGCCAACAAGCCCTGGAAGGCCGCGATCAAACCATCGCCGAACTGCGATCCCAATTGCAGGCGCACACCGAACGGCAACAACAATTGGCACAACTGCCCCAGGAGCTGCGGGCCTTGTTGCCGCAGGTTCAGGCGGTGTGGCTGGCGCCGCAGGCCTTGCATTGGCAGGTCGAATCCCAGGCCGCCAGCGCGCCAGCGGCGGTGCCATCATCGTCCAACGTGTTGCTGAACCTCGGGGTGAACCGCCCGATCAGCGCCGCAGAGCGCACCAAGATCGAAGACTGGCTGCGGCAGCGGCTCCCGGGCACGCAAATCCGGCTGGTCGTGGAAGTGCAAAGCAACAGCGTCAAGGCAAAGTAGCCGGCCAACGAATCTCCAGCGTGCGCGGCATGGCCGACAAATGGCTGGGCAGGGCTTGCACGCTGGCGCTGGCTGTCCAGGCCGAAGGCAACATGCTGGCTTGGATGGCCTGGGCGCACTGCTTGGCGGTGTCGTCGTGGTAGATCAACGTCACGGCCTGCGGCGCTTCCGGGCGCGGTTGGCCCGAGCGCAGGGACTCCGCCAACACGTTGACCGGCGGCGGCACCAACGCCCCCGCTTGTTTCCACAAGTCGCGGTACGTGCGCAGCCGTTCGCGTTGCAACGGGTTGAACACTTGGCTGTGAATGACCACGCCGGCACACACCTGGGTCGTCGCTTCGGTCGCGGGGGAGGCCCTGGTGGCAGCGCCGGGCGCAGCGGTGGGGCGGGTGGCCGCCACGGCGGCGGCGGTGCTGCTGTTGCTGCTGCCGCACTCGTCCCAATCGCCTGAGGGGGCTTCCTCTTGCACGCCCCAGTAGCGCAAGCGCCCACCTTGCGCCGTGGCGCCCGGGCCAGCCCGCAGGCAGCTCAACACGTCCGGGCTGAGCAGCATTTTGCACAGCAGGGTGTTGGATGCGGGGGTGTCCGAGCAGCGCTGCAAGGTGTCTTGCAGCACGCATTGGCCCAGGCTCGAACGGCGGAACCAGGCGGTACTGGCCTCGTCGCAACCCCCGTCGGCGGGCTGGGTCACCAAACCGATCAGCCGGGCCGCCGTCGCGCCCAATTGCGTGGCGTTGCGCTGGCCGCTGGCGTAACCATCGACCAACTGTTGCAGCGTGCTGCGTTGCAGTTCGTCGGCTTTGTCGCGGTCGGTGCGCAGGGTGTCCAGGCCCTGCCACAACCCCAGGCTGGCCGTGGCGACAGCGCCCAAACCCAGCGACGCACTCACGACCGGATGCATGGCCGTGCGGGCCGGCGTGCGGCCCGTGGCGGTGGCCCCGGCAGCGGGTGGGGTGTCGGTGGCGCGCACGGTGGTGTCGGGTTCAAAGTGGCTGCGCAAGTGCGTTTGAGCCTGCACCCCGCCCAGGTGCTCCAACAACTGGCCGTGCCCCAAACTCTGGCCCAGCGCCTGGCCGAGCACGAAGTAACTTTCCCACTGCGCTTCGTCGAACGATTGGTCGGTGGTGGTTTGCTGCGGAAAGTCGGGGTTGTCGCGCTTGAAGTTGGCCAGATCGACCGGCAAACCTTGGTACATGTTGGGTTTGACGACAACCATCACCCCTTCCTCCCCCGTCGCATAAGCGATGTGGGCCACGCTGATGCACGCTTGGCTCTCCGGGGAAGCCAAGTCGTCCAGCCCGCCCAGCACCGACGCCGGGGCGTTGTGCGTCGGGCGCATGAAGGTGATTTTGACGCCCATGTCGATGCGCGCCTTGCGCACCAAATTTTCCAAATCGGCGAAGGCGTAAGTCGGATCGGCGCCGCAATCGGCCACCACGATCAGGCGGGCGCGTTCGGCCAGCAGCGCATAAGCGCCGGTGTTTTCGAAGTGGCCGCCGTCGCTCAAATACCAGTAGCTGTCGGGGCGGGTGTCGAACTTGCCCAGCATCTCTTGGGTGACGAGCCGGGTTTTGCGCAGCGGGTTGAGTCGCCCCAGGCGCTCGCGCCACGAGCGGGCGGTGGTGGGGGTTTCGTCGCGGCAATCCCACCAATAACCCAGGCGCAGGCCGGCGATCATCGTCAGCACCGAAATGCCGGTGCGCGTCATGCTGCCCAGGCCGGGGGCCAACGCGGCGCCGGACACCGCCATCCACAGCCCCAGCGTTTCCGGCATGGCTCGCGGCGGACGTTGCCAGCCTCGCAGGCCCAGGCGGATGTGCCCGTGCGGCGCCAAGGTCAACCCTTGGCCTTGGCGGTCTTGGTTCAGCAGGCCGTTGGCTTGGTCGAGGGTTTGATTCGCGCAGATGTTGAGCAGATGCACCGGCCCGCCAGCGCGGTGGGGGGCGTAGTCGGTCATGAGCACATCATCGCCGGGGGCGTCTTGCCGCACCACGGTGGTGATGGGCTGGCCAGCGGGCGTGCGTTGCAGCACCGAGGATGCCGGCGTAGCGGGCAAACGTTGCGGATTGGCCGCCCCCAAAAACGCCCGCACCAGGCGCGAACGGTAAAACCCGTGCAGGGAAGACAGGTTGAGGAAATCCACACTCCAACCTGTGCCCGCCATGTAGGCCAAGCAGGTCAGCGCCAAGGCGCAGGCGGCGCCCAGGGAAGCCGCCACATCCAAGCTGGTGCCTGTCATCAGGGCGGTGTAGCGGATCACCAAGGCATAGGCCGCGCACACCCAGACGATGCACAGCATCCCCAGCAGCCCCAAACCGAGCCAGTGCGCCAGCGTCACCAACGACACGCTGCGGCCCGCCAAACTCGTGGTGCCATCGCCCGATGTCCAGCGGGGGATGCCGGCGCGGGCCGCCATGGCCAGCAGCGCCAACACCGTGCTGAACAAAGTCACGCTGCCGCCTTCGAACACCAGATACCAGGCCACGCGATCCAGCAGCCCGAGGGTGAACAAGGCCACGCCCCATTGACCGAGGCGCTCCAGCGGCACGGTCAAGTCCCGGCGCACGGCTTCGGCCCAGGCGTGGGGTGGCACGTCGGCGCTTTGGTGCGCGGCCACGGTGCGCAGGGCCAGCAGATGGCCACTCACCCACATCGCCCCAGCACCCAAGCCGACCGGGGCGAACCACGCGGGCCAGCGCCCAGCGTCGTCCAACCATCCGAGCAGGGCAGATGCCGCCATGACACCGACCCAAATCGCCGTGTGGAACCACCGCAACCGGCGCCACGCCGGCCCAGGGCGCTCGCCCACCGACCAATAAGCACAGGCATAAGTGCCCACTGGCAGCGCCAGCGCCGGCAGCAGCAGCCACAGGGTGGGCCAGGCGGTGCGGTGGCCCATCCAGGTGTCCCAGTTGCTGACGTGTTCCAGGCCCAGCGTCCAGACGCTGAGGTTGAGCACCGCCAGCACCGCCCCCACCAGCAAACCCAGCACGCCGATTTCGACGTGGATGGCCAGCAAGTTGCGCAGGTAAATCACCAGCGCGTACACCACGCCGTTGGCGCTTTGAGGAAACAAATAACGCCCATTGGCGCGCAGCCAATGGCCGAACCACGTTGCGTCGGCCTGGCCGAGTTGGCGCTCGATGTGGGCAGCGGTTTGGCCGTGGCCGGGGGTGCCGTCGGCGGGTTTGGCGGCATCGAACAGCCGGCCCAACGCCGAGCCGATGTAACCCCCGCCCGACACGGTCGAGAGCACATCAAAACGATTCAGCAGGCGTTGCCCGGCCAGCGCCTTGATCAGCCCGAAACAAAAAATCGCGCTGCGGATGCCCCCACCCGACAGCGCCAGCCCCCACAGCCCATGCCCGTCCAGATTCGGCGCTGGGGGGCCATCGGAGGTGCGGCAGAGGGTTTGCCGTCGCTCCTGCACCATCTGGCGGATCAGCGGGGAAGAGCCGGAAAGGGCGTCCCCGACGGGTGCATCATCGGCCGGCTCAACCGGGGCGGCGGAAGGAGGGGGCAAGTTCATGATGATGCACGGGCAGGGGAGAAGAAGGGATCAAACCGCCAGCAGATCGACCTCAAACACCAAGGTGGCGTTGGGCGGAATCACACCGCCCGCGCCCCGGGCACCGTAGCCCAGGTGCGGCGGGATGGTCAGCACGCGCCGGCCACCGACTTGCATGCCTTGCACGCCTTCGTCCCAGCCCTTGATCACCCGGCCACCGCCCAGCGGGAAGTTGAAGGGTTGGCCCCGATCCTTGCTCGAATCGAACTTGCGGCCGCGTTGGTTCGGGGCGCTCGGGTCGAACAGCCAGCCGGTGTAATGCACCGACACGGTGTGCCCAGCCCGCGCCGTGGCGCCACTGCCGACCACCTCGTCCACCATCACCAACTGCGGACGCTCCGGCGTGGGCAGCAGTTCAACTTCAAACACCAGCGTGGCGTTGGGCGGAATCACACCGCCCGCGCCGTAGGCGCCGTAGCCCAGTTCGGGCGGGATGACCAAAACGCGCTTGCCGCCCACGCACATGCCTTGCACGCCCTCGTCCCAACCGGGGATGACCATGCCGGCACCCAGTTGGAATTCGAAGGGTTCGCCATGGTCACGGCTGGCGTCGAACTTGCGGCCGCGTTGTTGGGGGGCTTGGGCGTCGTGGAGCCAGCCGCTGTAGTGAACGGTGATGGTTTGGCCGGCACGGGCGGGCGCACCGCTGCCGGTGACCACGTCGTCATATTGCAAACCGCTGGGGGTGGTGATCATGAAAACACTTTCCAAAATGAAGGTCGAGCCACGAAAGAGTGGCCGATCATGCCATCGCCCACTACAGTGCCGCGCATGAGATTGACGTTGGATGTATTGGGCCTCTTGCCCTGGGCAGACTGGCTGGCGTTGGGGTTGTTCTTTATCGGTTGGGTGGGTTACGCCTTGTTTGCCAAGCGGCGCTCCCGCACCCACATGACCATCCTGGCGGCCACCAACCGCGAGCGCCGGCGCTGGATGTTGCGTTCCACGTACCGGGACAACCGCATCATCGACGGCTCGGTGGTGCAGGTGCTGTCGAGCAGCCCGTCGTTTTTTGCGTCGACGACGCTGCTGATCATCGGTGGCTTGCTGGCGGTGCTGGGCACGGCGGAGAAAGCCGCCGAACTGGCCCGCGAGCTGCCGTTTGCCGCCCGCACCAGCGCCTTGGTGTTCGATCTGAAGCTGGCGTTGTTGACGGCCATCTTCATTTACGCCTTCTTCCGTTTCACTTGGAGCATGCGGCAGTACAGCTTCGGCGCCTTGCTCGTGGGCGCCGCCCCCAACCGCGACGATGGTTGGACGGACGAACAACGCCAAGCCTTCGCCGACCGGGCTGGGGGCGTCATGGCGCTGGCCGCCGAGTCGTTCAACGATGGGCTGCGCGCCTACTACCAGGCGTTTGCCGTGGTGGCGTGGTTTGTGTCGCCCTGGGCGTTTTTGGCGGCTTCGTGGAGTGTGGTGTGGGTGCTGTACCGGCGCGAATTCCACTCCGATGTGCTGACCTTGTTGGCCCAGCCCGAAACGGGGCCAGACGCACCCGGTTGAATCCGGCGCAAAGACGCTGACACCGCTGCGGGCTAACCTGCCGCCCCTGTTTGTCGGAGTTTGCGAAGACCGGAGCGCCTGTCATGCCCCATCGTTTGGCCCATCACCCGTCGGCGTTTGTGCGCCAGCAAGCCCAGCATCCCGTGGATTGGCACATCTGGGGCTCGGAGGCGTTGACGCGAGCCCAAGCCGAAAACAAACCGCTGTTGGTGTTCCTTGGCCATACCACCAGCCCGGCCAGCCAGCATCTGGCGCAGGTGTGTTTTCGCCAGGCGGACACCGCCCGCCACATGAACACCGGTTTCGTCAATGTGTTGGTGGATCGTGCCTGCCGGCCCGATTTGGATCAGTTGTTCCAGCAGGCCCACGAGGTGCTGCAACCTGGGTCGCGGGTGGGATGGGCACCGCAAATGGTATTTTGTTCGGCGCGGGGGCTGCCGTTTCACAGCTTGGCGTGTCCGGGAGGGGCCAAGGGGTGGCCGTGGATGGGGGATGTGTTGTCCACCGTGGCCCGCTTGTGGTGCGATCAGCGCGATGGGTTGCTCGCCCAAGCCCGCACGGTGCGCCAGCGGCTGGGCGAGGGTGCCCCAGAGGGTTCACCGCTGTGGCATGCCGACACCGATGTCCGAGCCTGGATGACCCAGGCCCGCTTGCAGTGGGGGGCCGCTTACGACGCGCCGCACGGTGGTTTCGGTGGCTGGCCCCGGCAGGCGCATCCGACGGTGCTGGCCGCCCTGTTGCATGAAGGTCAGCAAGGCGACGAAGCCGCTCGGCGCATGGCGTTGCACAGCCTGCGCTGCATGGCGCAAAGTCCGCTGTTCGACGCGGCGGCGGGTGGTTTTTTCCATGCGTGCCAAGCACCGGCTTGGCAGCAGCCTTCGCCGGAAAAGACGCTGGCCGACAACGCCATGCTGGCCTGGGTCTACGCCCAAGCGGCGCAGTCGGACAGCGATCCCTTGTGGCCCCAGGTGGTGGAAGCCACCGTGGCGTTTGTGCTGCGCGATTTGCAAGCCACGCTGTGCGAGGCCCACAGCCCGCCGTTACAAGGTGGTTTTTGCACGGCCTTGGCCACCCTCGGGGGCACCACCCTGCGCGACAGCCACCAATCCACCGCGCTGAATGCGCTCATGCTGCGGGCCTTGGTGGCGGGGGCGCGGGTGTGCCACCGCCCGGCGTGGCATCACTTGGCGCGTGAGACGCTGCGGCACCTGTGCCAAACCCGCCTGACGCCTGAAGACCGCTTGTTGGCGTGCGCTGGAGAAGATGGGACGCTGGACGATCATGCGTTCTTGTTGGAAGCCGTGCTGGATCTGCACGCCGCCGATCCCCAACCCGGTGACATGGCACTGGCGTGCGTTTTGGCCGATGCGCTGCATGAACGCTTTGAAGACCCCGTCGAGGGTGGTTTTTTCTTGGCCTCGCACGACGCCCCACCGCTGTGGCATCGACTCAAACCCAGCGCCGACCGGATTCTCCCTTCCGGCAACGCCAGCGCCATGGCCGGGCTGGCCCGCTTGGGTCGGACGCAGGACCGGCGTTCCGCCCAGCGGGTGCTGGAAGCGCTGCGTCTGCAAATCTGCATGGAGCCTGCCAGTCACGCGGCTTTGTTGCAAGTCGCCGTCAGCCTGTATGGCGTGAGCCCGCTGGGCAGCGCACAATCCGCGTGTCCCACGGGCGCGTGACGGACACGTTTTTTTCACACGTCGCCCGTGTGTGCCTCATTGTTTTGGAGTCATTTCATGCGTGTTTCTCATTTCTTTTCGCAGCGTGCTCGGGTGGTCGGATGGGGGCTGGTGTGCGCAGGCTTGGTCGGCCCCGCGCTGGCACAGGACACGGGCACCGTGCTGTCGCCGGGGGCGGCTTCCGGGCCGGTGATCGTCCGTCCGGTGACCTCGCAGCCGACGATGCCGATTCAACCCCTGACCCCAGTGGCGCCCGCCGATGCATCGACCCCACCGCCCGCCGCCAAGCCAGAGCTGAGCAAGCCGGTGGTGGCCAAGCCGGTGGTGGCCAAGCCTGCCGCCGAGGAAGTGCGCACGGCCGATGCGAGCACGGACGCGAAGAAAAAACCCAAGGTGGCCAAGCCTGCCGATCGCGCAGCCCATGCACCGGCGCGGGCGGCCAAGGCGGGCAAGCAAGCCCAAGGCACTGCGCTGGCCTATTCGGGCAAAGCGACGAAGGCTGACAAGAAAGCCAAGGCCGCCGCCAACAAAGCCGAGAAGAAAGCCAAGGATCAGAAGGTGAAGGCCGACGCCAAAACCAAGGCCAAAGCAGACACCAAAGCCAAGGCGGACACCAAGGCCAAAGCCAATCCCAAGCCGAAGGCTTGATCGCGTCGCCATTGGCGTTTGAACCTTGTGGACAGGGAGCGTGGGCTTGTCATCCCGGTTGTGTGTGGAAGCCATGTCGCCATGGCAGCTCTATTTTGGGTTGAGTGGTCGCATCGACCGGGCCACGTTTTGGCACGGTGTCTGGGTGTTGACCTTGGTGGTGTCCGCTTTACTGGACATTGCCGGCGGCGTGGACGAACGCCTGGAGCGTCGACTGCCGCTGTTGTTGCTGTGGCCTGGGGTGGCCCTGTCGGTCAAACGCTGGCATGACCGCGATCACTCCGCTTGGTGGGGTGTGGTGGTGCTGTTGCTGTTGATGTTCCTGCCCAGGGGAGCGTGGATCGGCTGGTTGTGGCTGTTGTTAGACAACGGCTTGCGCCCCGGCTCACTCGGCGCCAATCGTTTTGGCCCGCCCCAGGTTCAGGATGTCTCGGTGCGCCGCCGCCGTGCGGGGGGCGAGGTACCGGCCCGGGCGGGGCTCAGTCCGGAAAGCGCAGACCCGCCAGGCGCAGATAAGTACGGGCTATCCACCGAACCACAGTCCGACCCAGCCAAGCCGGCCAGCCCGGCTTGAGCGGCGGCGTCGTGATGCGTTGCGCCTGGGCCAACGCCTGGGCCAGCGCTTCGGTGACGGCTTGGTTGAAGCGCGGGTCGCGCACCACCACATTGGCCTCCAAGTTCAGCAGCAGCGACAGCGGGTCAATGTTCGAACTGCCCACCGTGGCCCAGTTGCCGTCCACCCGGGCGGCCTTGGCGTGCAGGAACGCGGCGCTGTACTCGTGGATTTCCACCCCGGCGGCCAGCAGTTCGTCGTACAGCACGCGGGCGGCCAGTCCGGCGAGCCAGTAATCCGGCTTGCCTTGCAGCAGCAGACGCACCCGAACCCCGCGTCGCGCCGCATCGACCAACGCTTGCCGAAAGTGGCGCCCCGGGTAGAAATACGGCGTCACCACATCGACGTGTTCACGCGCTTGGGCCAAGGCCATCAAGTGACAGTGTTCGATGGCGTGGCGGTGGCGCCGGTTGTCTCGCATCACCAGGGCGACGGTCGCGGCGCCGCACGCCCCCGACGGAGCCGGTGGGGCGACCAGCGCCCGAGGTTGGCGGCGCTGGCGCCACGCTTGCCAAGGGTGGTGCAAGCTGTCCCGCACCCGGGCGCGCCAGCGTTGCCAGCGCAACACCCGGGCCCAAACGTCGCGCAGGGCTTGCACCACTGCGCCCACCACCGGGCCACGCAGTTGCACGGCCAGGTCAAAGCGAGGCACGGCGCTGGGCGGATGGCCGATGTTGCGGCGATCGTCCAAGATGTTGATGCCGCCCACGAAGGCCCGCTCACCATCCACGCTGCACAGCTTGAGGTGCAACCGGCGCAGCAGCGTCGGGCGCAGCCAGTGCCAGACGTGTTCCAAAGGCCGAAACGCGGCGATTTCCACCCCCGCCGGCACCAGGCGTTGACGCAACGCGGCCACGGTATCCCGGCTGCCGAATCCGTCCACGACCACGCGCACGCGCACCCCGCGCCGAGCGGCATCGGCCAGGGCTTGGCACAGCGGGGCCCCGGCTTCGTCGAGTTGAAAGATGTAGGTGGCCAGCCAGACTTCGTGCCGAGCTTGGCGGATGGCCGTGAGCATGGCGGGAAACAGCGCGTCACCGCCGCGCAGCAGATCGATTTGGTTGCCGGCGATCCACTGCGGCCCGTGCTGGGGGGTTACTGGGGTGGGGTGATCCACGCCAGCTCCACCAGCAAGGGCAGGTGATCCGACAGGCGCGTCCACATCGCCCCACGCGGCACCTCGCTGTGCAGGCCATGCAGGCCGCGCACGTACACCCGATCCAGCGCAAACACCGGCCAGCGCGACGGAAAGGTGCGGTGCCCGCCGCGAGGTTCGTTCGGTGCGCTGGCGCGTGTCAGGCCGGCTTGGCGCATGGGGCCGTCGAGTTGGCCGCGCCAGTCGTTGAAATCGCCGGCCACCAACACGGCATCGTCGGGTGGCACGGCCCGTTGCACATAGGCACCGAGCCGCTGCACCTGGCGCAGCCGGCTGGCGTGGATCAGCCCAAAGTGCGCCACGATGATGTGCAAACTTCGATCGTGCCAACGCAGCGGCACGTGCAACAACCCCCGCTGTTCGAAGCGGTGATCGGACACATCGTGGTGATGCACTTCCGGCAGCGGCCAACGCGACAGCAGCGCGTTACCGTGTTCCCCCTGCGGGGTCACAGCGTTGGTGCGGTAGGCGCAGGCGTAGCCTTCGGGGGTGAGGCAGGCGGCTTGCCCGTCGGCGGGCCATCCACGTTCAGGATGGGCGAAGCGGCGTGCGTCGCCCCGGTGGAACAGCCGCACCTCTTGCAAGCACACCAAATCGGCCCCCAAGCCGGCCAGCCCTTGGCGTTGCTGGTGAATCTCCAGGCGACGCACCGGCCCCACCCCGCGCACGCCTTTGTGGATGTTGTAGGTGACCACGCGCAGCGTGGCAGGGGCGGTGGCCTCCATGGCGTGGGTCATGGTTGAGTCGAGGCAGCGCAGGAGGCCAGGTGCGGCAGTTGCAGGATGGCTTCGGCATTTGAGGGCGAGAAACAGCGATCCGCCGCCTCACGCCAGGGCAGCCAGACGAAAGCGGTGTGTTCACGCGGCGCCAGCCGCACCGGCGTGCCCGGGGGGACGCACAGGCCGAACACGTGCTCGGTGTTGTGGGTTACGCCCGGGGCGTAGCGATGGCGCCAGCGTGGGTAAATTTCGTAGATGTTGGACAACCCCCAGTCCCGCAGCGCCGAAGCCGGAATGCCGAGGCTGCCGACGATGATGCCGGTTTCCTCTTGCACTTCGCGGGCGCAGACGGTGGGCAATGGTTCGTCCAGATGGTCTTTCGAACCGGTGACGCTTTGCCAGAAACCGGGCGCGTCGGCGCGTTCGATCAGCAGCACGTCCAGCGCCGGGGTGTGGATCACCACCAGCACCGATTCGGGGATTTTGGGCGGGCGAGGGGAGGTCGGGGGAGCGGTCATGGTGCGATGCTAGCTGCGCCCCATCACCCGGGTCATGCGGGATGTTTTCAGCGCATCCGGGCAATGGCAACGAAGGCGGCGATCAGCAACACCCCATGCCCCACCGCCGCCGCGATGGTCAACGCAATGGCCGGGCGCAAACGGGCCACCTCGTTGGCATGGCGCCCCAGCGCCACCGCCGCCGCCAGGGACAGCGGCGCCGCACCCAACGCCCACCAGGCCGTGCTGGGCAGCCAGTCCACCCACCACCAGGCCCCCACCCAGCCGTGGGCCAAGGTCACCAAGGCCGCATAACCCCAGACCGCCCGGCGTGGCCCCCAACGCACCACCAGGGTGTGTTTACCGCTGGCGGCATCGGCTTGGGCATCGGGAAACTCGGCGGCCCACAGAATCGCCGCCACCAACAGGGCCAGCGGCACCGCCGCCACCGCTGCGATGGCGCTGAAGCTGTGGCGCTGCACATAGTCCGCCCCGATGACGATCAGCCACCAGCCCAGCGCCACGGCCAGTTCGCCCCAACCCCGCCCCATCAGCGCAATGCGTGGGTTCGAGTAGGCCCAACCCAGCGCCAACCCGGCCAAGCCCACCAGCAGCAAACCCGGCCCGCTGCGTGCGGCCAAGATCACGCCACCGCCCACCACCACGATGGCCAAAATCTGCGCCGCCGTCAGCATCGCCTCGGCGGAGACAACCCCCTCTTGAATCACCCGCGAGCCGCCGCTGAAGGGGAACAAACGCTGGGTGTTGATGGCATCGGAGCCGAGTCGATCGTCGCCCCAATCGTTGTAGAGGTTCACGGCGGCGTGGGTCAGCACGGCCAGGAGCACGGTGGCCACGGCGGCGGGGGCGTCCCAGCCGCAGCCGCAGGCTTGGGGAATGACCACGCCCAGCACGGCGGCCACCAAGCTGACCACCAAGAAACCCGGTCGGCTGGCTCGCAGCCAGCGCTGTGCAGAAGCAAACAGTGTCATCGTCATGCGGCGTAGATTGCGGGAGTGCGAGCGTGGGGGCTTGCGCGCCATCAAGTTTCAACCCCGATGATGGCAGGGCTTTGGGCGTTCTCCCTCTGCCGACTCGGGGCCGAATTGGGTATGTTGGCGGTGTGGGCCCGCCGTCCGGTCGGGCCAATCGGCAGGAGACGACGTCATGCAAACAGTTCCCCACGCGCACCTATCGAGCGCCGCCCGCCTGGCCGCCATGGGCCCCTCGCACTGCGATGCCGATGAGCCGCTGGCCCCTGAGTTGATCACCTCGGCGGTGCTGGCGCGTTGGCGCTTGGATCACCCGGACTGGATGTTCGCCCCCCAACGCGGCGGCCTGTTGACGCGGCGTTTCTTCTTCCGCGATTTCAAACAAGCCTTTGCGTTCATGACACAGTTGGCGCTCTACGCCGAGCAGCACAACCACCATCCCGAGTGGAGCAACGTCTACAACCGCGTGGACATCACCCTGACCACCCACGATGCCAACGGCGTCACCCAACGCGACCTCGACCAAGCCGCGTACGCCGACGAAGTTCACCGCCGCATCCTGCACCACACGGCCTGAGCGAAGGGGCGGCGTGCCGTCGCTCAGTGGTAGATCGCCGAGGTTGAGGCCCGTGCGGTGCTGGCCGAGGCAGTGCGCGGGCCACGCGCCGATCGCACCCGGGCTGGGCTGGCCGCTTGAACCGGACGCCAAGGCCACGAACCGCCCCCTCCGAGCGGTGCGGGCGTCGCCGGTGGAGTGCCGTGGCCGGCGCCACCCTTCGAGCTCGACGGCGCTGGCGCAGCGCGGGGCGGTGTGGTGGTGGGCGCGTCAGGTGGGGCGTCGAGCGGTGTGGCTGGGGTGGCCGCTTGTGCGGACGGACGGGCGTCCGCTGCGGGATGCAAAGCCAGTGTCCACAGCACCGCCGCCAGCAACTCCACCAGCAAGGATTGCAGCAGCGAAGACATCAACCCCAGCCCCGCCACGGGCACACCCAGCCAACCTGCCAGGAGCCGATCCACCGGGTCTTGCTGTTGTTGCTGGCGCTGTGCGTCTTGCTGCGCCGCCGCAGCGGTGAGCAGACGGTGCAATTCAGCCGCTCGTTCGGCCTGGGCGCGCTCGGTTTGATGCGCTGCCGCTTGGGCGCGCCAACTCGCCAGCGTCACTTGGGCGGTGCGGCAGGCGCCCGGGGTTCGTTGCTCACACCGTTGCCACGTGGCTTCGGCTTGGGCCAACCGGCTTTCGACGCGGGCTTGTTCGGTGGCGAGGACGGTCAAAGGGCGGGCTTGGAGGCCGTCCAGTTCACGTTGCCACGCTTGGGCTTGCTGGGTGGGTTGCACGGCTTCGGCACGCACATCGCCGGCCCGTTGGCTGGACGCGGTGAAAAAGTGCGCGTGGCCGTACAGCGTGGCCAGCACGCAGCCCAGCCACAAGGCCCAGGCCCCGACCCAGCGTCGGGCCAAAGCGGGCAGTAGATGAGCCCCCAAGGCCAGGGCCACCGCCGCCGCCGTCATCAGCCCTCGATCGAGGGGCGCTTGTGCGCGTTCCAAGGCCGCTGCTGCCGCCATCGACACGCCCACTGCCGTGGTCAAACCCGCCAAGCCGAAGCAAAGGGCGGCAGGGCGCACAAAAGGGGGTGCGGAACGCATCATGGGGCAGGCTCCAGAATCACGCATCGTTCATCGGATCTGCCAGGGGCTTGGGGCGCCGATCCGGAAACGCCCCAGGGGTGGAACTGTACATGCATCCAGTTGTGGATAACAACAGGTGTGATCTCTTGCCAACAAAGCCCCCGGTGCGGGAACGCGGACAATCCCGCTCATGCGTCATCGCCACGTTCATCTGCAATACCAGTTGCAACCGGAGCCACAGGCCGGCGAGGCCGTGCGCCATGCGCTGTTCGACATGCTCGGCGCCGTGCAAACCCAGGGTTCGATCCAACATGCGGCCCGGGTTTTGGGGGTGTCCTACCGGCATGTGTGGGGTGCGCTCAAGCAGTGGGAAGAAACGCTGGGTGAAGCGCTGGTGGTGTGGGCGCAAGGTCAACCGGCCCGCTTGACGCCTTTGGCCCAGCGCCTGCTGTGGGCCGAAACACGGGCGCGTGCCCGTCTGGCGCCTCAGATCGACGGGTTGCGTGCCGAGTTGGAAGCCGTGTGGCGTGAGGCGCTGGAGGGCGCCCCGCGTGACGTTCTCACTTTGTGCGCCAGTCCGGAGGCCGTGTGGCCCCACTTGCGCGAGGTGCTGGGCCGCACGCACGCGCTGCATCTGGCCTGGCAGCCCACCCGCAGCGGGGACGCACTGCACGCCCTGGCCGAAGGGCGCTGCGATCTGGCCGCGTGCCATGTGCCGAGCACGCTGGCGTGGCAAGCCGGTTGGGGGCAGGCGCTGCGGGCGCGGTTGAAATCGGGGCGTTATCAGTGCATCGCGTGGGGGCGGCGTTCGCTGGTGTGGATGTGCGCGCCCGGCAACCCGCTGCATCTGCAAGGCTGGGCCGATGTGGTGGCGCAGCGGGCGCGGTACGTCAACCGCGTAGAAGGGTCGCAGACGCGGCTGTTGGCCGATCTCTGGCTGGCACAACAAGGCGTGGCGGCGCGGGACATCGTCGGCTACACCGAAGCGCCCGAGGCGCATCATGTGGCGGTGGCGGCGGCCATTGCCAGCGGGGCAGGTGATGTGGGCCTGGGCGACGCCGCAGCGGCGGCCCGCTTTGGTCTCCACACCCAACTGGTGCAGACCGAGGAAGGTTTTTTGGTGTGCGAGCGAGACGCCTTGGAGCGCCCCGCCGTGCAAGCGCTGTGCGCGGCGTTGCAAAGCCCGTCATGGGCCGAGGCGTTGGCGCAGATCCCCGGCCACAGCCTCAGCGAACACAGCGGCCAAGCGCTGTCACTGGCCCGGGCGTTGCCCGGCGGGAGCGGGGGGCGCTGAACCCGCAGCGCGCATCACCTGTTGCTCATAGCGAGGGAACAAGTGGGCGACGTTGCGCAGGTATTCCGTTTGAAACGCAGCCCAGCGTTGGAATTCCGCCGGCACGGGGGCGCGCAGCACCTCGTTCATGTCCCAGCCTTGGCGGGCCCATTGGTTGAAATGCGTGTCCACCCAGCGCAGGTAGTCGCCCGTCTGCTGGGCGGCGGGCAGGGCGGTGAGGGCGGGTTGAACCGGGCCGTGGCTGGGCACCAGCCACGTCAGGGGCGCTTGTGTCCAGCGGGTGCGCAGCGCGTCCAAACTGGTGAGCCAATCGGCGATCTGTGCGTGCGGCGTGGTGGGAATGCGCTGCGCAAACACCAGCCCCCCCGCAAACATCACGCCGCTGCGCCGGTCGATCAGCACCAAGTCCGAGTCGGTGTGGCCGCGCAGTTCGATCAACTCGAACTCGCGCTCACCCACGCGCCAGCGCCCGCCCAGGGCAGCCACGTCCAACGTGCGGTCGGGCGGCAGGGCTTCGGTGCCGCGCATCCAGTCCCCGCAGAGGCGGTACAGGTTGTTTTCGTAGGACGCGGCTTCACGCGCCACCCCCGCCCGGGTGCTCGCCGTGGCCCAGCGCGGCACATCGGCAAAAGCCTGGTGGCCCAGGAAATAGTCCGGATGCAAGTTGAGCTGTACCACCCCGATCACCGGTTCGGGCGTGGTGCGCTGGATCAGGGCGCGCAACTGCTCGCCATAACGGCGGCTGGTGCCGCTGTTGATCACCAACACCCCCTGCCCGGTGGCAATGAAACCGGTGTTGATGATGTTGCAGCCATTGGCGACGCTGAAATCGGCATTCGCGCCCTCCACCACCCAGACGCCCGGTGCCAAAGCCCGGGCTTGCAAGCGGTAGTCGAGCTGCGCCGGATCGGCGGCGGGTGGCGGCGGGGCGGCTGCGGGCGTCGATTGCGCCAGCACGGGCAGCGAGGCGGCCAGCAGCACCAGCAGGCAGGCCATCATCAGCAGTCGGGTGGCGGTGGGCGGGGCACGGCGCATGGTCGCGATCCTCATTCGAGCCGGCTGGTGATGCGGTTGCCGTTGTTGTCGGTGCCAACGACGCGCACGCCACCGACCGGGGGCTGCGGAAAATCGAAGCTGAACACGGGGTTCTCGCTCAAGGGTTCGTAGCCGTGCAGGCGGGCCAGCTCACGGTCTTGGCCATCGCGCACGGACAAGCGGTTGATGAAAAACGCTGGCACGCCGCCTACCAAACCGGTGTCCTGCGGGTGCATGACGCGCAAGCGCAAACGCGATCCTGTGGTGCCCGGCACGCTGGTGAACAGCCGCCCGCTGACCTCGCCCAGGCTTTGTGACCAGGTGCCATCGCGCCGCGTCGCCCCGCTGACGGTGCAGCCGCCGCCCGCCGATTCCACCCAGGTGCTGCCCACATGCCAGACCCCATCGGCCGTGCGCGCCGCCACCCGCACCGGCGAGGCCTGTTCGAGCTTGAAGCGAAACGCGATCACCGGCAAAGCGGCCACCGGGAAAAATTCCAGCACCCGGCGAATCGGGTTGCGATCCACCAACACCATCAGTTGCTCGACCGGGCCCAACGCCGGATCGACACGCACGCTGATCGGCACGTTCATCGGATCTTCGGCAAACGCGGGGCCTTGCACCTGCACGCGGGCATCCCACGCGACCACGGCATTCGGGCCGAGGTATTCGCGCCGAATGTCCGGCCACGGATGCGAGCGCAGCGGGTCGCCTTCGAACGGATCGGGCGTCGGGGGCGAAGCGGCGTCAGCGGTGCGCAGCGCGCCTGAACTGAGCCAAGGCAGCACGCCCAGGCAGATGCTCAGGGTGCGGCGGGTGGTTGACATACGGCCTCCGGCAAAACGAGCACCGGGGCCCTCCGCCCCGGTGTGACCCGCATCAGACCGGAGGGGCGCAGCGCTGGCTAGAGAGAAAAAACCCGACCCAGTGGGTCAATTTGCGACAAAGCGGTTTGGGCTCTTCTGATGGTTCAGGTTACTTCGCATCGCAGATCCCTCACTGGTATCCAAACTTACACTGCGTAAAAGCTAAGTTGTTGATATATAAGAATTTTTTGCGATCCGATAGCCGTTAAGGGTGCTAATTACTCAGCGGTCTGAAGCATTGGATGTTGTACGGTTGCGACATTAATTGCTTGACGGGGGGGGGGGGGAGGCAAACTTTCATGGTTACTTATCAAAGGAGAGTTGTTATGGTCAAGCAATGGTTGCCTATGTTGGCTGTTGTGTTCGCAGGTGCCGCTAGCGCAGCAGAGGGGGGGGGTGAAAAAATTGAGCAAGCCCTGGCACAGGCGTCTTCTGGTACAGCACGGTTTTCGCATGGAATGCTTATTTCTTTGGGGTACAACAAGCAAGATAATCTTCAGCAAATTGCTAACTCGCGCTTTGCAGAAGCGGGTGCATCGGGATTTGAATTTAGTATTGGATATTCTGCAACATTCGCGCCAATCCGAGATTGGAACGAAATAGAAGCTGGTGTTGGGTATAAATTGGCGCTGGGTTCTGGTGGCGGAGCTGATTCTACATATGAAACGAAAGTTGCTGCCCCATTTGTTTATGCTGGGGTACTTTTCCCGATGGCAAATGGAGCCGCCATGGGAGTAGGAGTTCAGCTTGATTTCCCAAGTAGAATTTCATTCAATAGTCAGGGTTCTTCATCTGAGCCTGGATTTGAAATTGAAGGAGTAAAAAGTAAGGGGAGAAAGCTGGTTTACGCTGAGTGGCAGTTCGGAAAAGAGTCGGCACTGGCCAACAAGAGTTATTTTGTTCGGGTGGGGGTGGGGGGATTTTCTTATTCAACTCCTAGTGGCGATCGAACGGATAAAACAGCCCAGATATCTTTTGGTTTGAAGCTGTAAGCGCTGTATTGGCTCGCGATGGTAATGCTTGTCGCGAGTCAAAATTTGCGGGATTGGGTGGCGTTTGTTATTAATGGGTGCTGTATGAAAATCATTATTTTTCTGGCTGTTATTTTTGGGTTGGGGGGGGCTCGTGCTTGTGATATTTCCGTTGGTTCTCCTGAAACTTTAGTGGATAAGGTAATTTATATGCCACCACAAAAAAACTTGGATGGGTATGTTTATTTGTCTTTTAATAATAAAAGACAGCCTCCTCGGTTTGAGTTGTATAAAGCATCGGATTGCAAATCTGTTTCTTCTGGTGAGGTGAGTGCATCCACTATTTATAAGGTGCTGGACGCAAAGAAGTATTCTAAGCATGCAGTGTCAGCTCCCCAAGGGGAAGCCATATCCTCTGATTTTTCTTATGTGGTTCAGATTCGCGATATGCGAAGTGTGGGTGTGTTTGGGGGGCTTTCTATTAGTGTTCAGGCTGATGCCAATAAAGACTATGATGTTGTTCAGGATTTGTTGGATGTTTTTGCTTTTAGAAAAGATTATTATCCTGGGTTGGGTGCTAGATTGGAGTCGGTTGCCAATAAAGTTAGTTTAAATAATGGGCACTTGCGCAGTGCAATTTTAAGATCTATTAACGACAAAGATGCTGGGGGCGGCAGAGCGTCGCGGTTGGTGGTTGCGGTTCCTGGGTTAATCGATTCTATTTCTAAGGTGAGTTCTGATGTGGCGAATGACTTGAAAAAATCATTTGCAAAAGATGGTGATCTTTCAAGAGTTGCGCCAAACTTTTATAGCAAGCTGGTTGATCATAAGCGGCTCCTTACTTATAGAAGTGAATTGGCGGCTGCCAATTCGGATTCGATGGTTGCTGATGCCATCAAGAGGTATCTTTCTCAGGGATATGATCCTGAAGGATTGGTTGGGGTTGCTGAGAATAGAATAAAGCCTTATTTGCATCGTTTATATGTTGATGAGTTTAGGGGGGCGTCAGGTAGTGAAGATTTGCTAAGGGGTTTTATTTCTACGCACAGACGCAAGGATTATGATGGTTTGGTTCCTCGTGCCGAGGGTATGATTGCTGATTTGGTGAAAAAGCGCAAATTGCAAGAACGTGAAGAATGGGTTGCGGTTTACCGGCGTGAGTTCTCTGCTGCACGAACTGTTAATGATTGGGAGAATTTTGTAAACAAGTACAAAGCTGATGATCCTGATAAGCGATTGGCGACTGCAAAAGTGAAGTTAAGTCAGGCGTGGGCTCGTGAGTACGTGGACGATTTTGCGGCTATATATACGACGGCAGACTGTGATAATTTTATTAAAAAGTTTGAAAATTATGATCCTCAGAGGTTGATTCCTCAGGTTCGGAGGATGTGGAAAGAGGCTCATGAGAGGGAGTCAATAAATGCAGATAATGCCAGACGCGAACGGGACAGTGCCATAAATAGCTGCCTCGCTCAGGCGGGATATTGCCGAGATGCATGTGATGGCCGTGGCTCATGCATGGCTGCGTGTGACAATCCGTGTTATCACAACTAAGGTCGTTAGATATTTGAGTTTGAGAGGATCGAGGTTAGGATGAAAACTTTCTATTTTATTTTGGGATTGCTAATGTGTTCATCTGCGGCCTATGCCGTGGGTGATGATTCTGCCCGACGGCAGTGCATTAAAGACTGTCAAGTGCAGAAAAACTCCGAACTGAGGTACTGTGAGAAGCTGCGAGGTGACGAGTTAAATCAGTGTAGGGATCGAGCTAGAAATGACTACGATCAGTGTTCTAGTATTTGTGAGCGAAAATATTCGCAAAGATCAGGGGCGCAAAATCAGCCGGCCGTTGATCATTCAGCTCGGAGAGTGAATGCATTGCCCCGACCGCCGGTGTCCCCAGCGGTCGGGCGGCAGCCTTACAAAAAATAACTAAAGAGAGACGCAGAAAACCCCATCGACTGATTTGGCGATGGGGTTTTAAGGTTGGCTTTTTGGGCTTTGTTTGTATTGCGTGTTGTACATTTCATTCCCTCCCTTCTTTTTGTCGTAGTGAAGCAAAGCCTTACCGCCGGTGATTCTATGTGTATCAGTGGGGATAAGTGAAACGGAGCCAATATGATTGGGGCTATGATGCCACTCTAGTCTTTTTTGGGAGCCATCTTCCGCTTGGATATGCGGATTTTTCGATCCTTTAGGATCAATGACTAAAGTCTCACCCGGCCGTAGGTGGTTTTTGCGAATTGTATTCGCAACGTCTTGGTTGGAAGCGATCGCCTTGTTGGCTTGATTTTTATAGTATTTTCCCTTGCCTGAGTTTGGTATTTTGGCTACTGCAAGTAAACTACTTCCCTGAGGACCTGCTGCTATTTTTGATGTGCCTCTCATTAAGCTTGGGTATGGATCAGGCTTGTTATTTAAAACATGTTGGTTGTAGTTTTCTTTTGTGCGTCTAAGTTCTGTTGTGGACAGTCGTGTTGTCGACGGTTGCACGGGGCGTGCGTTCGATACTGATCGCGTGGCTGCTGTTGAGCTGCCACTGTTTTTGGACGTGGTGCCAGCTTGTGCGGATGTCGCAATGGCGGCGATCATAAGATGAAGCAGTAAGCAGGGTGTTTTCATGAGCTCTCCTTGTCGGAGTGTTCTGGGTCGCGGATACGAGACAAACCCTTGTTTGTTTCGTGCCATGATTAAAACAAGGGGCGTGTTAATTGTAAAGAGAAAATTTTGTTTGGGGTTTTTTTTATGGTTAAAGTTTAATCATAACTTTATAAGTTGGTGATTTGGGTTCCTGTTTTTAATTAAATTGGATTGAGTATTGATATTGATCTTAAAGTACGATAGAGAGGCGATTGACCTTGTCGACATTGATGGCGCTCCCCTGCGGTAAACTTGCCCCCCGCGTCAACCCCTGACGCCACCTCCGTGACACGCTGGCTGCGGCGGGTTGGGCCCGCTGGCCACCCATCCCCGGCCAAGCCCATTGGCCGATGAACGCACCCCACACCCAAGCCCTCACCGACGCTGCGGCGGCCCATGCCGGCGCAGCCCCGCGTTTGCGCGAAATTCCCTACAACTACACCTCGCTGTCGGATCGCGAGATCGTCTGTCGGCTGCTGGGCGAACGCGCCTGGGAGGTACTGGGCCAGTTGCGCGAGGAGCGCCGCACTGGCCGCTCCGCCCGCATGCTCTACGAAGTGCTGGGCGACATCTGGGTGGTGCAGCGCAACCCGTACCTGGAAGACGATTTGTTGGACAACCCGAATCGGCGCGAGCTGCTGATCGGGGCGTTGAACCACCGTCTGAGCGAGGTCGAAAAGCGCCGCACGCCGCAGGACGATGCCCAGCGCGATGCCTACGTCGGCGAACTGCTGACGCTGGCGCGGGCAGCGGTGCAGCGCTTTGCCCGTCGTTTCGATGAGGTCGGCGCACTGCGCCAGCGTTGCCGTAAGTTGTTTGCGCGCCACACTGCCAAGGACAACATCAAGTTCGATGGCCTGAGCCGCGTCTCGCACGTCACCGACGCGACCGACTGGCGCGTCGAATACCCCTTCGTTGTGCTCACACCCGACAGCGAAGAGGACATGGCCGGTTTGGTGGCCGCTTGCGTCGAACTGGGCCTGACGGTGATCCCGCGTGGCGGCGGCACTGGCTACACCGGCGGCGCCGTGCCGCTCACCTGGAAGAGCGCGGTCATCAACACCGAAAAACTCGAACAGATGACGGAAGTCGAGTTCGTGCAGTTGCCCGGTGTGAACAAGCCCGTGGCCACGATCTGGACGGGCGCCGGTGTGGTGACGCAGCGCGTGGCCGATGCGGCAGAGCGCGGCGGCCACGTTTTTGCTGTCGATCCCACGTCGGCGGAGGCGAGCTGCATCGGCGGCAACATCGCCATGAACGCTGGCGGCAAAAAGGCGGTCCTCTGGGGCACGGCGCTGGACAACCTCGCCTCTTGGCGCATGGTGACGCCCGAAGCCAAATGGCTGGAGGTGACGCGCATCGGTCACAACCTGGGCAAGATCCACGATGTGGAAATCGCCAGCTTCGAACTGAAGTATTTCGACGCCACCGGCAAAGTGCTGGAGCGCACCGAGCGCCTCGATATTCCGGGCCGCGTCTTCCGCAAAGAGGGCCTGGGCAAGGACGTGACGGACAAGTTCCTCGCCGGCCTGCCGGGCGTGCAAAAAGAAGGCTGCGATGGCCTCATCACCAGCGCGCGCTGGGTGGTGCATCGCATGCCCGAGCACACGCGCACCGTTTGCCTGGAGTTCTTCGGCAACCCGAAGGACTGCGTGCCGTCCATCGTGGAAATCAAGAACTTCATGTTCCAAGAGGCCAAGCAGCCGGGCGGGGCCATCCTCGCCGGCTTGGAGCACTTGGACGACCGTTACTTGAAGGCGGTGGGTTACACCACCAAGAGCAAACGCGGCGGTTTCCCGAAAATGGTGCTGATTGGCGACATCGTCGGCGACGATGCCGACCGCGTGGCCCGTGCCACCAGCGAAGTCATCCGCCTGGCCAATGGCCGCTCGGGCGAAGGCTTCACTGCCGTGAACGCCGAGGCGCGCAAGAAGTTCTGGTTGGATCGCAAGCGCACGGCGGCGATTTCGCGCCACACCAACGCCTTCAAGGTGAACGAGGACGTGGTGATCCCGCTGGAGCGCATGGGCGAGTACACCCTGGGCATCGAGCGCATCAACATCGAACTGAGCTTGCGCAACAAGATCGCGCTGGCCCACCAGTTGGAAGCCTTCTTCGAGCAGGGCAACCTCCCGCTGGGCAAGAGCGACGAAGCCGAGCGCCCCAGCGACGAGCTGTTGCAAGACCGCGTGCAGCAAGCCCTGACGCTGATCCGCGACGTGCGCGCCCAGTGGCAGCACTGGAACCAGCATCTGGACGCGGTGCTGCCCAACGAAACCCGCAGCTTTTTCGACCAGTTGCAGGATCACAGCCTGCGTGCGTCGTGGCGTGCGGAAATCCTCAAGCCCTTGCAGGTGTTGTTCGCAGGGGCGGCCTTCGCGCCGGTGATTGACGAGTGCAAGCGCATCCACAAAGAGGTGCTGCGCGGGCGCGTCTGGGTGGCGCTGCACATGCATGCGGGGGACGGCAACGTCCACACCAACATCCCCGTCAACTCCGACAACTACGAGATGCTGCAAACCGCCCACGAGGCGGTGGCGCGCATCATGGTGCTGGCGCGCAGCTTGAACGGGGTGATCTCGGGCGAGCACGGCATTGGCATCACCAAGCTCGAATTTTTGAGCGACGACGAGCTGGCCAACTTCACCGCCTACAAGGCCAAGGTGGATCCGCAAGGGCGTTTCAACAAGGGCAAGCTGCTGCGCGGCGAGGCACTCACCCGCTTGGGTGACGATGTGCATACCGCCGATCTGAGCCGCGCCTACACGCCCAGCTTCGGCTTGATGACGCATGAATCGCTCATCATGCAGCAGAGCGACATCGGCGACATTGCCGCTTCGGTGAAGGACTGCCTGCGCTGCGGCAAGTGCAAGCCGGTGTGCTCTACGCACGTGCCGCGTGCCAATTTGCTCTACAGCCCGCGCAACAAAATTCTGGCCACCTCGCTGCTGGTGGAAGCCTTCTTGTATGAGGAGCAAACGCGCCGGGGCGTGTCCATCGCCCACTGGGAGGAGTTCGAGGACGTGGCCGACCATTGCACGGTCTGCCACAGGTGCTTCACGCCTTGCCCGGTGAAGATCGATTTCGGCGATGTGACCATGAACATGCGCAACCTGTTGCGCAAAATGGGTCAAAAGAGCTTCCGCCCGGGCAACGCAGCGGCGATGTTCATGCTCAATGCCACCAATCCTGAAACCATCAAGCTGGCCCGCACAGCGATGGTGGGTGTGGGCATGAAGGTGCAGCGCCTGGCGCACGATGTCTTTAAGCTCGCGGCCAAGAAGCAAACCAGCGCCCCGCCCGCGACGGTGGGCGCACCGCCGTTCACGCTGGCGGGCGTGAAAGAGCAGGTGATCCACTTCGTCAACAAGAAAATGCCGGGCGGCCTGCCCAAGAAAACGGCGCGGGCGCTGCTGGACATCGAAGACCGCAACTACGTCCCCATCATCCGCAACCCGCAGACGACGACGGTGGATTCCGAGGCGGTGTTCTACTTCCCAGGCTGCGGCTCGGAGCGCTTGTTCAGCCAAGTGGGCATCGCCACCCAAGCCATGCTGTGGGAAGCGGGCGTGCAAACCGTGCTGCCGCCGGGCTACCTGTGCTGCGGCTACCCGCAACGCGGCTCAGGCCAGTTCGACAAAGCCGAAAAAATCATCACCGACAACCGCGTGCTGTTCCACCGCGTGGCCAACACGCTGAACTACCTGGACATCAAAACCGTGGTGGTGAGCTGCGGCACCTGCTACGACCAGTTGCAGGGTTACAAGTTTGAGGAGATCTTCCCCGGCTGCCGCATCGTGGACATTCACGAATTCTTGCTGGAAAAGGGCCTCAAGCTCGATGGTGGCCAGGGCGGTTACCTGTACCACGAGCCTTGCCACAACCCGATGAAGTTGCAGGACTCGATGAAGACGGTGAAGGCGTTGGTCGGGCCGGCGGTGGTGAAAAGCGAGCGCTGCTGCGGAGAATCCGGTACCCTGGGCGTGACGCGGCCAGACATCGCCACCCAGGTGCGCTTCCGCAAGGAAGAGGAAATCCGCAAGGCTGAAACTGCATTGCGTGCCACCGGCGTGGTGGGCGAAAAGCAAGATGTGAAGATCCTCACGTCCTGCCCGAGCTGCCTGCAAGGCTTGAGCCGCTATGGCGACGATTTGGTCAATGGTTTGCTGGAGGCGGATTACATCGTGGTAGAAATGGCGCGCAAGCGCTTGGGCGAAAACTGGATGGTCGATTACGTCCAGCGTGCCAACCAGGGTGGTATTGAGCGCGTGCTGGTGTGACCTGAGGGCAGATGATGTCTGTCCCACGAAAGTGGTGTGTCTCAGACGCATACCGGCTATGGGCCTCGGTTTCCTAATGTAAGAATATGAAACCTTCAAAAATCCTCCGAAAGCAGGCGGTCATCCCATAAAAGAACATGCCACGCCGAGTCGGAAGAATAGGGGTCACATCACAAAGGCGGGGGTGTTGTGACAATCCTTGGCAACTGCCGCCTTGATGTTCGGCACCTTTCATGGAAACAGCACCTGCTCTGGGGTCTGTGCGCAGCGGCATGAGCATGTCTTCCAATGCTTCCGTGTCTCTCGACGGTGGCCCAAACCGAAAAAATACCGCCCTGAGGATGGTGTGGCACGCTGCCCGTGCGGTCTATCCTCAGCCGGGTTTGTCGGGTTGGGTCAGTCGGGGGCAATTCGCGGCCAAAGTGCTGGTACACCGCCAGCATTGGGAACCGCTGGTGAGCGCTTCGCGTGGCTCACCACTGTCATGGGTTCAAACCAGCCGTCCCGAAGTCATCGGCATGTCGGTGTGGCCTTACATCCACAACGAGTGGTCGGTGGAGCGTCGTTTCGCGGCGTTTTTTGAGCACCACCGCATGGTTCTGCCCATGCGTTGGCTGGACATGCCCGTCGGGCACCGTTGGGTGTTGCAACGCCTGGATCACCTCCATCCCGATTGGAGCTTGCAGTTGGATCGCCCCCTGTGGCTGTTTCGCGAAGGGGAGCTGGCCATCAGCTTGTTTGTCGGCCACTTTCGGGCGTACTCGATTGCGTTTTCGCTCGGACAAGTCAATGGGCAAACCGTGGCGTATGTTGGGGGCATCCAAGGGCGCAGCATTGAGGGCGTGAACGACCTCTACGGCCAGTTGACCAAGCAGTGCCACGGTTGCCGCCCGCGTGACTTGCTGGTGGCCGTGTTGCAATTCATCTGCGAGGCCGCCCAGGTGCAGTCGATTTATGCCATCTCGGATGCCCATCGCCACCACCGCCACCCGTACTTTGCTGGGAAGGTGGACAAAATCACCACAGCCTCCTACGACGAAATCTGGCGTGACCGAGGCGGGCTGTTGCGTGACGATGGCTTTTTCGCCCTGAGCAGCCAGTTCGTTCCCCGCGACATGGCAGATGTCCCGGCCAAAAAGCGCGCGCAATACCGCCGACGCTATGAATTACTGGCGCAGATCCAGCAGCGCATTCACGATATCGGACAATCCAATACGGCCTGTACCGATATCGTGTCTTCGCCTGCTACATGACTGCACCTCTCCAACCGTCCGCTTGTCCCCTCTGCCACCCTCAGTCGAAAGACTTCCTCTGGTTTGATCGCCACTGGTATGTCATCCGCGCTGAAGAACCGGGGTTCCCGGCTTTTTTCCGCGTTGTGGCTCGCCCGCATGTGGCCGAGTTCAGCGAGTTGCCGGCTTCCATGCAACTGCATTGCATGCAATTGGTGGCCACCATCGAACGCACCTTGCGCACCCAGTTGCGTCCGACCAAGGTGAATTTGGCCTCGTTGGGCAACGTGGTGCCACATTTGCACTGGCACATCGTGGCGCGCTTCGATTGGGACAGCCATTTCCCCGCGCCGATTTGGGCTCCCGCACAACGGCCCGTGGATGAGGCCCGCTTGGCGGCGGTGCAAGCGCAGATGCCCCGGGTGGTGTCTGCGGTGCAAGCTGCGTTGCGTTTGCTGGTCGATCCGGCTTGATTCAGGAGATGGCCATGCCCATGCCCACCGAACTGGTGCTGCACCAGCAGTCCCGCCGACTCGACATCGCGTTCGACGACGGCGCGCGTTTTTCCATCCCTTTTGAGTTGATGCGCGTGTGCTCGCCCTCGGCTGAAGTGCAGGGCCACGGCCCCGGCCAAGAGGTGCTGCAAACCGGCAAGCGCCACGTCAACATCGTGGCGGTGGAGCCCGTCGGGCACTACGCCGTGCAGCCCACGTTTGACGATGGCCACAACAGTGGCATCTTCACTTGGACGTACCTCTACCAGCTCGGCAGCCAGCAAGCCGCGCTGTGGGCTCAGTACGAAGCTCGGCTGCAAGCCGCCGGCGTGACACGTGACACCCCGATGCCGCCCAAGCCAGGCAGTGCCTGCGCCAGCCATTGAGTTTTCAGCATTCCAAAGGATTTCCCATGTCGCAGACCCACTTCGGTTTTCAAACCGTGGATGAACAGGACAAGGCGCGCAAGGTCAAAGGCGTGTTTGACTCGGTGGCCAGCAAATATGACGTGATGAACGACCTCATGTCGATGGGCTTGCACCGTGCTTGGAAAGCCTACACCGTGGCCGTGGCCAACCTCAAGACCGGCGACAGAGTGCTGGACATCGCTGGCGGCACCGGTGACTTGGCCCGTGCCTTCGCCCGCAAAGTTGGCGGGACGGGCACGGTGGTTCACACCGACATCAATTACGCCATGCTCTCCACGGGCCGCGACCGGCTGTTGAACGAGGGCCTGGTGCTGCCCACCAACGTCTGTGATGCCGAAAAACTGCCCTACAAAACCGGCCAGTTTGATTTGGTGAGCGTGGCCTTCGGCCTGCGCAACATGACGCACAAAGACGCCGCCCTGGCCGAGATGTGCCGCGTGTTGCGCCCCGGTGGCCGGTTGCTGGTGCTGGAGTTTTCCAAGGTGGCCGCGCCGCTGCAAAAACCGTATGACTGGTATTCGTTCAGCGTCCTGCCCAAACTGGGCCAACTGGTGGCGGGCGACGCCGAGAGTTACCGCTACCTGGCCGAATCGATCCGCATGCACCCGGATCAAGCCACGCTCAAAGCCATGATGAAAACGGCGGGTTTTGGCCACGTCGATGTCCACAACCTGACGGGTGGCGTGGTGGCGCTGCACGTTGGCATCAAGTGTTGAGCTGCTCATGCCTGCAACCGTTTTGCTGACTGGCGCCACGGGTTACATCGGTTCTCACACCTGGCTGGCGCTGTGGAGCGCCGGGTTCGAGGTGGTTGGCGTCGATGATTTTTCCAACAGCTCGCCCGAAGTGCTCAAACGCTTGGCCGAGCTGGGTGGGCGCGAACCCACGTTCGTGCGTGCCGATGTGAACGACGGCGCTGCCCTCGACGCCATTTTTCAAACCCACGCCATCGATGCCGTGGTGCATTTCGCCGCTTTCAAGGCTGTGGGCGAGTCCACCGCCCAGCCGCTGCTGTACTACCGCAACAACCTGGGCGGTTTGGTGAGTGTGTGCGAAGCCATGGCGCGTCGCGGCGTCAAAACCTTCGTGTTCAGCTCCAGCGCCACGGTGTACGGAGAGCCGCAGTTTTTGCCTTACACCGAGGCACACCCGCTGGCGGCGATGAACGTCTACGGGCGCACCAAGCTGATGGGCGAGCAAATCCTGCGCGATCTGGAAGCCGCCGACCCAGCGTGGAACATCGCGTGGCTGCGCTACTTCAACCCGGTGGGCGCGCATGAGAGTGGCCGCATCGGTGAGGATCCACGCGGCGTGCCCAACAACCTCATGCCCTACGTCCAGCAAGTGGCGGTGGGGCGGCGCGAGTTCCTCTCGGTCTTCGGCGGCGATTACGACACGCCCGATGGCACCGGCGTGCGCGATTACCTCCACGTCATGGATTTGGCCGAAGGCCACGTCGCTGCGTTGCGTTACCTGTTGGGCGAAAAACAATCGGTGACGGTGAACCTCGGCACTGGCGTGGGCTACAGCGTGCTGGATTTGGTGCAGGCGTTTTCCGAGGCGGCAGGCCGCCCGATCCCGTACAAAATCGTTGATCGTCGCCCGGGGGATTTGCCGTCTTACTACGCCGACGCCACCTTGGCACGCGAGCAGCTCGGTTGGCAAGCCCAGCGCAGCTTGGCGCAAATGTGTGCCGACAGTTGGCGTTGGCAGCACCAAAACCCCAACGGTTACGCCAGCGCCGCCGAATGACCGGGCCGGCAGGGTGGAATGGGCCTCCGTACAATCCCGGCCATGCCTGACACCTCCGCCTTCCTCGCCCCCGTGACGGCCCTCACCGATTTGGTGCTGCCAGCCGCCACCGCCCGGCTCATTCTGCTGGCCAACCATGTGTTGAGCAGCGCTCCAGCGGCCACCGAGCGCCTGAAGGCCCATGCGGGCCGTGCGCTGCACATTGAGGTTGAGGGCTGGCGCCTGCCGCTGCCCACACCGCCGGCGCTGACCTTGTGCATCACCCCGGCGGGTTTGCTGGAGTCGCCGGACGTGGGGGCCGCCGAGCCAGTGGCCGATTTGCGTTTGCGCATGGATCTGTCCCAGCCGCTGGAGGTGATGCGGCGTTTGGCGGCGGGTGAACTGCCGCCCGTGCGCGTCGAAGGCGATGCCACCTTGGCCGCCGACGTCAGTTGGGTGATTGCCAACGTGCGTTGGGACGTGGCTGCCGACGTCGAACGCCTGTTCGGCCCCCTTGTTGCTGAAGGGATGAGCCGTGTGAGCGGCCAAGCCCTGGCCGCCGCCCGCTCGGTGATGCAAGGCGTGGCCGGTCTGCGCCGCTCCTGATTCGCCGGGGGCCTCTTGCCGCGCAGGGCGTTGGGCCTGGCGCGGACGTCTCGTTGTCACCTCCGCCTTGCCATGCGATTTGTTGCTCGACTTCTGCGCATCGTCCTGACCCTGATGCGCCACGGCGTGGACCAGGTCGCCCTGTCGGGCTTCCGTCACCCGTGGGTGCTGGCGCTGCTGCGGCTCACCGTGCTGGGCCGCCAGTTTGACCAGCCACGCGGCGTGCGCCTGCGCTTGGCGCTGGAGCAGCTCGGGCCGATTTTCATCAAATTCGGGCAAGTGCTGTCCACCCGGCGCGATCTGGTGCCGCCGGACATCGCCGTGGAACTGGCGCTGCTGCAAGACCGCGTGCCTCCGGTGCCCGCTGCGCAGGCGCGGCGCTTGATCGAGCAGGGCTTGGGCCGCTCGATTGAGGACGTGTTCGCCAGCTTCGAGGCCGAGCCTGTGGCCAGTGCCTCCATCGCCCAAGTGCATTTCGCCACCCTGCACGATGGGCGCGAAGTGGCGGTGAAGGTGCTGCGGCCAGGGATGCTGTCCGTCATCGATGACGATTTGGCCATCTTGCACACGCTGGCCCGCTGGGTGGAGCGCCTGTGGGCCGATGGCAAACGGCTGCGCCCACGCGAGGTTGTCGCCGAGTTCGACACGTATTTGCACGACGAACTCGATCTGGTGCGCGAAGCCGCCAACGCCGCGCAACTGCGGCGCAACATGGCCGATTTGCCGCTGATTTTGGTGCCGGAAATGCACTGGCCGCTGTGTACACAAACCGTGCTGGTGATGGAGCGCATGAAAGGTGTGCCCATCAGCCAAGTGGATCGGCTGCGCGATGCCGGCGTGGACATTCAAAAATTGGCCCGCGATGGCGTCACCATTTTCTTCACCCAGGTGTTCCGAGACGGCTATTTCCACGCCGACATGCACCCCGGCAACATCCAAGTGAGCTTGGCGCCGGAAACATTTGGGCGTTACATCGCGCTGGATTTCGGCATCGTCGGCACACTCACCGAGGTGGACAAGGATTACCTGGCGCAAAACTTCATCGCCTTTTTCCGCCGAGATTACAAACGTGTGGCCGAATTGCACGTTGAAAGCGGTTGGGTGCCGGCCAGCACCCGCATCGAACAATTGGAGCAAGCGATTCGCGCCACCTGCGAGCCGCATTTTGACAAGCCGCTCAAGGACATTTCGCTGGGCCAAGTGCTGATGCGGCTGTTCCAGACATCGCGCCGCTTCAACGTTGAGATTCAGCCGCAACTGGTGTTGTTGCAAAAAACCTTGCTCAACGTCGAAGGTTTGGGGCGCGAACTCGACCCGAATCTGGACTTGTGGCAAACCGCCAAGCCGTTCTTGGAACGTTGGATGAACGAGCAAGTGGGCTGGCGTGCCTTGGTGCGGCGCCTCAAGGACGAGGCCCCGCACTACGCCAAGCTGCTGCCCGAATTGCCGCGTTTGATGCACCAACGCTTGTCTGCTCCGCCAGCGGGTGACGACCGGGCGCTGCTCAAAGCCATCCTGCGCGAACAGCGCCGCACCAACTGGTTGTTGTCGGCGGTGCTGTGGGGCGTGATGGGCTTTTTGTTCGGTGTCGTGGTGACGCGGCTGGTGACGCAGCTCATGGGTGGGGGGTGAGGCAGGTGGCGAGCCGGCACGGCATGTGCTTATTGGTGCCTCCTATAATTTCCCATCTGTTTTCTTTTTGAATCAAGGATTTGCCCATGCCAATCTACGCCTATCGCTGCGAGGCCTGCGGCCATGCGCGTGATGTGCTGCAAAAGATGTCCGATGCCCCATTGACCACTTGCCCGGCGTGCGGTGCCGAGCAGTTCGCCAAGCAGATCACGGCGGCGGGGTTCCAGCTCAAGGGGTCGGGCTGGTATGCCACCGACTTCCGTGGCAGCAGCAGCGGCGCGACGTCGGCTGCGGCACCATCGCCGGCACCAGCGGCGCAAAGCAG
The DNA here is from genome assembly GCF_002222655.1 of Vitreoscilla filiformis. Classification (GTDB taxonomy): domain Bacteria; phylum Pseudomonadota; class Gammaproteobacteria; order Burkholderiales; family Burkholderiaceae_C; genus Ideonella; species Ideonella filiformis. The sequence continues at coordinate 3,166,084 of NZ_CP022423.1, read as the reverse complement.
CCCCTCGACACCGCCGTGCGGCGGCTCGTGTGCCTGCCATTGACGGCCCGAATCGGCGCGACATTGTGAAGAAATACATCATCGCCGGGCTGCTGACGTGGCTGCCCTTGGCCATCACCGTCTGGGTGCTGCTGTGGCTGTTGGGCCTCATGGACAGCATGTTCGGCGCTGTGCTGTCGCTCACCCAGGCTGTTTTGCCAGAAAGCACCCGCACCGGGTTGGACGAGTTGCGCCACATCCCAGGCTTTGGTGTCGGCGTCATGGTGGCGCTGCTGCTGCTGACGGGGGTGTTCGCCACCAACATGGCCGGCCAGTGGTGGGTGCGCAAGTGGGATGCGCTCATGCACCGCATCCCCATCTTCAAAAGCATCTACAGCTCGGTCAAGCAGGTGTCGGACACGCTGTTTTCCAGCAGCGGCAACGCTTTCCGCGAAGCCGTGTTGGTGCCGTATCCACACGCCCAGTCGTGGACGATCGCGTTTGTCACCGGCAAGCCCAGCGCCGAGGTGGCCGCCCACTTGGACGAGGAGCACGTCAGCCTGTACGTGCCGACCACGCCCAACCCAACGTCTGGTTTTTTCCTGATGATGCCGCGCAGCCAAATCCGGCCCTTGCGCATGAGCGTGGATGAAGCGCTCAAGCACATCATTTCTATGGGCGTGGTCGCGCCGAAGGGTGCCACGCCCAGCGCCGCGCCAGGCGCCAAGCCTCATCCCTGAACATCGAGATTCCTATGAGAACAAGTTACTGCGGCCTGGTCAGCGACGCGCTGATGGGGCAAACCGTCACCCTGATGGGCTGGGCGCACCGTCGCCGCGATCACGGCGGCGTGATCTTCATCGACCTGCGCGACCGTGAAGGCGTGGTGCAGATCGTTTGCGATCCGGATCGCCCGGACATGTTCAAGACCGCCGAAGGCGTGCGCAACGAGTTTTGCTTGAAGGTTGTGGGTTTGGTGCGCGCTCGCCCGGCGGGTACTGAGAACACCAACCTGGTCAGCGGCAAAATCGAAGTGCTGTGCCATGAGCTGGAAGTGCTGAATCCCAGCGTCACGCCGCCGTTCCAACTGGACGACGACAACCTGAGCGAAACCGTGCGCCTGACGCACCGCGTGCTGGATCTGCGTCGCCCGCAGATGCAGAAAAACCTGATGCTGCGCTACCGCGTGGCCATGGAAGTGCGCAAGTTCCTGGATGCCAACGGTTTCGTGGACATCGAAACCCCGATGCTCACCAAGAGCACCCCGGAAGGCGCCCGCGATTACCTCGTGCCCAGCCGCGTTCACGATGGCATGTTCTTCGCGCTGCCGCAGTCGCCCCAGTTGTTCAAGCAGTTGCTGATGGTGGCCGGTTTTGACCGCTACTACCAAATCACCAAGTGCTTCCGCGACGAAGACTTGCGCGCCGACCGCCAGCCGGAATTCACCCAGATCGATATCGAAACCTCGTTCCTGACGGAAGAGGAAATCCGTTCGATGTTCGAAGGCATGATCCGCTCGGTGTTCAAGAACGCCATCGGCGTCGATCTGCCGGCCTACCCGGTGATGCCTTACTCCGAAGCCATGTTCAAGTACGGCTCGGACAAGCCCGACCTGCGCGTCAAGCTCGAATTCACCGAACTCACCGACGTGATGAAGACGGTGGACTTCAAGGTGTTCTCTGGCCCGGCGACCATGCAAGGCGGCCGCGTCGTGGCGCTGCGTGTGCCGGGTGGTGCCGAAATGAGCCGGGGGGACATTGACGGTTACACCGAGTTCGTCAAAATCTACGGCGCCAAGGGCCTGGCCTGGATCAAGGTCAACGACGTGGCCAAGGGCCGCGAAGGCTTGCAGTCGCCCATTGTCAAGAACCTGCACGACGCGGCGATCGCTGAAATCCTGGCTCGCACCGGCGCGTGCAACGGGGACTTGCTGTTCTTCGGTGCCGACAAAACCAAGGTCGTCAACGACGCCATCGGTGCGCTGCGCATCAAGATTGGCCACAGCGCGTTTGGCCGTCAAAAGGGTTTGTTCGAAGACAAGTGGGCGCCGCTGTGGGTGGTGGACTTCCCCATGTTCGAACACGACGAGGCCGAAGACCGCTGGAACGCCTGCCACCATCCCTTCACCAGCCCGAAGGACGGCCACGAGCAGCTCATGGCCACCGACCCCGGCGCTTGCGTGGCCAAGGCCTACGACATGGTGCTGAACGGCTGGGAACTGGGCGGCGGCTCCATCCGGATCCACCGTGCCGACGTGCAAGCCAAGGTGTTCGAAGCCCTGAAAATCACGCCGGAAGAACAGCGCATCAAGTTCGGCTTCTTGCTGGACGCGCTGCAATACGGCGCGCCGCCGCACGGTGGCTTGGCTTTCGGCTTGGATCGCTTGATCACGCTGATGACCAAGGCCGAGTCGATCCGCGACGTGATCGCCTTCCCCAAGACCCAGCGCGCCCAGTGCCTGCTGACCGGGGCACCGAGCAACGTGGACGAAAAGCAGCTTCGTGAGCTGCACATCCGTTTGCGCAACGCGGCTGCGGCGGCGCAATAAGTCCCTTGATGACGGGAATGTCAGGGGAGGCCCATCCGTGCTAGCCTGACTCTCCGTCAATACACTTTCGAAGGAGATCGAGACATGACTGAAGCCGTTGTGGTCACCAAGGAAAAGATGGTCGATGACTTGAAACAAGTCATCGTGGACGCTGAGGCACTGCTGCAAGCCACGGCCCATCAAACCGAAGACAAGGTGGCCGATCTGCGTGCTCGTCTGGTGGACAACATCCACACCGCCCGCGAACGTCTGGCCGAAGCCGATGCCGCCTTGCGCGCCAAGACCCGCGAAGTGGCCCGCGTCACCGACACCTACGTTCACGACAACCCCTGGAAGGCCATCGGCGTGGCTGCTGGGGCCGGTTTGGTCATCGGCTTGCTGATCGGCCGCCGTTGAGCGACTCGCGTACCTCCTCCTCGCCGGACAGCCCCGGCGAACGCCGCCACCCGGTGCTGGACAGCCTGCGCCCTTGGGTGGCGCTGTTGCAGGTGCGCCTGCAACTGCTGGCGCTCGAAGTCGAGGAGGAGTCGCTGCGCCTCAAGCACATTTTGGCTTGGGGCGCTGTGGCCGCCATTTGCCTGAGCATGGCGGCGGTGTGCGGTGCGGTGCTGCTGGCCGTGTTGTTCTGGGAAGAACACCGCGTGGCCGTGTTGCTCAGCCTGTGCGCCCTGTTTGTGGGCGTCGGTGGCGTGGCAGTGGTGTGCGTGGTGCGTTTGGTGCAGCAGGGCTCCCAGTTGTTCGCCGCCAGCTTGGCCGAGTTGCAGCGCGATCAAGATCGCCTGCACCGCTAGCGCCTGCGCAACGAAGGCGTCGTTTCCATGCCCCTGTCCAGCACCCGTGCGGCGTCCTTGCGCCAGCGCCGTGAAGCGTTGATTGCCGAATCGGCGGCGTTGCGTGAGCAAGTCGCCGGGCAGTTGGAGCGTTGGGATCGCTGGGCCTGTGGGGTGCAGCGTGCCCGTGCCGGTTGGCGCTGGGCCCAGGCACATCGCCAAGGGCTGGCCGCTGTGGCATTGGGTGTCGGCGGGGTGCTGGCGCTGCTGCGTCCGCGCCGAGTCTGGCGTTGGGCGCGTCGGGCATGGTCGGTGTGGCGGCTGTGGCAGCGCGTGCGGGCCATGCAAGCTGGCGCCGCAGCGGCCCCCGCGCCAGCGCCCTGGCTGGCTGCGGTGCGCTGGGCGCTGGAGCGCTGGCGCTGACTCAGCCCAAACGCGCTTGGTGACGGGCGATTTGCGCCTGAGCTTGCGCCGGGGCCGTGCCGCCCAACACGTTGCGGGCGTTGAGCGAGCCGCGCAGCGTCAGCACCTCGGCCACATCGGCTTCGATGCGGGCGTCAAACCCTTGCAGCGTGGCCAGCGGCAGTTCGGACAAATCCACGCCCAAGCCCAGCGCTTCTTTCACCGCGTGGGCCACCACTTCGTGCGCGTCGCGGAAGGGCAAGCCCTTCTTCACCAAGTAGTCGGCCAAGTCCGTGGCCGTGGCGTAGCCCTTGAGGGCGGCGCGTTCCATCGCTTCGGCCTTGACGGTCAGGCCGCCAGTGCGCGTGCCATCCGCCGCGACTTCACCGCCGATCATCTCGGCCATGATGCGCAACGTGTCCTTCACCGTATCGACGGTGTCGAACAGCGGCTCCTTGTCCTCTTGGTTGTCCTTGTTGTAGGCCAGCGGCTGGCCCTTCATCAAGGTGATCAGGCCCATCAAATGGCCCACCACGCGGCCCGATTTGCCGCGCGCCAGTTCGGCCACGTCCGGGTTGCGCTTCTGCGGCATGATGGAGGAGCCAGTGCAGTAGCGGTCGCTCAGGTTGATGAAGCCGAAGTTCTGGCTCATCCAGATCACAATTTCTTCCGCCAAGCGTGACACATGGATCATCACCAGCGTGCTGAAGCTGGTGAATTCGATGGCGAAATCGCGGTCGCTCACAGCATCCAAGCTGTTTTGGCTCACGGCGTCAAAACCCAAAGTGCGCGCCACGCGCTCGCGGTCCAGCGGGTAGCTGGTGCCCGCCAGCGCCGCCGAACCCAGCGGCAGGCGATTGACACGGCGGCGCAGGTCGGCCAGGCGCTCGGCGTCGCGGGCGAACATTTCCACATAGGCCAGCAGGTGATGGGCAAAACTCACCGGTTGGGCCACTTGCATGTGGGTGAAACCGGGCATCACGGTTTCGGTGTTTTGGGCGGCGATGGTCACCAAAGCGCGCTGCATGTCGTCCAGCAGCAGGGCGATTTGGTCGATTTCGCCGCGCAACCACAGACGCACATCGGTAGCGACTTGGTCATTGCGGCTGCGGCCCGTGTGCAGGCGCTTGCCGGCATCGCCCACGAGCTGGGTCAAACGGGCTTCGATGTTGAGGTGAACGTCCTCCAACTCCAGCTTCCACTCAAACGTGCCGGCTTCGATCTCGGCCTTGATTTGTGCCATGCCGCGCTGGATGTCGGCCAAGTCCTGCGGGCTAATGATGGCTTGTGCGGCCAGCATGTCGGCGTGGGCCAGACTGCCCTCGATGTCCGCCGCCCACAAGCGTTTGTCGAAGAACACGCTGGCGGTGTAGCGCTTGACCAACTCGCTCATCGGTTCGGAAAACAGGGCCGACCAGGCCTGGGATTTTTTGTCGAGTTGGTTGGTGCTGCTCATGGGGGAGAGGGAGAAAAAGCGCCGGGGCGCGGGCAGGAAAAGGCCAAAGGGGCGTCATTTTAGGAGGCCACCGGGCCCAGTCTGTTCTGTGGGAGCCATCATCTGTGTTGAACGCCGCGCCGCTGCAATTGCTCATCGCCGACCCTGAACCGCAGACCCGTTGGCGGCTGCGGCAGCAAATCCGCACCTGTGTCCAGCCCCTGTGCTGCGTGGTGGCCGAAGCGGGGTGTGCGTCCGAAGCGTGGCACGCTTTGGCGCGTGGAGGGGTGGAGGGGGTGCTGCTGGATGCTCACCTGCCCGGCAGCCCCGCCCATCCGCACCGAGGGGGCCTGACCTGGGCCCAAGAATTGCGCGAACACACTGCCGCCCCTGGTCTGGTGATGCTGGCCCATGAGCCCGCCCAAGCCTTGGCCGCCTTTGAGGTGGAAGCGGTGGATTGTTTGCTCAAGCCCATCTTGCCGTGCCGTTTGCATCGGGCGCTGGCGCGCTTGGCGCAGTGGCGTGAAGCGGGGGAGGGGGGCCGCAGCGTTCCGGTGCCGTCGCCAGCGGAGCCAGTGCTGCTGGTGCCAGGGCAGCAGCGGACGTTGCGCATCCCGGTTTCCGAACTGGTGTCGATTCGGGCGGAGCACAAATACCTGACGCTGCGCACCGTGCAGCGCAGCCATGTGCTGGAGGATTCGTTGGGGCGCCTGGCTGCGCAATTGGGCGAGGCGGTGGTGCGTGTGCATCGCAACGCCTTGGTGGCCCGATTGGCGGTGCGAGCCTTGGCGCTGCAACCTCAGCCGGATGGGGGCCGTGCCTGGTCGGTGCAACTGGCGCCGGGAGGTGAGTGGGTGAGGGTGTCGCGGCGGCAGTTGGGGGCGGTTCGCCACGCGCTCGGGTTGGACTTCTCGGGGCACTGACAATGCCCCATGCATTCTGGTCTTCTCAGTGCCGCACTGGCCTACGTCATTTGGGGCTTGTTCCCCCTGTACTTTCATCAACTGCGCGATGTCAACGCCCTGGAGGTGGTGTTGCATCGTTCGCTGTGGTCGCTGCTGTTCATGCTGGCCCTGCTGGCGCTGAAACACCGTTGGCAGGCGCTGACTCAAGCATTGCGCCAGCCCCGCACGCTGGCGGTGTTTGCGGCCAGTGCCTTGCTGCTGTCGGGCAACTGGTTGATTTACGTGTGGGCGGTTCACAGCCACCGGGTGATCGAAGCGAGCCTGGGTTACTTCATCAATCCGCTGTTCAACGTGCTGCTGGGCGTGCTGGTGTTGCACGAACGCCCGCGCCCGGTGCAGTGGCTGGCGCTGGGCTTGGCAGCGCTGGGGGTGGTGGGCATGGCGTGGGTGAGCGGCGCGGCGCCGTGGGTGTCCCTGGCTTTAGCGCTGACGTTTGGCCTGTACGGTTTGCTGAAAAAACTGGCCCCACTGGGCGCGCAGGATGGTTTGGCGCTGGAAACGCTGATCCTGGCGCCGTTGGTGATTCCCGCTCTGGCCTGGTTCGCCAGCTATGGTGGCGACACGGCCCACGCCACGCCGGCCACTTGGTTGTGGCTGCTGGCGGCGGGGCCCTTGACGGCGGTGCCGCTGCTGCTGTTCGCTTACGGGGCGCAGCGCATCACGCTGAGCACGCTGGGCCTGCTCCAGTATTTGGGCCCGACGTTGCAATTCGCCATCGGCCTGTGGGTGTTCCATGAACCGATGCAACCTGCACGGCTGGCGGGTTTTGGGGTGATTTGGCTGGCGCTGTTGGTTTACAGCGGCGAGTCGCTCTGGTTCGCGGCTCGTCGAAGTGGCACGACAGCCGCGCCGTGACGGTGCTACACTTTTTTCCATGGGGACGTAGCTCAGCTGGGAGAGCGTCGCGTTCGCAATGCGAAGGTCGGGAGTTCGATCCTCCTCGTCTCCACCACCCAATCCCACCACACCCATGAGCATCGTTTGGCTGCGCGACGATGCGCTGCTGTTCCCTCCCACCGCCCTGGCGCTGGATGAGCACACCGAAGCCCCCGGCCTGCTCGCTGCGGGTGGGGATCTGCGGCCTCAGCGTTTGATTGAAGCCTATCGCCGAGGCATCTTTCCTTGGTTTTCGGACAACCAGCCGCCGCTGTGGTGGAGCCCCAATCCGCGCATGGTTGCGCACAGCGGACTTCAAACTCTCGCGCTCGCTGCGCAAGACGCTGCAAAAATTCGACCGAACCCCCGGTTGCGAGGTGCGGGTAGACAGCGCGTTCGCGGCGGTCATTCGGGCTTGTGCGCAGAGCGAACGGCCTGGACAAGACGGCACCTGGATCCTGCCCGACATGGTGGCTGCCTATGAGCGCCTACACGCCATGGGGGTGGCGCACAGCGTTGAAACGTGGATCGATGGCGAACTCGTGGGCGGGTTGTACGGCATCAATTTGGGGCGGATGTTCTTCGGTGAGTCCATGTTCATGCGCTGCACCGATGCCTCCAAAATCGCTTTGGCAGCGCTGGTGGGGCTGTGCCGTGAGCGCGACATCCCTTGGATCGACTGTCAGCAGCAAACCCGCCATCTGGCCAGCTTGGGCGCTCGACCCGTTCGTCGAGCCGTGTTTGAAGCGCATTTGGCCACCACGGTGGATGAGTCGGCGCCGGCTTGGTTCATGCATCCCCAGGTGCTGGCCCAAGTCTGCACACACCAACCATGACGCACCGTCCACCGCCGCCGCTGGCACCGCTTCAGTTTTACGTGACTGCGCCCTATGCGTGCAGTTATTTGCCCGATCGGCAGGCACGTTCGCAGGTGGCGGCCCCTTCGCATTTGATCGATGCGCCGGCCTATTCGCTGTTGGTGGCCAGTGGCTTTCGGCGCAGCGGGGCGTTCACCTACCGACCGCACTGCGAGGGCTGCCGTGAGTGCCAACCCCTGCGCATTCCTGTGGAGGCGTTCCGGCCCTCGCGCAGTCAGCGCCGGGCATGGGCCGCACACGTGCATCTGGTGACGCGGGTGACACGGCTGAGTTTTCAAGAAGAACACTACGCGCTCTACCAGCGCTACCAAGCCCGGCGGCATTCGGGCGGCGGCATGGATCAAGACAGCGTCGAGCAGTACACCCAATTTTTGCTGCAAAGCCGGGTGACGAGCCGGCTGGTGGAGTTCCGCGAGCCTGGTGCAACGCCTGAGGCGTTGGGGGCGCTGCGCATGGTGTCGATCATCGACGTCTTGAGTGATGGCCTGTCTTCGGTCTACACCTTCTATGACCCAGACGACACCCAGGCGAGCTACGGCACCTTCGGTGTGCTGTGGCAGATTGAGCAGACGCGGCGCCTCGGGATGCCGCACCTGTACTTGGGTTACTGGATCCGCGACAGCCGCAAGATGGCTTACAAAACAGCGTTTCGGCCCTTTGAACTGATGGGGGACGATTTCACTTGGGCATGAAAAAAGCCCCTGAGGACAGGGGCTTTTGGGAAGAAGTGACGCGAGGATTACTTCGAAGCAGCCGAAGCGGCAGCCTTGGCCTTGTGAGCCTTGGCCTTGTGGTGCGACTTGGCCTTCTTCGGAGCCGAAGCGGTAGCGGCCGGAGCGGCAGCAGTGGCGGCAGCGTCGTTAGCGGCGAAAGCGCCAACAGCAAAAACGGAAGCGATCAGGGCAGCGAACAGCTTGTTCATGGGGATCTCTCCATGTCAGTTAAAGATGCGACACGTCGGTAACGCCCCGCGTCATTTTGGCGTTGACATGATCAACAAAATTTCTAGAGCGGTTCATCAGATCGATGCAACCACTCTTGGCATATCGCAACGGTGTGCTCGCCCAGCTGCGGCGGTGCCTGGCGGTAGCTCACCGGCGAGCCAGAGAAGCGCAGCGGGCAAGCCACCCCCGGCACGCTGCCAAAGTGTGGGTGTGTCACGTCGATGCGCAACCCTCGCGCCTGCACCTGTGGGTCGGTAAACACCTCGTTCAGCCGGTTGATCGGGCCGCAGGGCACGGCTTGCGATTCCAACAGCGCAATCCACTCTGCCGTGGTTTTCATCACCGTGGCTTGGCGCAAGAGCGGGATCAGCACCGCCCGGTGGGCCACCCGCGCCGGGTTGGTGGAAAAACGTGCATCGCTGGCCCATTCGGGGTGGCCGGCGGCGGCGCAAAATCGGCTGAACTGCCCGTCGTTGCCGATGGCCAAGATCATGTCGCCATCGGCGGTCGGAAAATCTTGGTAGGGGACGATGGTGGGGTGGGCATTGCCCATGCGCCGGGGCGCCACGCCAGTGGTGAGGAAGCTGGCGGCTTGGTTGGCCAGCGCGGCCACTTGCACATCCAGCAAGGCCAGGTCGATGAACTGGCCTTCGCCCGTAGTGTGCCGGTGATTGAGCGCCGCCAAGATGCCGATGGTGGCGTACAGCCCCGTCATCACATCCACCAGCGCGACGCCGACTTTTTGCGGGCCGGCGCCGTCCTCGCCATGGGGGCGGCCCGTGAGGCTCATCAGGCCGCCCAAGCCTTGGATGAGGAAGTCGTAACCCGCACGCTCGGCATATGGCCCGGTTTGGCCGAAGCCGGTGATCGAGCAGTAAATCAGGCGCGGGTTGATCGCCTTCAGGCTTTCATAGTCCAGCCCGTACGTCTTCAAGCCGCCGACTTTGAAGTTTTCCAGCACCACATCGGCTTGCGCGGCCAGCTCGCGGATCAGCGCTTGGCCCTCCGCCGTGGCCATGTCGATGGCGATGGAGCGCTTGTTGCGGTTGGCGCACTGGAAGTAGGCGGCTTGGCGCGTGTCCTGCCCGTGGGCGTCTTTCACCCAGGGCGGGCCCCAGGTGCGGGTGTCATCGCCGGCGCCGGGGCGCTCCACTTTCACCACATCGGCGCCCAAATCACCCAGCAACTGGCTCGCCCAGGGGCCGGCCAGCACACGCGAAAGATCGAGCACTTTCAGCCCGTCGAGTGCGCCCGCCATGGTTAGAACGCGGCGATGCCGGTCATGGCGCGGCCCAGGATCAGCGCGTGGATGTCGTGCGTGCCCTCGTAGGTGTTCACCACTTCGAGGTTGACGAGGTGGCGCGCCACGCCGAATTCATCGCTGATGCCGTTGCCGCCCAGCATGTCCCGTGCGGTGCGGGCGATGTCCAGCGCTTTGCCGCAGGAATTGCGTTTCATGATGCTGGTGATCTCCACCGCCGCCGTGCCTTCGTCCTTCATCCGCCCGAGGCGCAGGCAGCCTTGCAAGCCGAGGGTGATCTCGGTTTGCATGTCGGCCAGTTTTTTCTGCACGAGCTGGTTGGCCGCCAACGGCTTGCCGAACTGCTGGCGGTCCAGCGTGTACTGGCGGGCGGTGTGCCAGCAGGCTTCCGCCGCACCCAGCGCACCCCATGCGATGCCGTAACGGGCGCTGTTCAAGCAGGTGAACGGGCCTTTCAGGCCACGCACCTCGGGGAAGGCGTTTTCTTCCGGGCAGAACACTTCGTCCATGACGATTTCGCCGGTGATGCTGGCGCGCAAACCCACCTTGCCGTGAATCGCCGGGGCGCTCAAACCCTTCCAGCCCTTTTCCAGCACGAAGCCGCGAATCTCACCCGCGTCATCCTTCGCCCAGACCACAAACACATCGGCCACGGGCGAGTTGGTGATCCACATCTTCGAGCCGGTGAGCGAGTAGCCGCCGGGCACCTTGCGGGCGCGGGTCACCATGCTGCCGGGGTCGGAGCCGTGGTTCGGTTCGGTCAGGCCGAAGCAGCCGATCCACTCGCCGCTGGCCAGCTTGGGCAGGTACTTCTGTTTCGTGGCTTCGTTGCCGAACTCAAAAATCGGCACCATCACCAGCGAGGATTGCACGCTCATCATCGAGCGGTAGCCCGAATCCACACGCTCCACCTCACGCGCCACCAAGCCGTAGCAAACGTAGTTCAGGCCGGCGCCGCCGTACTGTTCGGGGATGGTGGGGCCGAGCAAACCCAGCGCACCCATCTCCGGGAAGATGCTCACGTCCATCTGCTCGTGGCGGAAGGCTTGCAGCACACGCGGGGCGAGCTTGTCTTGGCAGTAGCTGCGAGCGGCGTCGCGCACGGCGCGTTCGTCCTCGGTGAGCTGGGCGTCCAGCAGCAGCGGGTCATCCCATTGGAAAGAGGCTTTGGCTTTGCGGGGAGCGTTCATGCGGCGTCTCGTGTGCGGGTGATGTGATGGGGGCGCATCTTAGAAAGACCAGCCCGCCGCAGGCAAACGAGAATTCAGCACCATGTTGTGCGTTTTCAGCACTCCGAAGGCTTAAAACCGATGCGCCGAAAAATTCCCTCCACCGCCGCCCTGGCCGCGTTTGAAGCGGCAGCGCGGCATTTGAGTTTTACCCGCGCCGCCGCCGAGCTGTCGGTGACACAAAGCGCCATCTGCCGCCAAGTCGCCACGCTGGAGGACTTTTTGGGCGTGAAGCTCTTCAAGCGCAGCCAGCGCGGCGTGAGCCTGACGGACGCCGGCCAGCGTTACGCCCGGCGCGTCGCCGCCCGGCTGGACGAGGTGGAGCGGGACACGTTGGATCTCATCACCACCGCCAAAGCCCCCAGCGGCCACGCCGCCGAGGTAGCTGGCACGCTGGAGCTGGCCGTGGTGCCCACCTTCGCCACCCAATGGCTGCTGCCGCGCCTGCCGGACTTTGCGGCGCGTTACCCCGGTGTGGTGCTGCACTTCACGCCACGCACGCGGCCCTTCTTGTTTGCCGACACGGTGTTGGATGCCGCCATCCTGCCCCTGCCCGGCGATGGTGTCTGGCCCGGCACCGAAGGCCAGTGTTTGCTGGACGAGGTGCTGATTGCGGTGGCCGCGCCACGTTTCTTGCCACCGGGGCGCACGCAGCTCACGCCGCAGGAGTTGGCGGCGCTGCCGCTGTTGCAGGCCAGCACGCGGCCCTATGCGTGGCGGCAGTGGTTCGCCTCGCTCGGGCTGGAAGTGGCGCACGACATGGCCGGGCCGCGCATGGAGCTGTTTTCCATGTTGATGGAAGCGGCGGCGCAAGGCTTGGGCGTGGCCTTGGTGCCGAGCTTGCTGGTGGAGCGTGAGCTGGCCAGCGGGCGTTTGGTGCGCGTGCTCGAACACCGTTTCATGAGTGACCGGCGGTATTTTTTGTTGTATCCGCCGCACAAGGCCGAAGGGGCGGTGTTGGGGGCGTTGGCGGGGTGGTTGGTGGCGCAGACTGCACCCACCAAGGGGCAGTGACCCTTTCTGGTGCAGCACTGGTTACGTTGATGCTACGGGCTCCCCCTCTCCCCTTGTGGGAGAGGGCTGGAGAGAGGGGAACGAACATCAAAACAACGCACCTCACCGCTGCGCCGCCAACAACCACCCCCCCGCCCCGATGAACACCCCCGCTGTCGCCCGGTTCAACCGTGCCGCCGCCCGGGGCGAACTGATGAAGCGCCGCAACTGCTGCCCGCCCAGCCCGTACACCAGCGAGGACACAAACTCCGCCGCCAAGTACGTGCCGCCCAGCGTCACAAACTGCATCGCAGCGGGGCGGCTCGGGTCAATGAACTGCGGAAAAATCGCCGCAAACAACAGCATCGCCTTGGGGTTGCTGATGCCGAGCCAAAACTCCCGGCGCATCAATTCTTGCGCGGTGAAACGCTGCGTCGTGTCCCCGTCAGGCCCAGCGGCCAGCGCACCACCCAAAGAACCCGCACTGCGCCACGCTTGCCAACCCAGCCAGAACAAGTACGCCGCCCCCACCCACTTCATCACGTTGAACGCCGCTTCGGACGCCAACAGCATCGCCCCCAGCCCCAGGCCCGACAGCGCCAAAAAAATCGCAAACGCCACCGCCCGCCCCACCGTGCCCAGCAACGCCGCGCCCACACCTTGGCGAATGCCGTGATTCAACGCACAAAAATTGTTCGGCCCCGGCGTCAAAGAGATCGCCACCGCCACCGGGAAAAACAACAACGCATCCATGCAGACCACCTCCGGCGGCGATCATAGAAGCCCAGGGATGCCGTTACCATCCAGCCGTGCATCCCGCTTCCCCCCTCCCGCTGCCCGACACGCTGCACCCCGTCGAAACCCCAGAAGGGGTGATGCTGTGGCTGCGCCCCGCTGGTGCCGTGCCACGTCTGCTGGCCGGGGGGCTGGACATGCTGTTTCGCGCCCTGATTTTCATCGTCGCCTCCTTGCTGCTCGACCATTGGGGCAGCTTGGGCACCGGCTTGCAGTTGCTGCTGTTTTTCCTGCTGGAGTGGTTTTACCCGGTGCTGTTCGAGTGCCTGCCCGGCTCGGCCACGCCGGGGAAGCGGTTTGTGGGTTTGCGCGTCGTCATGGGCAGCGGCCTGCCGGTGACGCTGGGCGCTTCGCTGCTGCGCAACGTGCTGCGGGCGGTGGACTTCCTGCCCACCGCCTACGCCCTGGGCACCCTGTGCATGCTGCTGAGGCCGGACTGCCGCCGCCTCGGCGATCTCGTGGCGGACACCCTGGTGGTGTACCGCAGCGCTCCCGGCTGGCAGCGTGCGTGGCCGCCTGGGCCGGCTGCCGCACCGGCCCGGCCACTCAGTGCTGCACAGCAAGCCGCCATCCTGGGTTTGGCCGAACGCTGCGAGCGCCTCTCGCCCGAACGGTTCAACGAACTGGCGCAGCTCGCCCACAGCGTGCTGCCCACCGAGCTGCCGCCGGACACCCCTGCGGGTGAGCGGCTTCTCGCCCTGGCCCGCTGGCTCGCCGGCCAGCGCAACGATGGATGAAAGGACGCAGGCTCCCATGATGTCCGCCCTGGCGTTTGAAGCGCAGTACCGTCCGCAGTGGGAACAATTGCGCCAAGCTCTGGCGGGCGGCGCAAACGCCGGCACCGGCTTGACCCTGGTGCAAACCTACCGCAGCACCTGCGAGCACCTGGCCCTGGCGCGCTCACGCCACTATCCTTTGCGGCTGGTGCAGGAGCTGGAGCAACTCACCGCCCTGGCGCATCAGCATGTGTACCGCCCGCCGGCCATGCAGCCGCTGTGGGCGCTGCGCCGCTGGTGGCGAGCGGTGCCGGAAGCGTTGCGAGCACAGCGGGGGGCGCTGTGGGTGTCTCTGGCGAGTTTCGCGCTGCCGCTGCTGGCCATGCTGGCGCTGACGTGGTGGGAGCCTTCTTGGGTGTTGAGCGTGCTCAGCGCCTCGCAGGCCCACATGTTCGAACAGATGTACGGCCCCGACGTGCAAGACTTTGGCCGCCTGCGCGACGCGGGCGACGATTGGACGATGTTCGGCTACTACATCCTGCACAACATTGGCATCGGGTTTCAGTGCTTCGCCGGAGGCTTGTTGCTGGGGCTGGGCAGTTTGTTTTATTTGGTGCTGAACGGGGTCATCCTGGGGGCCGTGGCCGGCTACCTGACTCACCAAGGGCTGGGGCAGGCATTCTGGGGGTTTGTGGTGGGGCACGCGCCGTTCGAGTTGAGCGCAGTGGTGTTGGCCGGCGCTGCCGGGTTGCGGCTCGGGCAGGCGCTGCTCATGCCGGGGCGTTTGCGCCGCAGCCAAGCGTTGATCGAAGCGGGCCACGCCGTCACCCCCCTGGTGTGGGCGGTGATGGTGCTGTTGGTGGGCGCGGCGTGGCTGGAGGCGTTTTGGTCGTCGATTGTGTGGATGCCGATGTCGATCAAACTCAGTATGAGTGCCGTCGGCTGGGCCTTGGTGCTGACGTGGTTCAGCGGTTGGACGTGGCGCGGAGCGGGCGATGACCGTTGATTTGGCACCCCAATTGCAATGGAGCCTGCGCCCCCGCACCGCCCTGGAGGCGATGGATTGGGGGGTGCGCTGGGTCAGCCTCCAAGCCGGCCCGCTGGGGCGGGCGTATGGCCCGGTGGTGCTGGGGGTGTGCGTGCTGGCGGCTGGCGTGGCACTGCTGTGGACACCCTGGGCCGCAGCGGGGCTGGTGTGGTGGCTCAAACCGTGGTTGGATCGCGGGCTGTTGCAGATCCTGTCGTGCGCCATGGTGGGGTGGCCACAGGAGCGTGCCGCGCCGTGGTCGGCGCAGGGTTGGGGTGGGTGGGCAGCGCTGCGCCGCATCGTCTTGCCTTGGGAGCGTTTGTCCACCTGCCGCGCCTACATCGCCCCGGTGACGCAGTTGGAGGGCCTCAGCGGCCGCCCAGCACGACAGCGCATCAAACGCTTGCTCAGCGGGCGGCGCACCCTGGCGGTTCGCAACCAAAGCGTGTGGGCGCACATCGAGTTGCAGGGCGTGTTGGCGTTGTTGTCGCTGGGGTTTTGGTTCACGCCGTTTGTGGGGGTCGAAGCGCCGACCCGTGGCGGATTCGACGACATGTTGGACACGATCACGCCCCTGCTGTATGTGCTGATGGCCTTGCTTGTGGAGCCCTTCCACGTCGCCACGGGCCTGCTGCTGTACGCCCACCGCCGGGCGGAGCTGGAATCCTGGGATGTGGAGCAAGCCTTGCGCGGCGCCTTTGCGGAGACGGCGGCATGAAACGAGCGCTGCGCAGCGTGTGGGGCCTGTGGTTCTGCTGTGTCTGGGGACTCGCCGCCCACGCCGCCGAGCCGGTGACGCTGGAGGCCGCCCGGGCTGCTGCCTCCGCTGTGGCGGAAGACCCGCTGCTGCCCGGCATGCAACGCCAAACCGTGTGGCGCTGGCGCCCCGAGGAGGCAGCATCGGCGTCCTCGGCACCCACACCGTCCCCCTCGACCGATGTGGAGGATGACACCTGGGTGACCTTGATTCGCTGGGTGGCGTGGGGGCTGGTGGGCGTCGGTTTGGTGTGGGTGGGCGTGCGGGCGTGGCGTGAATGGCTGCGCTGGCGGCAACGCCAAACCCCGCTGGACACGCGAACGCCCCCACCGCTGTGGGTGCAGCACCTGGACATCCGCCCCGAATCCCTGCCCGCCGATGTGCCCGCCGCTGTGCGCGCCCACTGGCAAGCCGGCGATGCGCGGGCGGCGTTGGCGTTGCTGTACCGCGCCAGCCTGTCCCAGTTGGCGCACCGCTGCGCCGTGCCCTTGCACGCCAGCGACACCGAAGGCGAATGCCTTGCCGCCGCCTGGCAACACGCCCCGGCGGATGTGGCGCAATTCATGCGGGAACTCACGCCCGTTTGGAGTGGCCTGAGCTATGGTCATCACCGTCCCACCCCGCCGGTGCTGGAAGCGCTGTGCGTTCGGTATGCCACGCTGTGGCCGCTGTTGCCGCCGCCTCCTGCTTCGGGGAGCCAGGCATGAGGGCCGCCGTGGTCGATCGTTGGCGTGCTTGGCGCACCGTGTGGCCCGTCCTGGGGGTGTTGGTTTTGCTGGCGCTGGCATGGTGGGTGGCGATTCACTTGGAGCGCCACGAGGTCGAACGCTACCGCCCGCCGCAGGGCGCGGCGCTGCGGGATGAGCATTACGTTTTGCGTGAGTGGCTGCGGCGCGTCGGCGTGACGCTGGAAACCCCCCAGCACCGCACCCTGCCGCCCCCCTCGGCCACGCTGGTGCTGACCGATGCCCATTGGGACGTGAGCCGCCAGCACCGCCAAGCGGTGCGCGAATGGGTGCGTGCTGGCGGGCATGTGGTGCTCTACACCTCGGTGTTGGAGGAGGACGCGCACCCGCAATGGTTGGCCGATTGGCAGATCAAAACCCAGCACCATCTGGAAGCGCTGGAGAAACTGCGCCCGGAAGGCGCCTCATCGCCGGAAGCGGCACCCGCGTCCCGCTGTTTTCCGTTGACCGAGGCGCCCGGTCTGGCCGAATCGCGCACCGGGCGGGTGTGGCACAAGTGCGATCCGCTGCCCCAGGTGTTGACCAGCCCGCGTCCCTTGCGCTGGGGCCTGCGCGATGCCCTGGGCTGGCGTGTGCTGCGCTGGGCCGAAGGCGCGGGCCGCGTGACCGTCATCGGTGACAGCGGGCCGACCGTGGACATCCAGTTGCTGCGCGACGATCAAGCCGCCTTGGTCAGCGCCGCGTGGGATGTGCGCCCCGGCCAGCCCGTGTGGCTGTGGGCCAGCCAAGATCAACCGAACCTGTGGCATTGGCTGTGGCGCCATGCTGCGCCCGTCATGGTGCTGGGTGGGCTGGTGGTGGCGCTGGCGCTGTGGCGCGCCATGCCGCGCTTGGGGCCCTGGCGGGCGGCGCTGCCCACCGGACGGCGCGGCGCTGTGGCCCAAGTGCGCGGCACGGCGGCGTTTTTGCTGCGCCGGGATCCGGCTGCCCTGCACGCCGCCCAAGTTCAAGCCCTGAACCACGCGGTGACGCGCTGCCTGCCCGCCAGTGTGGCCCTCGACCCCACGGCCTGCTGGGCCGAGGTGGCCCGCCGCACCGCCCAAGACGAAACCCTGTTGCGTGCTGCACTCGCCGGCCCCGGCGCGGGGGCCTCCTCGCGGGCGTGGGCATCGTCTCTGCTGACGCTGGAACACACGCGCCGTCGTTTGCTGCACGCCCCGTCTTCCGATTCCCCCGTGACTTCCTCTGCCGACCATGTCCCTCACGCCTGATGTTTTGACCGCTGTTCGCAGCGACGTGGCGCGTTTACGCGCCGAGATCACCCAGGCCCTGGTGGGGCAAGAGGCGGTGGTCGATCAGCTCATCACCGCTTTGCTGGCGGCTGGCCATGTGCTGCTCGAAGGCGTGCCCGGTCTGGGCAAAACGCTGCTGGCCCGTGCCACGGCCCAAGCGCTGAGTTTGAGCAGTGCGCGCATCCAGTTCACCCCCGATTTGATGCCGTCGGACATCACCGGCCACACCGTGCTGGATGTGGCCGCCGATGGCACCCAATCCCTGCGGGTGCGGCGCGGCCCGGTGTTCACCCACTTGCTGCTGGCCGACGAAATCAACCGCGCTCCGGCCAAAACCCAAAGCGCGTTGCTCGAAGTGATGCAGGAGGGGCAGGTGACGCTCGAAGGTCGGGCCTTGTCGCTGCCGCGCCCGTTCATGGTGCTGGCGACGCAAAACCCGCTGGATGCCGAAGGCACCTATCCGCTGCCCGACGCGCAGCGCGACCGCTTCTTGATGAAACTCGAACTGGGCTACCCCGAAGCCGAGGACGAGGTGCGCGTGGTGCGCCGCGCCACCGGCACCGTGGTCGGCGACGCCTTGCCATTGGACGGCGTGCGCCCTTGTCTGGACGAGGCGCGGGTGTTGACCCTGCAACGCTGGGCCGCCGATGTGGCGGTGGACGACGCCGTGGTGGACTACGCCGTGCGCCTGGTGCGAGCCACGCGGGATCAGCCGGGTTTGTCCAGCGGCGCCGGCTCACGCGGGGCCATCGCGCTGGTGCGGTTGGGCCGCGCCTGTGCCTTGCAGGATGGCCGTGACCACGTCACCCCGGACGACATCAAACGCCACGCCCTGGCTGCCCTGCGCCATCGCGTGGTGCTGGCCGCAGACGCTCAACTCGATGGCCGGCAGATCGACGGCCTGTTGCACGAGGTGCTGGCGCGCGTCAGCGCCCCCCGGCGTTGAGGTCGGCGGTGGTGGGGTGGCGTGTGGTGCCCACGCGGCGTTTGATCGGCGCGGTGGCGGCCTGTGGGGTCGGCGTGGCAGGCGCGGCGGTGGCGGGGGCCACGCCAGCGCTGCAAGCCCTGCTGGCGGTGCTGGGTTGGCTGGCCCTGGCTGCTGTGGCGGGGTGGGACGCCTGGCGCACCCGCACCTTGCTGCACCATCATCCCCTGACCTTGACGCGCCACCTGCCCGCCGTGCTGCCGCATGGGGTGCCGCGTGAGGTGCAACTGCACCTCCAACACGAAGGCCCGCACGCTTGGCAAGCGTTGATCTTCGACGGCATCGACCCGCACTGGGACTGCACCGGCCTGCCCCTGGCCGCCACCTTGCCCGGCGAAGGCGTGAGCGTGTGCCGCTACAGCGTCACCGCCTTGCGGCGCGGGGCCGCGTCCATGGGCCCGGCGCAGGTGCGTTTGCGCACGCCGCAAGGTTGGTGGCAATGGGAGTTGGCCCTTGGTGCGTCGCAGGGGCTGCGAGTGTTCCCCGATTTCGCCGAAGTGGCCCGTTACGCCTGGTTGGCCGACAGCCGCCGCTTGGCCGATGTGGGCATCCGCAGCGCGTTGGCGCGGGGCCAAGGCACGGACTTTCGTCAACTTGCCGATTACCAGCCCGGGGACTCGGTGCGCCACATCGATTGGAAAGCCACGCAGCGGCGCGGTCATCCGGTGGTGCGCCAGTTCCAAGATGAGCGCGATCAGCGCGTGTGGCTGCTGCTGGACTGTGGCCGTCGCCAGCGCGCCGACGATGCGTTGAACCGCCCCGGCGTGCAGCAGTTCGACCGGGTGCTCAACGCCTTGCTGCTGCTGGCGCACGTGGCTTTGAAGGCGGGGGATGAGGTGGGCCTCATCACCTTCGGCCATGAACCCGGCGAAGCAGCGCGCCGGCTGGCGCCACGCAAGGGCAGTGCCACGCTCGACCAGCTCATGGCCACCCTGCACGACGTGCAGCCCGGCTGGGCACACCCGGACTTTCGCGCCGTGGCACACGAGTTGATGCAGCAAGGCAGCCGCCGCGCCCTGGTGGTGGTGCTGACGGTGCTGCGCGATGAGGACGCCCCCGAGCTGGCCGCCGCCCTGGCGCTGCTGCGCAGCCGGCATTTGGTGAGCGTGGCCAGCCTGCGCGATCCGACCTTGGCGGCCATCGCTGCGCAACCGCTGGGTGCCGCGCAAAGCGTGGCCGAGGTGGCCACGGCGCACCTGTTGGGGCAGCTCAACCGCCGCACCTTGGCGAGTTTGAGCGCCCCGGGGACGTGGCTGCTCGATGTCTTGCCCGCCGATCTGCCGGCCACGCTGGTGAACCACTACAGCATGCTCAAACGCAGCCATCGGCTCTGATCTCCCTAAAATCCCAGCCCTTCCAACCGATGCCTGATGCGCCCATGACCGACCTCGCCAAGTCCTTCGAACCCGCCGCCATTGAAGCCCGCTGGGCACCGCTGTGGGAACAATCGGGCGTCTACAAGCCGACGCTGGACGCCACCAAGCCTTCGTTTTGCGTCCAACTGCCGCCGCCCAACGTCACGGGCACGCTGCACATGGGCCACGCCTTCAACCAAACGGTGATGGACTCGCTCACGCGCTACCACCGCATGCAGGGCCATAACACGCTGTGGGTGCCGGGCACCGACCATGCCGGCATCGCCACGCAAATCGTGGTGGAGCGTCAGTTGCAAGAAAAGGGCATGAGCCGCCACGACCTGGGCCGTGAAGCCTTCCTCCAACAAGTGTGGGCGTGGAAAGAGCAAAGCGGCTCCACCATCACGCGCCAGATGCGCCGCCTGGGCGACTCGGTGAGCTGGGAGCACGAATACTTCACCATGGACGAGAAGCTCTCCAAGGTGGTGACGGAAACCTTTGTGCGCCTCTACGAAGAAGGGCTGATTTACCGGGGCAAGCGCCTGGTGAGCTGGGATCCGATCTTGAAATCCGCTGTGTCCGACCTGGAAGTGGAAAGCGCGGAGGAAGACGGCTCGCTGTGGCACATCCGCTACCCCGTGGAGGGCTCGGACGAATCGCTGGTGGTGGCCACCACGCGCCCGGAAACCATGCTGGGCGACACCGCCGCGATGGTGCATCCGGAGGACGAGCGTTACGCCCATTTGATCGGCAAGCAAGTGCGCCTGCCCATCACTGGCCGCCTGGTGCCGGTGATCGCCGATGCGTATGTGGACAAGGCATTCGGCACCGGCGTGGTGAAGGTCACACCCGCGCACGATCAGAACGACTATCAGGTCGGCCTGCGCCACGGTTTGCCGATGCTCACCATCTTCGATTTGGAAGCCAAGGTGAGCGCGAGCGAAGCGGCAGACATTCCCGCCGAGTATGTCGGCCTGGATCGTTTCGTGGCGCGTAAGCAGATCGTCGCCAAGCTGGAGGCCGAGGGCCTGCTGGTGGAGGTGAAAAAGCACAAGCTGATGGTGCCGCGCTGCACCCGCACCGGCCAGATCATCGAACCGATGCTGACCGACCAATGGTTCGTCGCCATGACCAAAGCGGGCGCCAATGGCAAGAGCATCGCCCAGGAAGCGATTGAGGTGGTGGACTCGGGCGAGGTGAAGTTCGTGCCCGAGAACTGGGTCAACACCTACAACCAGTGGATGAACAACATCCAAGACTGGTGCATCTCGCGCCAGCTCTGGTGGGGCCACCAAATCCCGGCGTGGTACGGCACGGACGGCCAATTGTTCGTCGCCCGCAACGAAGCCGAAGCGCGTGAGCAAGCCACTGCCGCCGGCTACACCGGCCCGCTGACCCGCGATGCCGACGTGCTGGACACCTGGTACAGCTCCGCCCTGGTGCCCTTCTCCAGCCTGGGCTGGCCCGCCAAAACCATCGAGCAAGACCTCTTCCTGCCCAGCAGCGTGCTGGTGACGGGCTACGACATCATCTTCTTCTGGGTCGCCCGGATGATCATGATGACCAAGCACTTCACCGGCCAAGTGCCGTTCAAGCACGTTTACATCCACGGCCTGGTGCTGGATGCGCACGGCCACAAGATGAGCAAGAGCGAAGGCAACGTGCTCGACCCGGTGGATTTGATCGACGGCATTGCCCTGCCCGAGCTGCTGGACAAGCGCGTCGTTGGCCTGCGCCGCCCGGAAACCGCGCCCAAGGTGCGCAAAGCCACCGAAAAGGAATTCCCCGAAGGCATCCCCGCCTACGGCGCCGACGCGCTGCGTTTCACCTTCGCTGCGCTGGCCTCGCTGGGCCGCGCCATCAACTTTGATTCCAAGCGCTGCGAGGGCTACCGCAACTTCTGCAACAAGCTGTGGAACGCCACGCGCTTTGTGCTGATGAACACGCAAGGCCACGACTGTGGGCTGCTGGAACATGGGCTTGACGCCTGCTCGCCGGGTGGCTACATGGATTTCAGCCCGGCGGATCGGTGGATCGCCAGCGAGCTGCAACGCCTGGAAGCCGCCGTGGCCCAAGGCTTCGCCGAGTTCCGCTTGGACAACGTCGCCAATGCCATCTACCAATTCGTTTGGGACGAGTATTGCGATTGGTACTTGGAAATCGCCAAGGTGCAGATCCAAAACGGCACCGAACAGCAACAGCGTGCCACGCGCCGCACGCTGATTCGTACGCTGGAAGCGGTGCTGCGCCTGCTGCACCCCATCACCCCCTTCATCACCGCCGAGCTGTGGGACACCGTGGCCGTGGTGGCCGGCCGCAAAACCGAGGGCGACGGCCAAAGCCTGGTGACGGCGGCCTATCCGCAAGCCAACCTCGCCAAGATCGACCCGGTGAGCGACGCTTGGATGGCCAAGCTCAAAACCCTGGTCGGTGCGTGCCGGGCGCTGCGCGGCGAAATGAACCTCTCGCCAGCCGAGCGCGTGCCGCTGATCGTCATCGGCGAGCCAGAATTCTTCGGCCAAGCCGCCCACGTGCTGAAGACGCTGGCCAAACTGAGCGAGGTGCAAATCCTCACCGATGAAGCCGCCTTCGCCCAAGCCAGCGCGATGGCGCCGGTGTCCGTGCAAGGCGCGGCGCGCATGGCGCTGAAGGTGGAAATCGACGTGGCCGCCGAACGGGCACGACTCAGCAAGGAAATCGAGCGCATCGAAAAAGAAGTCGCCAAAGCGCAGGCCAAACTCGGCAATGAGAGCTTTGTGGCGCGGGCGCCAGCGGCGGTCGTTGCGCAAGAGCAACAGCGCTTGGCAGACTTCGGTCAAACCCTGACGCGCCTGTGTGAGCAGCTCGCACGCCTGCCGCAAGGCTAATGACAGAATCCTTGCGCCCACCTGCACCAGCCCGCTGGGGGCGCAAGCGATTCAACGCAGATGTTTGATGGAAGGACTCCGTTCATGAAGATCAACAAGGCCGTCTTCCCAGTGGCTGGCCTGGGTACCCGCTTCTTGCCGGCCACCAAGGCTCAGCCCAAGGAAATGCTGCCGGTGGTGGACAAGCCGCTGATCCAGTACGCTGTGGAAGAGGCGTATGCCGCCGGCATCCGCCAAATGATCTTTGTGAACGGGCGCAACAAGCGCGCCATTCCCGATCATTTCGACACCGCTTACGAGCTGGAAGCCGAGTTGGCCGCCTCGCAGAAAAAAGAACTGCTGGCGCTGGTGCATTCCATCAAACCCGATGACATGGAGTGCATCTACATCCGCCAATCCAAGGCATTGGGTTTGGGGCATGCGGTGCTGTGCGCACAGAGCGTCGTCAACGGTGAACCCTTCGCCGTGCTGTTGGCGGACGATCTGATGGTGGGCAAGCCGCCCGTGCTCCAGCAAATGGCCAACCAGTTTGCTGAATTGCAAGCCTCCATCGTTGCCGTACAGGAAGTGCCCGCCGAGCACACGAAACGCTACGGCATCGTTGCGGGTACCCAGGTCACCGACCGGTTGATGGACGTCACGCAGATCGTCGAGAAGCCTGACCCGGATAAAGCGCCGTCGCGCCAAGGTGTGGCTGGGCGCTACATCCTCACCCCGAGCATCTTCCGCGAGATTGCCAATTTGCCACGCGGCGTGGGCGGTGAAATCCAGCTCACCGACGGCATTGCCTCGCTGATGCGCCACGAAAAAGTGTTCGCCTACCGTTATGACGGGCAGCGTTACGACTGCGGCAGCAAGGAAGGTTTCTTGCAAGCCAACGTCGAACTGGCGCTGGCGCATCCGCAGTTGGGGGACAGTTTCCGCCAGTACCTCAAGACGCTGGCGCTCTGAGCGTTCACACGCCGTCACCCCTTGAAGGCCCGCTGCACGCGGGCCTTTTTCATGCGCCCTCAGCGCCGGCGCAGAAAGTGGGTGATTTTTCCGTCCGCGTTGTGCTGGGCCAGCAGGGCGTTGCCGGTTTGTTTGGCGAAGGCTTGGAAGTCCCGCAGCGAGTTCGGGTCGGTGGCGATCACCTGCAACACCTGGCCGCTTTGCAGCTCGGCCAGCGCTTTTTTGGCTTTGAGGATGGGCAAGGGGCAGGTCAGGCCCGAGGTGTCGATGGTTTTATCGGCATCCATGGCGCGGCTCAGGCGGGGAACACGCCGGTGGAGAGGTAACGGTCTCCCCGGTCACACACGATGAAGGCGATGGTGGCGTTCTCCAACCGCTGCGCCAGTTGCAGCGCCACCCAGCACGCGCCAGCCGCCGAAATGCCGGCGAACAAACCTTCCTCGGCAGCCAGGCGGCGGGCCATGTCTTCGGCGTCGCTCTGGGTGACGTAGACCAGCTCGTCCACCCCACTCGGGTCGTAAATTTTCGGCAGGTAGGCTTCCGGCCACTTGCGAATGCCCGGAATGCGCGACCCTTCCGACGGCTGCGCTCCGACGATGCGCACCGCCGGGTTCTTTTCCTTCAGAAAGCGCGACACGCCGGTGATGGTGCCCGTCGTCCCCATGGCGCTGACGAAGTGGGTGATGCGCCCATGGGTGTCGGCCCAGAGTTCGGGGCCGGTGGTGTCGTAATGCACGGCGGGGTTGTCCGGGTTGGCGAACTGGTCAAGCACGCGGCCTTTGCCGTCGCGCTGCATCTGCTCGGCCAAATCCCGCGCCAGCTCCATGCCGCCGGACTTGGGCGTGAGGATGAGTTCGGCGCCGTAGGCCTTCATCGTCTGGGCGCGCTCGATCGACAGGTCTTCCGGCATGATCAAAATCATGCGGTAGCCCTTGATGGCCGCTGCCATCGCCAGCGCGATGCCGGTGTTGCCCGACGTGGCTTCGATGAGGGTGTCGCCGGGGCGGATGTCGCCGCGTTGCTCGGCACGGCGGATCATGTTGATGGCCGGGCGGTCTTTCACCGAGCCAGCGGGGTTGTTGCCTTCGAGTTTGGCAAGGAGAACATTGCCACGTGCGGCCAACTCGGCGCCGGGCAAGCGTTGTAGACGCACCAGCGGCGTGCGGCCGATGGCGTCTTCCAAAGTGAGGTAATCGGACATGACGGGCGGGCGAACCCCAAGGGTCGCCAAGGTCGGGGAGATGGCGCTGATTATCACGGTCACACAAAAGACTTGCGCGCCGCTCAACACATGCCATAATGGCGGCTTCTTTGCTGCTGCCGCGTGGCCTTGCTGGTCACGGAGCACCAACCCAGGCCCGGGTGGCGAAATCGGTAGACGCAGGGGATTCAAAATCCCCCGCCGCAAGGTGTGCCGGTTCGAGTCCGGCCCCGGGCACCACCCTCAGGTGGTACACATGCTTCCCCTCTGACCCTCGCAAATTTGCTACGCTGCGCATCCCGCTGACGTAGCGGTGTTGTTCTTGCGAGGGTTCATGCCACCAATCCCCCCCATTACTCAAGCGCTGCTGCTCGGTTGCACGGCGATGTTCTGTCTGCAATGGCTGCTGCCACTGGATTGGCTGGCCCTGTGGCCGCTGGGCTCCGGGCGCTTCATGCCATGGCAGCCGATCACCTATGCGCTGCTGCACGCCGACATTTGGCACCTGTTCTTCAACATGCTGGGGCTGTGGATGTTCGGCGCCGAGCTGGAAATGCTCTGGGGCCGCCGTCGTTACGTGCAGTTTTTGTTGGCCAGCGTGTTGGCTGCTGCGGTGTGCCAGGTGTTGATCGGCCTGCTCATGTCTGGCATGGCGCCGACGATTGGCGCGTCCGGTGCGCTCTATGGCCTGTTGATCGCCTCCGCCATCTTGTTTCCCAACCGCGTGGTGATGCCGCTGTTCCCTCCGATCCCCATGAAGCAGCGCACTTTCGTCATGGTGTTCGGCGGCTTGGAATTGCTGCAAGGGCTGACCGGCTTCACCGGCGTGGCCCACTTCGCTCACCTGGGCGGGATGCTGGGCGGTTGGCTGATGATGCAACACTGGCGCCGCTCGTCGGTACGCCCCTGGCGGCGCTGATATGCCCACGCGCTCATGGTGGCACGGCCCAGAGCGCTGGACGCGGGTGCTGATCGGGCTGTGCGTCCTGCTGCATCTGGTGCCAGTGGCGGTGGCTGGGTTCGGTTCATCGCCGGACGCCGCACGCAGCGTCGTGCGTGTGCTCGGGTTGGCTCGACCCGGTTCGGAAGCGTTCGAATGGTGGCAGCCCATCACCTACAGCTTTGTGCATGGCAGTTGGCTGCACCTGGTGTTCAACATGCTTGGGCTGTGGCTGTTTGCGCCGCCGTTGGAAGCCGAACGAGGGCGCACCTGGTTCCTCGAAACCTACTTCATCAGCGTGCTGTGGGCGGCGATCCTGCATGTGATCGTCTCGCCTTGGCTCGGAGCGGGCAGTGTGCTGATCGGTGCTTCGGGCGGGCTGTATGGCTTGATGGTCGCCTATGCGTGGCATTACCCGGATGAGCGCTTGCCCCTGCTGCCTGGCCTGGAGGTCAAAGCGCGGGTGCTGGCGCTGGTGTATGCCGGCATTGAGCTGTATTTGCTGTTCCCCACTTGGCTGCCCGGGGCCGCGTGGCTGGATGGCAAGCTGGGCCACATGGCCCACGTCGCGCACCTGGGCGGCATGTTGGGCGGTTGGATGTTGGGGCGGCGCCCCTCCGGGGCTGCGACTGCGACGAAGGAGAAAGTGTGATGAGCGCACAGCGTCCGCTGTACTTTGAGGATGTGTCGGTGGGGGATGCGTTTCGCAGCGGGGAGCACGCGCTGGATGAAGCACAAATCGTCGCCTTTGCCCGCCAGTTCGACCCGCAACCGTTTCACACCGACCCGGACGCCGCCGAGCACAGCTTTTTCCAAGGGCTGGCCGCCAGCGGCTGGCACACGGCGTCGATCACCATGAAACTGTTGGTGCAGAGTTTGCCGCTGGGCAGCGGGGTAATCGGTGCCGGCGGTGAGGTGACTTGGCCGCGCCCGACGCGACCAGGGGACACACTGCACGTCGTCAGCCGGGTGTTAGAGGTGGCGGCCTCCGCGTCCAAACCCGATCGGGGGCGGGTGACGGTGGAGTGCAGCACCCTCAACCAGCGCGGTGAGTTGTGCCAGCGTCTGGTGGCGCGTTTGGTGGTGATGCGTCGGCCAGGGTGAGGGCATCCAGCACATCGGGGTAACGCAGCGTCAGGCGCAGTTCGCGGTGCAGGCGCGTTGTC
Organism: Vitreoscilla filiformis; assembly: GCF_002222655.1. GTDB lineage: Bacteria > Pseudomonadota > Gammaproteobacteria > Burkholderiales > Burkholderiaceae_C > Ideonella > Ideonella filiformis. Next base: position 3,139,066 of record NZ_CP022423.1, on the reverse strand, counting down.
ACCAGGCGGCGCGATTCGCTCCAAAAACTCAGTTGCACCGGCGAGAGTTGTTGTCGCGCCTGTTCCCGCGTGATGCGCGGCGGGCGGGGCAGGGCGCAGGCGTCCGCCACGGCGTCGAAGTGCTCCCCCATGCGGCGCTGGGCCGTGTCGCAGACGTGGTAGACGCGCTGCGGGCGCCCTCGCGCCAAGGCGGCCAGGCAGGCACGCGCCAAGTCGTCGGCATGGATGTGGTTGGTGAACACATCGTCGGCGGGGCACAGCAGCGGTGCGCCCCGGCGCACGCGCTCGCGTGGATCCCCGCCGACGCGATCCAGCGCATAAATGCCCGGCACACGCAAAATGCTGACGCACACACCCGCGCTGCGCCCCGCCTCGCGCCATGTGTGCTCCGCGGCGACACGGCGCCGGGCGCGGTCGGTCGCCGGGCACAGCGGGCGGATTTCATCGAACAGCGCCCCTTGGGCGTCCCCATACACACCGGTGGTGCTGGCGTACACCCAACGCTGCGGTGCAGAACGCCGGCGCAGCGCTTGGGCGAGGTGGCGGGTGCGCGGGTCGTCCGCGCCGGTGCTGGGGGGCGGGGCCAGGTGCAGCACCGCATCGGCCAGACCGGCCAAGCGGCGCAGCGTGGCCGGTTCATCCAAGTTACCCAGCAATGGCACGGCGCCGGCGGCTCTCAGCAAAGCGGCCCGTTCGGGTGAGGAGGTCAGCGCCAACACGCGCCAGCCGCGCCGGGCCGCCAGCGCCGGCGAGAGGGCGCGCAGCACGCGCAAGCCCACGTCACCGCAGCCGACGATGAGCAAGGTGGGGCGGCGTAACACAGCAGGCAAGACGGGCATGATCAGCAGGGTGCAGACGGCGATGGCGGACAATCCGCCTTCCAGTGTACGGGCCGGCTCCCGGCCCTTTTCTGTCTGTGCCGAGCCATGACGTTTCGCATCACCCTGCAACCCTCGACCCGCACGTTTGACGTGGCGGCGGATGAATCCATTCTGAACGCGGCCATCCGGGCCGGCATTGGCCTGCCCTATGGCTGCAAGGACGGCGCATGCGGCTCCTGCAAATGCAAGCTGCTTGAAGGCCAAGTGCGCCACAACACCTACGCTGACAAAGCCCTGAGCACCGACGAAGCCGCTGCCGGCCTGATCCTGAGCTGCGTGGCCGTGCCGCAATCCGATTGCGTGGTGGAAGCGCGTGGCGTGACCGCCGAGGGGGAATTCCCGGTGCTGAAATTCCCCGGGCGCGTGCTCAGCCTGCAACGCTTGGCGCCGGATGTGATGGAGGTGCGCGTTCAGTTGCCTGCCACCCAAAACTTCCAATTTAAGGCCGGGCAGTACGTGGATTTCATCCTGCGTGATGGCAGTCGCCGCAGTTATTCCATGGCCAACGCACCGCACAACTTGGGCACGCCGGCGGCCATTGAGCTGCACATCCGCCACATGCCCGGCGGCAAGTTCACCGATCAGGTGTTCTCGACCATGAAGGAAAAAGAGATCGTGCGTCTCGAAGGCCCGTTCGGCAGTTTCCATTTGCGCGAAAGGTCAGACAAACCCATCGTACTGCTGGGTTCGGGCACAGGGTTGGCGCCGCTCAAAGCCATCATCGAGCGCATGCAGGCTCAGGGCATCACCCGCCCGGCGGTGCTGTACTGGGGCTGCCGCACCGAGGCCGATCTCTACCTGAAAGACTGGGTTGAACAAGCGGTGGCGCAGATGCCCACGCTGCGCTATGTGCCGGTGTTGTCCGAGCCGGGCGCGGATTGGGCCGGGCGCACAGGGTTTGTGCATCAAGCGGTGATGGCCGATGTGCCGGATTTGTCCGGCCACGAGGTCTACGCCTGCGGCGCACCGGTGATGGTCGAATCAGCGCAGCGGGATTTCATCGCCCAATGCGGCCTGCCAGCCGACGCTTTCTTCGCGGACAGTTTTACTTCGGCTGCCGATCGCGCCGCCTCAGCGTCTTGAGCGCCGAGGGCGTGGCGATGGGCGAAACCATCGCGGTGGTGGACTTTGAAACCACAGGCATGGGCCCGCAGCATGGCGCCCGTGCCACCGAGGTGGCGGTGGTGTTGGTGCGCGGGGGCGTCATCGTCGATCGGTTCCACAGTTTGATGCGCAGCGATGTGCCGGTGCCACCGTTCGTCGCCCAACTCACCGGCATCACCAATGACCTGTTGCGCAGCGCCCCGCCCGCCGAGGAGGTGATGCGGGCGGCGCTGGACTTCACGCAGGGCGTGCCGATGGTGGCGCACAACGCGACATTTGACCGCAGCTTTTGGGTGTCCGAAGCCCGCCATGCCGGCGTGACGCTGGCACCGGTGCCGTCATTTGCCTGCACAGTGCTGCTGGGGCGGCGCATTCTGAGCGAGGCGCCCAGCCATAAACTCAGCAATTTGGCGACGTGGTGCGGCATCGAACGCAGCGGGCCGGCGCACCGGGCGCTGTCCGATGCCGAAGTCACCGCCGCGTTGTGGGTGAAGATGCAAGCCGAGTTGGCACAACGTTTCGCGGGCGAGCTGGCGGGTTGCCCTGTGAGCCATGCGTTGATGGTGCATGTGCAAGCGCTGTCCAAACACCAGTTGGACAAGGCGATTCAGCTTTGGGTGCGCCAACAAGCCAAGCGGTGAAGGGGCCGTGTCCTGGGTGTTTCCCTGAGCGGCGGGGGCTTGTGAGCTGAACGGGGGGCGCTCACACTCGCCGGGGTCTCGTTGTTGGAGTCTTGAATGACCGCTGCCATGCCCCCGATCAGCCGTTTCCCCGTGCCTGAGCTGAGCGATGTGCCCGAAGACATCCGCCAGCGCATCCTGGCGGTGCAAGAAAAATCGGGTTTTGTGCCGAATGTATTCCTGGTACTGGCACACCGTCCGGACGAGTTCCGCGCTTTCTTCGCCTACCACGATGCGTTGATGGACAAACCTGGCGCCCTCACCAAAGCCGAGCGCGAAATGATCGTCGTGGCCACGAGCAACGCCAACCAGTGCCAGTATTGCGTGGTGGCGCATGGGGCGATTTTGCGCATCCGAGCGAAAAATCCGCAAATTGCTGATCAAGTGGCGATCAATTACCGCAAGGCCGATATCACGCCCCGGCAAAAAGCCATGCTGGATTTTGCGATGAAAGTTTCTGCGCAGGCTTACGCCGTGGGTGATGCGGACTTTGCCACCCTGCGCGAGCATGGGTTCACGGAGGAAGACGCCTGGGATATTGCCGGCATCACGGCCTTTTTTGGGCTCTCCAACCGCATGGCCAATGTGACGGCAATGCGGCCCAACGCGGAGTTCTACACGCTGGGGCGTTGATCGGGAGTAACCCCCTCCCCCCTCCCCCCTCCGGGGGACTCCCCCTTGGCAGGGGGAGAGTTGGTGGGTGTGGCTATTTGTTCCCCTCCTTTTTAAGGAGGGGTGCCCCGCAGGGGCGGGGTGGTTTTTTTGCGTGCCATCGAAAGGTGGTTGGATGGGAGAAGAACCCCCTCCCCCCTTCGGGGGACTCCCCCTTGGCAGGGGGAGAGTTGGCCGGCGGTGGTTATTTATTCCCCTCCTTTCCAAGGAGGGGTGCCCCGAAGGGGCGGGGTGGTTCTCCCGCGTGTTATCGAAAGGTAGTTGGATGGGAGAAGAACCCCCTCCCCCTCCGGGGGACTCCCCCTTGGCAGGGGGAGAGTTGGCCGGCGGTGTTATTCATTCCCCTCCTTTCCAAGGAGGGGTGCCCCGCAGGGGCGGGGTGGTTTTCTCGCGTGCCACCCAAATCCCCTCTGAATTTCCATCAACACCCCCTCCGTCTGCTGAAAAACCAACCTGTTTTCAAACCGCAAAACCTTGATACCGAACTGCTCCAAAAAAAGATCCCGCTCCCGGTCGTACGCTTGCGCTTCGGCACTGTCATGCGCCGCACCATCCAGCTCCACAGCCAAGCGTTCAGACGGGCAGTAAAAATCCAGAATGTAGGGGCCGACGCTGTGCTGTCGCCTGAACTTGCGCCCTGCCAGTTGTGAACCCTTGAGCAGCGTCCACAGCTTCGCCTCCGCAGGCGTGAGGTTGTTTCGCAGTGCCTTGCGAAACGTTCGCAACACAGGCAAGTTGTTGACACGCATGGTGAATCACCTAAAAAAAAAGCCCGCCAGGTTCCCCCAGCGGGCTTTTTAATCACCCGGGCCACGCCACCGCGCAGCCCGTGAGTTTCTTGAGCGCGACGCTCAGACCGCCTTGGCCGTCTCCACGTACTCTTCGATCTGGTCGAAGTTCATGTACTTGTAGATCTTGTCGGCGTTCTTGGCGACCACGCCCACTTCGGCCAGGTACTCTTCCACGGTCGGGATGCGGCCCAGCTTGGAGCACACGGCGGCCAGTTCAGCCGAGCCCAGGAACACTTGCGTGTTCTTGCCCAGACGGTTCGGGAAGTTGCGGGTCGAGGTGGACATCGCGGTCGAGCCTTCCTTGATCTGCGCTTGGTTGCCCATGCACAGCGAGCAGCCCGGCATTTCCATGCGCGCACCAGCACCGCCCAGGGTGGCGTAGTAGCCTTCCTTGGTCAGCTCGGCAGCGTCCATCTTGGTCGGCGGGGCGATCCACAGGCGCACCGGGATGTCCTTGTTGCCCTTCAGAATTTCGCCGGCAGCGCGGAAGTGGCCGATGTTGGTCATGCACGAACCGACGAACACTTCGTCGATCTTGGTGCCGGACACTTCGGACACGAACTTCGCATCATCCGGGTCGTTCGGGCAGCAGACAATCGGCTCCTTGATGTCGGCCAGATCGATTTCGATCACGGCAGCGTACTCGGCGTCGGTGTCGGCCTTCAGCAGTTCCGGGTTGGCCAGCCAGGCTTCCACGGACTTGATGCGGCGCTCCAGCGTGCGGGCGTCTTGGTAGCCGTTGGCGATCATGTTCTTCATCAGAACGATGTTCGAACGCAGGTACTCGGCCACCGGAGCGGGGTTCAGTTGCACCGTGCAAGCGGCAGCCGAACGCTCGGCAGCGGCGTCAGACAGTTCGAACGCTTGTTCCACCTTCAGGTCAGGCAGACCCTCGATTTCCAGCACGCGGCCGGAGAACACGTTCTTCTTGCCCTTCTTTTCCACCGTCAGCAGGCCAGCCTTGATGGCATACAGCGGGATGGCATGCACCAGATCGCGCAGGGTGATGCCAGGCTGCATTTCGCCCTTGAAGCGCACCAGCACGGATTCAGGCATGTCCAGCGGCATCACGCCGGTGGCGGCGCCGAAGGCCACGAGGCCCGAGCCAGCGGGGAAGCTGATGCCGATCGGGAAACGGGTGTGCGAGTCACCGCCGGTGCCCACGGTGTCGGGCAGCAGCAGACGGTTCAGCCACGAGTGGATCACGCCGTCGCCCGGGCGCAGCGCCACACCGCCACGGTTGGCGATGAAGGTCGGCAGCTCGCGGTGCATCTTCACGTCCACCGGCTTCGGATAAGCGGCGGTGTGGCAGAACGATTGCATCACCAGGTCAGCCGAGAAGCCCAGGCAAGCCAAGTCCTTCAGCTCGTCGCGGGTCATCGGGCCGGTGGTGTCTTGCGAGCCGACGGTGGTCATCTTCGGTTCGCAGTAGGTGCCGGGGCGCACGCCTTGGCCTTCGGGCAGACCGCAGGCGCGGCCCACCATCTTCTGCGCCAGGGTGAAACCGGCGTTGCTGGCGGCCGGGGCTTGCGGCAGGCGGAACAGCGTCGAGGCGGGCAGGCCCAGGAAGTCGCGGGCCTTGGCGGTCAGCGAGCGACCAATGATCAGGTTGATCCGGCCACCGGCGCGCACTTCGTCCAGCAGCACTTCGCTCTTCAGAGCGAATTCAGCGACGGTTTCGCCGGCCTTGGTGATCTTGCCGTCATAGGGCAGCACGTCGATCACGTCGCCCATTTCCAGCTTGGAAACATCGACTTCGATCGGCAGCGAGCCGGAATCTTCTTGTGTGTTGAAGAAGATCGGGGCGATCTTGCCGCCCAGGGTCACGCCACCAAAGCGCTTGTTCGGCACGAAGGGGATGTCTTGGCCGGTGGCCCACACCACCGAGTTGGTGGCGGACTTGCGCGACGAACCGGTGCCCACCACGTCGCCCACGTAGGCCACGAGGTTGCCCTTTTGCTTCAGGTCGTCGATGAACTGCATCGGGCCGCGCACGCCGTCCTTTTCAGGCTTGAAGGCGGCATCCGGGCGGGTGTTCTTCAACATCGCCAGGTAGTGCATCGGGATGTCCGGGCGGGTGGTGGCGTCCGGAGCCGGCGACAGGTCGTCGGTGTTGGTTTCGCCAGGCACCTTGAACACGGTCACGGTGATGGACTTCGGCACTTCCGGGCGGCTGGTGAACCACTCGGCATCGGCCCACGACTGCACGACTTCCTGGGCCTTGGCGTTGCCAGCGGTGGCCTTGGCGGTCACGTCGTTGAAGTAATCGAACATCAGCAGGGTCTTCTTCAGACCGGCGGCAGCGATGTCGGCCACTTCAGCGTCGTCCAGCAGGTCGATCAGCGGCTTGACGTTGTAGCCACCCACCATGGTGCCCAGCAGCTCGGTGGCCTTGGCCTTGGAGACCAGGCCCACGGCCAAGTCACCTGCGGCAACGGCGGCCAGGAAGCTGGCCTTGACCTTGGCGGCGTCGTCCACACCCGGCGGCACGCGGTGGGTCAGCAGGTCCATCAGGAACGCTTCTTCACCAGCGGGCGGGTTCTTGATCAACTCGATCAGCTCGGCCACTTGCTTGGCATCGAGCGGCAGCGCGGGGATGCCGAGCGCAGCGCGCTCAGCAGCGTGTTGGCGATAGGCTTGCAGCATGGAAGTGCTCTCCTGGGGGTGAACCATCAATCCTGATGGGAAGTGAAAAACGAAACCAGTTCGGTCGGCTGTTGTGCCGGCGCCAGCGTGCGGTGCGCGCTTTGCAGCACCTGCCAGAAATAGCGGTAGCTGGCGCGGTCGTGCAGTTGCACGCGGCCCTGGTGGGTGTGGCGGATCGGCGCCCAGTCTGCGGCCTGGGCGGCCAAAATGATCTCCAGCGCTTGATGAATTTCATCCGCGCTGGGCGTGAAGGTTTCGACGATGGGGCGGATCTGATCCGGGTGGATGCTCCACATGCGCGTGTAACCCAGCTCGCGGCTGGCGCGGTGGGCCGAGGCGCGCAGGGCGTCCGCATCCTTGAACTCGGTGACGACGCAGTGCGAAGGCACTTTGCTTTCGGCGTGGCAGGCGGCAGCGATGTCCAGCTTGGCGCGCAGCACCAGCGGGTGCTCGAACTGACCCTGCGAGCCCATCGCCGATTGCGGAATCGCACCCCGGTGCGCCGACACAAAATCCATCAGCCCGAAGGACAGCGATTCAATGCGCGGATGCGCCGCCATCTGGAACACGTCGCGCAGTGCGCCGTGGGTTTCGACCAGCGCGTGCAGCGGGATGGCGCGTTGCAGGCCCGCTTGGGTGCTCAACTGGTCGATGGTGTCCGCCGCGTGCTTCAAATCATCGAAGTGGCGCGGCTTGGGGATCATCAGGTAAGCGAGCTGGGCGCCGGCTTTGGGCAGCAGCACTTCCAGCATCGGCACAAACGCCGGGTGATCGAACGGCACCACGCGGGCGCCCACGCGGCCAAAGGCATTCAGCTCGGAGCTGGCCAGCTCGGCGATCAAATGCGCGTGCTCGACTTCACCGCCGACGGGGGCACCGTCCTCGCCATCCAGCGTCACATCGAACACCGGGCCGAGTTCGGCTTGCAGTTGCAGGCTCTTCCGCATGCGCACTTCCACGCCACAGTAGTGGTCGCACACCGGCAGTTGGGGCACGGCGTCGCCTTCTTCAAACAGCACGTCCTGGGGGTGGCGCAAAGCGGTCATGGCGGGGGAGGGGGCAGCAGGGGCGGCAGAACCGCGAGTTTTGGGCAAGAAAAAAGCCGGGGCCGCGACAGGGGCGGCATCCGGCTTTGTTCGGGTCACGGCACGCGCACGGGCCGGCGGTTTACACCAGGCGGGGCGCGGCGCACCGTGACACGCACCATCACAGCATGTGCTGGACGGCGGCGGCCTCGTCGGTCAGTTCCTTGAGGGTCAGGTTGATCTTCTCTTGGCTGTAAGCGTCGATGTCCAGACCTTGGATGATCTTGAAGCCGCCGTCCTTGCACTCGCAAGGGAAGCCAAACACGATGCCTTCGGGGATGCCGTAGGAGCCGTCAGAAGGCACGCCCATGGTGACCCATTCGCTGGAACCCAGCACCCAGTCGCGCACGTGGTCGATGGCGGCGTTGGCTGCCGAAGCAGCCGACGACAGACCGCGAGCGGTGATGATGGCGGCGCCACGCTTGCCCACGGTCGGCAGGAACACGTCGTTGTTCCACACGGCGTCGTTCACCAGTTCCTTGACGCTGTCACCGTTGGAGGTGCAGAAGCGGTAGTCGGCGTACATGGTGGGCGAGTGGTTGCCCCACACCACCAGTTGCTTCAGGCTGGCCACGTCGCGGCCAGTCTTGGCAGCCAGTTGGCTCAGTGCGCGGTTGTGATCCAGGCGCAGCATGCCGTGGTAGTTGGCCGGGTTGGTGCGGCCAACCTTCTTGGCGGCGGCAGCGGCGATGTAGGCATTGGTGTTGCAGGGGTTGCCCACCACCAGCACCTTGACGTCTTCCTTGGCGTTCTCGGCAATGGCCTTGCCTTGCACGGTGAAGATGGCGCCGTTGGCGGTCAGCAGGTCAGCACGCTCCATGCCGGGGCCACGGGGACGGGCACCGACCAGCAGGCAGACGTCAGCGTCCTTGAAAGCCACAGCCGGGTCGTCGGTGGCGATCATGCCGGCCAGCAGCGGGAAGGCGCAGTCTTCCAGCTCCATCATCACGCCCTTGCAGGCGTTTTGGGCTTGCGGCAGATCCAGCAATTGCAGGATGACGGGCTGATCCTTGCCCAGCATTTCGCCGGAAGCGATACGGAACAGCAGGGCGTAACCGATTTGGCCAGCAGCGCCGGTAACGGCCACGCGCATGGGGGTCTTGCTCATTCAGAGGTCTCCGAGAGGGGTTTGGGGAGCGGACGGTGTTGCGTCTTGGCACAGTGCCACAGTGCAGCCCGGCTCCCTCGCAGCAGATGCAACCGAGCATCGTGCCCCAAGGAACTTACTGCTAGCTGTGTGCCGTGTCCGGCGCGTGAAAGCGTTCAGTTTAGCCATTGAGTCTAAGTGCCAACCCGGGGGGTGTCAACGCTCTTATGTCTTATATAAGACAATTGACACGACACGCTGGACTTACCAAGCACGCTGTGCTGCAATGCGCCCCATGTCTGCCTTGACCCTTCCTGAATCTGCCGAGCCGGAGGCCGCCGTGGCGCCGGGGCCGGCGTTCAGCCCGCTGTATCAGCAGATCAAGGCATTGCTGGTGCGCAGTCTGCAAGCCGGCGAGTGGAAACCAGGCGAAGCCATTCCCAGCGAAATGGAATTGGCAGCCCGTTTCAAGGTCAGCCAAGGCACAGTGCGCAAAGCCATTGACGAAATGGCCACCGAGAACCTGTTGGTGCGCCGCCAAGGCAAGGGCACCTTCGTGGCGACCCACGCTGAAGACCACATCCAATACCGCTTCTTGCGCTTGATGCCGGACGATGGCAGCCCCTCCGGCATGGCGCGGCAGTTCCTCGATTGCAAGCGCATGCGCGCTCCCGCTGAAGTGGCGCGGGCGCTGGGGCTCAAGTCGGGTGAGAGCGTGGTGTGGGTGCGCCGCACCCTGTCCCGCAATGGCGCACCGGTGGTGCTGGATGACATTTGGCTGCCCGCTGCGCCCTTCAAGGGGCTGACTGCTGAGCGCCTGTCTCAATACGCTGGGCCGATGTATGGCCTGTTTGAAACCGAATTCGGCGTGCGCATGATCCGCGCCGAAGAAAAAATCCGTGCGGTGGCTGCCGATGCCACGTCAGCGACGCTGCTGGCGGTATCGTCTGGGGCACCGCTGCTGAGCGTGGAACGCCTGTCCTTCACCTATGGCGACCGCCCCGTCGAGCTGCGGCGCGGGCTCTACACCACCGCTTCCCACTACTACCGAAACGAGCTGAGTTAGCGCCCAACCTGAAATTGGCATCGAAAAATGCATCAAAACTGACGCGGCAAGCATGACAGCCCCGCTGTGGCAAGGCCCCCGAAAGTTTGATGCGTTGCAATAAAATCCTCAGGTTTCACCGCGATTACCTCCTCCCCTCCCGAAGACCCGAGCGACAACAAGGAAACCCCCATGGCAGACACGCTCAAGCAACGGCCGGAGTTCCGTAACATCCATGTGACGGAAATCCGCAACTACCGGCTTCCCCCGGCCGGCATCGTTTCGATCTTGCACCGCATCAGCGGCGTCATCCTGTTCCTGATGCTGCCCTTCGTGGTGTGGCTGTTCGACACCAGCGTGTCTTCGGAGGTGTCGTTCGAGACGTTCCGCAGCGCTTTTGACGCAGGCATCGGCTTCGTGCCGGGTTGGCTGGTCAAGCTGGTCACCCTGGGCGTGATGTGGGGCTATCTGCACCACTTCACCGCTGGCGTGCGCCACCTGATCATGGACGCCACCCACAGCGTGAGCAAGGAACAGGGCAAGAGCTCGGCCATCATCACCCTGGTGATCGGCACCACCCTGACCGTGCTGCTGGGCGCCAAGCTCTTCGGCCTGTACTGATCCACCCGAGGCGATTAAAAATGGCAGTCAACTACGGTTCCAAGCGCCTGGCTGTGGGCGCGCACTATGGTTTGCGTGACTGGTTGGTGCAGCGTGTCACCGCCGTCCTGATGGCTCTGTTCACCATCGTTCTGCTGGTGCAGGTGCTGATGCCCGGCGAAATGGGCTACGACAAGTGGGCCGGCATCTTCGCCGCCCAGTGGATGAAATTCCTGACCTTCTCGCTGATCGTCTCGCTGGCCTGGCATGCCTGGGTGGGTGTGCGCGACATCTGGATGGACTACGTCAAGCCCGTCGGTCTGCGTCTGGCGCTGCATGTCTTCACCGCCGTGTGGGTGGTGGGTTGCGCTGGCTGGGCCGTGCAAGTCCTGTGGCGTCTGTGATTAGCTGGTAGGAACAACAATGACTCAAGTGACCAAGCGCAAGTTTGACGTTGTGATCGTCGGTGCCGGCGGCTCCGGCATGCGCGCCTCGCTGCAACTCTCTCTGGCTGGCCTGAACGTGGCCGTGCTCTCCAAGGTCTTCCCGACGCGCTCGCACACCGTGGCTGCGCAGGGCGGCATCGGTGCCTCGCTGGGCAACATGTCGGAAGACAACTGGCACTATCACTTCTACGACACCATCAAGGGCTCGGACTGGCTGGGTGACCAAGACGCCATCGAGTTCATGTGCCGTGAAGCCCCGAAGGTCGTGTACGAACTCGAACACTTCGGCATGCCCTTCGACCGCAACTCGGACGGCACGATTTACCAGCGTCCGTTCGGCGGCCACACCGCCAACTACGGTGAAAAGCCGGTGCAACGTGCTTGCGCGGCGGCTGACCGGACGGGTCACGCCCTGCTGCACACCCTGTACCAACGCAACGTTCAGGCCCGCACCAACTTCTTCGTGGAGTGGATGGCCCTGGATCTGCTGCGCGATGCCGCTGGCGACGTGGTGGGCGTGAGCGCCCTGGAACTGGAAACCGGCGAGCTGTACGCGCTGGAAGCCAAAGTGGTGCTGATGGCCACCGGTGGCGCTGGCCGCATCTTCGCGGCTTCGACCAACGCCTTCATCAACACCGGTGACGGCCTGGGCATGGCCGCACGCGCTGGCATCCCGCTGCAAGACATGGAGTTCTGGCAGTTCCACCCCACCGGCGTGGCCGGCGCGGGCGTGCTGCTGACCGAAGGTTGCCGTGGCGAAGGCGCCATCCTGCGCAACGACAAGGGCGAGCGCTTCATGGAGCGTTACGCCCCGACCCTGAAGGATCTGGCCCCGCGTGACTTCGTGTCGCGCTGCATGGACCAGGAAATCAAGGAAGGTCGCGGCTGCGGGCCGAACAAGGATTACGTGGTGCTGGACATGACCCACTTGGGTGCCGACACCATCCTGAAGCGCCTGCCTTCGGTGTACGAAATTGGCCACAACTTCGCCAACGTCGACATCACCAAGGAACCGATCCCCGTGGTGCCGACCATCCACTATCAGATGGGTGGCATCCCGACCAACGTGAATGGTCAGGTCGTTGTGCCGCAGGGCGACAACTACCGCAGCGTCGTCAACGGTCTGTACGCCGTGGGCGAATGCTCGTGCGTGTCGGTACACGGCGCCAACCGCCTGGGCACCAACTCGCTGCTGGACTTGGTGGTGTTTGGCCGTGCGTCGGGCAACCACATCGTGTCGGCGCTCAAGAACGAGCCCAAGGCCCACAAGCCGCTGCCCAAGGACGCCATGGACAAGACGCTGGCCCGCCTGGCTCGCCTGGAGTCCAACACCTCGGGCGAATACGCGCAAGACGTGGCCAACGACATCCGTTCGTGCATGCAAGGTCATGCTGGCGTGTTCCGTACCCAGGCCCTGATGGACGCTGGCGTCAAGCGCATTGCCGAAGTGCGCAGCCGTGTCTCCAACATCACCCTGAAGGACAAGTCCAAGGTCTGGAACACCGCCCGCATGGAAGCGCTGGAAGTGGACAACCTCATCGAAGCCGCACAGGCCACGATGGTGTCCGCCGCTGCACGCAAGGAATGCCGTGGCGCCCACACCGTGAACGACTACGAGCGCGGTGCTGACGACAAGGAATTCCCGCTGGGCCGCAACGACAAGGAATGGCTCAAGCACACCCTGTGGGACAGCGCCACCAACAGCCTGTCGTACAAGCCCGTGAACATGAAGCCCCTGACGGTGGACAGCGTGCCGCCCAAGGTTCGTACCTTCTAAGCACGCCGCAGGAGTAATTGACCATGACCAAGCGCACCTTCCAGATCTACCGCTACGACCCCGACAAGGACGCCAAGCCCTACATGCAAACCATCGAGCTGGAGCTCGCTGGCAACGAACGCATGCTGCTGGACGCCCTGGTCAAACTGAAGGCCGTGGATCCCACCCTGTCGTTCCGTCGTTCCTGCCGCGAAGGCGTGTGCGGCTCGGACGCCATGAACATCAACGGCAAGAATGGCCTGGCCTGCCTGACCAACCTGCGTTCGCTGCCGGACGTGGTGGTTCTGCGTCCGCTGCCCGGTCTGCCCGTGATCCGCGACCTGATCGTGGACATGACGCAGTTCTTCAAGCAGTACAACAGCATCAAGCCCTACCTGATCAACAACACGCTGCCGCCCGAGAAGGAGCGTCTGCAATCGCCTGAAGAGCGCGAGGAGCTGGACGGCCTGTACGAGTGCATCCTGTGCGCGAGCTGCTCGACGAGCTGCCCGAGCTTCTGGTGGAATCCGGACAAGTTCGTGGGCCCGGCGGGTCTGCTGCAAGCCTACCGTTTCATCGCCGACAGCCGCGACGAAGCCACAGCCGAGCGTCTGGACAACCTCGAAGACCCGTACCGCCTGTTCCGCTGCCACACCATCATGAACTGTGTTGACGTGTGCCCGAAGGGTTTGAACCCGACCAAGGCCATCGGCAAGATCAAGGAATTGATGGTGCGTCGCGCGATCTGATCGCCCTTCCCCGAGCACGCCTGTCATGAACAACACGCCCGCAGACCCCACCGTCGTTCGCCGCCTCAAGTGGAGCTGCCGGCGTGGCCTGCTCGAAAACGATCTGTTTGTTGACCGCTTTCTGCGCCGCCACGGTGATTCGCTCACCGTGGGTCAGGTCGAGGGGCTGCAACAACTGATGGATCTGGCCGACAACGATCTGCTGGACCTCTTGCTCGCTCGCAAAGAGCCCGAAGGCTCGCTGGACCAGCCCGTGGTTCACGAAGTTTTGAAGCAAATGCGTCAACCCGGTTGACCGATCTGAGACAAAGAAAGGATTCTGACGATGATCCAGTCCGACGTGAAAGCCACCCTGTCGTTCTCTGACGGCAGCCCCAGCATGGATCTGCCGATCTACAAGGGCACTGTGGGCCCTGACGTGATCGACATCCGCAAGCTCTACGGCCAAACCGGCAAGTTCACTTACGATCCGGGTTTCCTGTCCACGGCTTCGTGCCAGTCGTCCATCACCTACATTGATGGTGACAAGGGCGAACTGCTGTATCGCGGCTACCCCATCGAGCAACTCGCCGTCAACTGCGACTACCTCGACACCTGCTACCTGCTGCTGAACGGCGATCTGCCCAACGCCGACCAACGCGCCAACTTCCACAAGCGCGTGTTGAACCACACGATGGTCAACGAGCAGATGCAGTTCTTCCTGCGTAGCTTCCGTCGTGACGCCCACCCGATGGCCGTGATGACCGGCTTGGTGGGTGCCCTGTCGGCCTTCTATCACGACAGCACCGACATCAACAACCCCGAGCACCGTGAAATCGCCGCGATCCGCCTGATCGCCAAGATGCCGACGCTCGTGGCGATGGCCTACAAGTACTCGGTCGGTCAGCCGTTCATGTACCCGAAGAACGACCTGTCCTACGCTGGCAACTTCATGCACATGATGTTCGCCACGCCGTGCGCAGACTACAAGGTCAACCCGGTGATCGAACGTGCGCTGGATCGCATCTTCATCCTGCACGCTGACCACGAGCAAAACGCTTCGACCTCGACCGTGCGCCTGTGCGGTTCGTCGGGCACCAACCCGTTCGCGGCCATCGCTGCGGGCGTGGCCTGCTTGTGGGGCCCGTCGCACGGCGGTGCCAACGAGGCTTGCCTGAACATGCTGGGCGAAATCCAAGCCAAGGGCGGCGTGGCCAAGGTTGGCGAGTTCATGAACCAGGTGAAGGACAAGAACAGCGGCGTCAAGCTGATGGGCTTCGGTCACCGCGTGTACAAGAACTACGATCCGCGTGCCAAGCTGATGCAGGAAACCTGCAAGGAAGTGCTGACCGAGCTGGGCCTGGAAAACGACCCGCTGTTCAAGCTGGCCATGGCCCTGGAAAAGATCGCGCTGGAAGACGATTACTTCGTCGCCCGCAAGCTCTACCCGAACGTGGACTTCTACTCGGGCATCGTGCAACGCGCCATCGGCATCCCCGTGCAGTTGTTCACCGCCATCTTCGCCCTGGCACGTACCGTGGGCTGGATCGCTCAACTGAACGAAATGATCGCTGACCCCGAGTACAAGATCGGTCGTCCGCGTCAGTTGTTCACCGGCGCTGCCGCACGCAACGTCAAGTGATCGCGCTGGCGTGCGCATGAAAGTGGCTTGCTTCGTTGCAAGCGCTTTCAGCCATCCGCTTAAAGGCCCCTTTGGGGCCTTTTTTCATGTTTGAACGGTGCCTGCGATTGGCATTTTTTGCTGGGCGCGGCAGTCATGATGATTCACAACCTTCCAACTCAAACCCCTCCCTTGAGCCGTATGTCGTCTCCTGCCGATGAGGGCTGGCTCCAATCTCTTTTGCAGTGCCCCTCACCCATTGTTGCTAAGTCGATACCGTCTTCGGTGTCCTTGCGTCTGATCCGCCTTGACGAGATCAGCGAGGCAAATCCTGGGGCCTATCGCAGCGCACTGGCCAACGTGTACGCCACCCTGGGCTCCAATGATGGTACCCAGTTCCTCTATCTTCTTGATGGGAGGCCCGAAGGCGTGGCGCTGTACTTCGGTATCACCGGATCTCATGCCAGTGCCGATGTGCATGAAGCGGTCAAAAACTTGTGGGGAGCACTCGAAGGGCAACTGCCGGGCATTCATTTGAACGAGGGTTCTCGCGAATCGGTGATGGCACACCTCGAACAAAGTGTGCATCGAGGGCTGGTTCTCGGTGTGCCAACGGCACAGGACGAGGGCCAAGGCAGCGAGGATGACAACTTTCAAGGCATTGAGCGTCTGGTGCGCACCCTTACATCCAGCCGGGGGGGTAAAGATCCAAATGTCACACGCTGGCAGTTGGTGGTGGTTTGTCAGCCCTTAAAGCGTGAAGAGGTGCATCAGCAGCTCAATGAAGCGTATGCCCTGGCCAGCGACATTGCAGCGCGGGTGCGCACCAGTATTCAAACCAGCGGCAACACCAGCGAGCAAAAAGGCAGCTCTTACAGCACCAGTGTTGCGGAGGGTGAGAACACCAGCCGGGCTGAGTCGCGTGGTAAATCCGAAGGTGCGTCGGACACGCGCAGCCACGGTACCAGCCAAAGCAATGGGGGATCTTCCAGCAGCCGGGGCAGCAATGAGGGCTCCTCGCAAGCTAAAAACCGGGGAACCAATGAGGGTGTCACACAAACCACCGGCACCTCGACCACCCGCACGGGCAGCGATAGCATCAACCTCAGTCGCACCCACGGTGGCAGCATCGGTGTGACCCAAGAGTGGACGGATAAGCGCTCCCAACACCTGCTTGACCACCTGGAAAAGACCCTCATTCCGCGTTTGCAAAAAGGCATCACCAAGGGTTTGTTTCGGACAGCGATCCACCTTTGTGCTGGCAACGCATCCACTTACCGCAGCTTGAAGCAAACGTTGTGCGCCACTTACCAGGGTGGTGAAACCACGGTCAGCCCGCTGGAGGTGATCGACCAGCCAATTGGAAATGCCGGCTCCGCTTTGCATCTGCCTACGCTGGAGGGGACGCTTGATGCGCGTGTAGCGGTATTCCACAGCCTAGGCGTTGGAACCAAACCTAATCATGTGGGGAGTTTGCTGACTGCGGATGAGTTGGCCTTGGTCGCTGGTTTGCCACGACACGAACTCCCGGGGCTGCGGCGTCGTAAAACGGTGGAATTCATTGTGGCGTTACCGCATCCAGAGCAAAGTGGGGATGCAATTGATCTGGGCGAGGTCATCAATTGTGGTCGGCGTCAGTCCAGTAACCGAGTGCGTCTTGATAAAGCTGATTTGAACAAACACTGTTTTGTCACGGGGGTCACCGGTGCTGGCAAGACCACCACCTGCTTGAATTTACTGGTCGAATCAAAGTTACCGTTCTTGGTGATTGAGCCCGCCAAAACTGAATATCGGGCTTTACACGGGCGCTTATCGGGTGACATTGATTTCTACCGTCCTAACGGGGATTCTCATCGCAGTTTTCGCTTGAATCCCTTCGCGCTGACGCATCGAGGGCAGAAAATAAAAAGCCATGCCTCGTTTTTGCGCCATGCCTTGGCGGCCATTTTCCCGATGGAAGCGTCGATGCCATATCTGGTCGAGCAAGCCATTTTGCGTGCTTACGAGGAAAAAGGCTGGGATCTGGCCGATGACACATGCTTGCTGGCCGATGATCCCTTCGATCCCGCTGCCCGTGTCTGGCCCACCATGAGCGACATGATTCGCCAGCTTGATGTCTTGATTCCCGAGCAGGGAATGGGCAAAGAGTTTGAGGAGAAATATCGGGGCTCGTTGGTGTCGCGGCTGACCAGCCTGACGCACGGGATCCTGGGGGATGTGCTCGACGTGCCGCAGTCGCTGGACTTCACGGCGTTGCTGGATCGCCACGTGGTGATCGAGCTGGAGGAGGTCAAAGACGGGGAAGGCAAGGCGCTGATGATGGCGCTGGTGTTGGGGGCCGTTAGCGAAGCAATTCGCCATCGGCATGGCCAGAATCGTGAGTTTCGCCATCTGACTTTGGTGGAGGAGGCCCATCGATTGCTCTCGCGCCCTGAGCCTGGCGACAAGGCGCGTGCCATGGCGGTTGATGCTTTTGCCGATTTACTGGCGGAAGTGCGCAAATATGGTGAGGGCTTGATCATCGCGGATCAAATTCCCGCCAAGTTGATTCCCGACGTCATCAAGAACACGCACACCAAGATCGTGCATCGGTTGTTTGCCGAGGACGATCGCCGGGCAATGGGCGAGGCCATGATGATGGACGATGGTCAGCGCGATTTCCTGCCCAATCTGCGCACCGGCGAAGCGGTGGTTTTCTGTGGGGGGTGGCACGGGCCTGCGCATGTGGCCATCCGTTGCGATCATGCTGGGACAGACCAGTCTCCACTGGATGAAGCCAACATAGAGATGCGAGCCGTGCAGCAACTTTGGCGTGAGCGCGGACGTTACTACCCCGGTTTGGCCCGCCTGGATTGGCTGGATGAGCAGTCCGATGCGCCCCAAGTTTTTGCCAGTTTTGTGCGCGATACCCGCAAGGCGTTCCGTTACCTGTTGGGCTTACTGCCGGAGAAGCGTTCCCCCAAAGCGCAGGATTCGCAGCGTTTTGTTGCTTTGCAGAGCTGGTACAAAACATGGAGCAAGCAGGCCGAGCAGGTCCCGGTGAGCGAAGCCGCCTGGCAGCAGCACACAGGGCAGCCTCGCCCAGCGCAGCCACTGACCGCCCCGCTGCTGGTTTGGTTGCACGACGCCAGCCCGCGTGCCCATACCCAAGTCAAGCAACCGTCCACTTGGCCGTGGGAAGACCCCGATTGGTCGCTGTGGCAAGAGGCCATGGACACTTTGTTGGGTGGTCTGGCCACTGCCCGCGATGTGACCGATTTCCGGCAGCGTTGGCGTGCATCACGCCCACTCCAAAATGTGCTGGTTGAGCTTGGCAACTATCAGAGTTTTTGAAAACGTAGCAAGGAGATTGACATGGGTTTTTTTTCAGCCATTGGCAGCGCTATCAGTAGCATAGCGAGCGGCATCGGTAGTGCTGTCAGCAGCATTGGCAGTGCGCTGTCATCGTTTGCTGGCGGTATCGGTACGGTCATCGGGACTGTGATTCCTGTCCTCGGGCCGATGGCGACAACGCTGAGTAGGTTTGCCGCTGTGTTCCTGCAAGCCTTGGGTGTCTTCAAGCCTGGTGAACAACCCGATGAGATGGGCGAACGGGCCCTGCAAGCGGCGGGGAAAGGCATCACCATCGATCAGTTTGAAGACTTCGACAGCTATCTTGATGCCCTGCGCGATTTCGATCTCGATCCCGAAAAAGCGGCTAAACGCAGTTACGCCGAGAAGTTGGTCGCCGGGCTGGGTGTGGGCACGGTTGGCCTAGAACGCAAGTTCAACGCCCCGCCCGGTAGCTTGGACACGCTGTGGCTGCTGCCGATCACCAATCCGGCCTATTTCACGGTCGAGCGCATGCAAAGCATCATCAGCACAGGCCGCTTGGGTGGAGACGTTTGGGCGTATCTAGACAAGCGTTTGTCGGCGGGGGACAGCAGTCGGCTGGAAGATGCGCTGACGGTGGCGAGTGATCGCACCGCCCCAACGCCAGCCGAGCGCAACGCGCTTTACGATGCGCTGGATCAAGCCCGTGATCGGTGGGCGGAGCTTGGGAAACAGGTCGAATCGAGCGGGAAGGGAGCATGAGCATGGGGCATAACGTTCCCACGTTGGTTTTGTTGTTGCTTGAAAAGCACTTGGCGGCCTGGCTGGTGCTGCCTGGCGATGGGCCGCGAGAGCAGCCCATCGAAGGCACGCTGGGCTGGCTGCCTTGCCCCTCTGGTGGGGCGTTGGTTCAGGGGCTGGATGATGTGTCCAACAGGTTGAGGCATGAGCGGGGTGGCCACATCACGCTTGAGCTGTGCTACGACGCGGCCAGCGACAAACTGCTAACCGACAGCCTCACTGCCTTGGCGCCGCGATTGGTTGGCCGTGATTGGCAGATCCAGCGCTGGGAGCGGCTGGCGGCACGTTGTGGGCGTTTGTCCGAGGAAACGGCCCGCCCACCGCGTGATTGGATTGCTCAAAAAGTGCTACCGCTGTTGTTGGCGCAAGGGGATGCCCAAGCGCGCCAGCAGATGCAGGCTGCTGCACAGCGTGAACATGCCAGCCTGACGGAGTCGTTGCAGGCGGAGCGGGCGGCGCTTCAGCGTCAAAACGAGGATTTGCGCATGCAGAACGCCGCGATGCGCCAGGTTGACAGTGAGCTGCTCGTCATGTATCTGCCGGCGCTTTTTGCGCGCTTCTTTAACGAGGTCGGTGGGCACGATTTGGCGTTGCTGTGCGGGCGGGTTGAGCCTTATGTGTTGCCCAATCCTTACCCAGAGCCGACCCCGGAAACTTTGCATTGCCAGCAACGTAAGTTCCGTGCGCTGCCGCGTGAGGTGCAACGGCAAGTTGTTGGCTTTGCGGCACGCTTGCCGCAGCGCCGGAAGCTCAAGGAACGCCCAGAAATGTGTCTACTGATTCAGCAACTCGAAAGTGAAGGAGGGTGAGTGCATGGCCAAGAACACGCATGACGATGCAGAGCTGAGCAAGGATGAACGTAAGCGCTTGGAAAAACTGGGGGAAGGATGGGGTAAGGTTTCCAACAAGCCATTTGGTTATAGCTCACCTGAAAAAATCACGCTTTTTGACTTGCGCCTGCTACTCGAACATTTCCCGCCGTTGCGGGAGTTGATTCGTCAGGTTGCCGCCCCTGAGCTTGGTCGGGTGGTGCCCGGTGCTGCCGTGTCTGTTGAGTGGGAGTCGGCTCGTGATGAAGCCGCCGAGGCAGCGCAGACGGAAATCGAGGCCGAATGTGATGCCTTGCAAACGCAGTTGAACGCTAGCCAGCATGACGCCGCTGATTTAAGGCGGCAACTTGCGGAGGAGCAGCAGCGCAGGGGGCAGATGGAGCAGGAGGTGCAGCGTTTGCGGCAGCAGCTTGAGCATCAGACCCAAGCGCTTGCCCGCCAGCGTCAGCAACAAAGCACGTTCCCGCCGGGGGTTGCTTTGTTGGGTGGCAACAGTGCGTTGGCTGTGCGGTTGGGGTTAACTGATCTGCCGGGAGATGCGACTGGGGCGCTGATTCGGGTGGTGGCGGTGTTGGCGCAGATGAGCAGCATTGAACGGCTGTGGGATGCGCTCAAGGAAAACTGTGAGCGGGAGCGCCGACCGGCCAGCGCCGAGGAGGTTGCGTTGCTGCAAACGGCGCTTGATTGGCACAACCACAACTGGTCGCGCAAGCCGTTTGCTTTGCATCGTCCGGTTGCGGGGGCGGTGTTCGATTTCAACAAAGAGCAGCGTGCAGTTTCGACACCACCCACAGGTGAAACCTTAAGTGCTGTTTGGCTGCCGGGTATTATGGCCAGCAGCGGTAGCGTACAGAAAAAGGCGCTGGTCGCCACATTGTGAGGCAAGAGTTTTATGAGTAATACAAATCCGCGACCGGTGCCACGCCTGCCGAATGGTGGTATTGATGTTGCTGCTGTTTATGACGCTGCGCTAGCTAAGTTTACTGATGACTTAGCGAGCAATCAATTCTGGGAGATTGTTCCCAAAGCAGGTGGTGCCAGCGTCGGGGTTCTTGATGCACAGACGGGTTTACGTTATCCATCTATTCATGAACTAGAAGATTTTCTTAAGAAACACCCTTTTTTGCATGTCCAGGATCAGAATGAGAAATACCAAGCTACGCTGCACACAGCTACAAATCGGCTGTGGGTTTATCTCCATCAGGGAAGTATTTTTAGTCCGGGTAATGCTCTGGTAAAAGTTAATGAAAGCCGTGCCGCCGGCTTATCAAACTGGTGTTTGCCCACCAAAGACGAATTGTATGCCTTTGCCACAGCTGGTGGTAACCCGCACCGGGAGGGGCAGAAGTATCGTTTACATGGGGCGTGTTACTGGCTCACCACGCAAGGGCGATGTCAGGTGGATGAGAACTATTGGGGCTTATCTAGCTACGACGGAGGCCTACTCTTTGCGACGAACTGCTACTTGAGTAAAATCTCCCCCACAAAAATAATGGCCTGCTTGGTGAAACAGGGCTGGAAATTGGTTAGCCCAGACGGCAAAGTATGTTTTCCTGCAACCATTGACAGAGCATGGCAGGGCTTCAACCCAGCCTTACTAATGAAGGAATTGACAGAGGATCAGTTAAACCTGAGCGTGTCACTTGGGATTTGGGATGAAATTAAGCGAGTTGCTGCTGCCGCTTTCGGAAAATTGTCGAGTTGGTGGTAATGATTTTATTTTTCATGACCAGGGTTTAAACCACCGGATTTCAGCCGGTCAGCTTTAGCTGCGTCAATCATTTTTACGGTTGCGATAAACAAATTTCGTGGCCGTGAGCGGGGTATTTTGGCGCGGGGTGCTTTGTGGGTAGACTTTCAGTTCTCTGCGCCCCGCACGAACCCGCCTAGTTTAGCAGGTGGTCGTTCAGTAACAGGGGTGAATTTGGCTTACATATTTAAAGCGCAATAGAATCATTAACAAGTTTTTTTGAATAACGTAACTGTCATGCATATCAATCCCGACCCTTTTTCCTTTCTCACAAACCTCGACTACACCCCCTGCCGCCTACCCCGTCTGGAAGCCGTGCAGTTCACAGACCCGCATAAGGGCCTGTGGGAACTGTGGGGCAATGATGCGGCACGGCTCAAAGAGCTTGGGTTGGTCGCTCGCGACCCGGTGCGTGATGTCTGCAAGCGCAGCGTCGCCATCGACTTCGGCACCAGCAGCACCGTCGTGGCAATGGACGATGAGCACGGCAACCGACGCCTCCTGCGCATCGGCGTGCGTGACTTCTACCAAGCCCCCCGAGGCACCGATTTCGAAAACCCGACGGTGCTGGAAATCATCGACTTCAAGCGCTTGGCGACCGCTTGGACGGCACAGGCCTACCGCCCAGAAGTCAACTGGGATTGGGTTCACGCCGCGCACGAAGCACAAGCCAGCTTCCGCGATAACCCCGGTGACACAGCCGTACTCGCCAGCATCCTGCCTCGCCTGAAACAGTGGGCCCTGCGCTCCGCCCACCAAACCCTGCGCTTGACCGACCGACAAGGCCACGAAATCGAGCTGCCGCCCCTCACCGAGCGCAACCCCGTGCGGGGCCAACCCATGCAGGTCACCGCCAACGATCCCTTCGACCCCATCGAGCTGTATGCCTGGTTCTTGGGCATGGCCATCAACTGGCGAGGCCATGGGCTGTTCCTCAAGTACCACCTGACCTTCCCGGTCAAGTACGAGCGCGAAGCCAAAGACAAAATCCTCGCCAGCTTCCGCCGAGGCTTGCAACGCAGCCTGCCGCCTACGCTGATCGCACAGCCGGGCGCCTGGCAAGGCTTCTCCGTCGAAGAAATTGCCTCGGAGCCCGCTGCCTACGCCGCTGCCGCATTGCCCCACCTTGGGATCGAACCCAGCGATGACGGCATCCCCTACGCGGTGTTCGACTTCGGTGGCGGCACCACCGACTTCGACTACGGCCTTTGGCGCTGGGCCAATACCGACGAAACCGACGAAGGTTACGACCAAGTTTTCGAACACCTGCACTCATCGGGAGATAACTTTTTAGGTGGTGAAAACCTGCTTGAACACCTGGTTTACGCCAGCTTTCAACAGAACCTCGACGTGTGCCGTGAGCAGCGGATTCACTTCACCCGCCCGCTTGACGGTCAGCGTTTCACCGGGGATGAAGCCTTCGTCCATCCCACCCAAGCTGCGCAGACCAACACCGTGCTGTTGGCGGCCAAACTGCGAGCCTTCCTTGAAAGTGAGGATGGCCAACTCGATGCGCAACTTCGCATCGAACTGCTGAACCAACAAAGCACCAAAACCCCCTGCGAACTGAGTTTGGATCGCCAAGCGCTCGACGAGCTGCTGTTCACCCGCATGCAAAACGGTGTGCGCGAATTCCTGAACGAACTGGCCACCGTGCGCCACGAGTTGCCCGAGAACGAACCGGTGCATGTGCTGCTGGCGGGCAACGGCAGCCGCTCGCGCCACGTCAAAGCACTGTTCGATCCGCAAGGCGAGCACTGGCCGCAGTTGTTGCAAGAAGTGTTTGGCCCGGATGGCTCACCCGAAATCATCATCCATGCACCGCTGCCGATTCGGGAAGACAACCACCACGCCCCCACCGCCAAGACTGGGGTGGCGTTGGGCTTGTTGCGTTTGTGCCCTGGTGAAGGCGTCAAACTGATCGACCATGTGCGCAGCACCAGCCACGATGAGGCACCGTTCCGCTATTTCGTTGGCCGGCTGGGTCGGCGCGAGGAGTTCACCCCCACTCTCACGCCGCACATACCCTATCAGCAATGGCACCAACTCGGCCCGTTGCCGCAAGGGGTGTTCAAACTGTGCAGCAGCATCAGTCTGCGGGCCCGTGCGGGGATGCGGCAGGGGGATCCGGAGTTGCAGATTCGGCGTTTGGACTTCCCAAGCACCAACACTCAGGACAAGCTGTTTGCCCGCGCCATTGGGCCGACCCGCATCGAGCTGGCCGTGGCCCCCGATGAGGGTTCACTGACCACCCGCGCTGACCTGTTTCTCCAGACACTCGATCTGGCCGCAGGCTGACGCCCGACCCCGTCCGCCGTGAACGTTCAGTCGCTGGCGGCGGCCAAGCCGTTTTCGAAGTGGCACTTCATCAAGCGGGCGGCGGCCTCGGTATCGCGGGCGAGCAGGGCTTGCATGAGTGCCCGGTGCTCCGCCAGCGACTCGGCCAAGCGCCCTTGCCGAAACAGCGAGTGATGACGGTTGAGCTTCATCATCTTGCGCAGATCAGTGACGATCTGCCCACGCCAGCGATTACCACCCAACGCCAACAAGTGCATGTGAAAACGCTCGTTGGTGGCAAAAAACTGGTCTCGCTGCCCGACTTGGGCTTCGAGTTGATCATGCAAGGTTTGTAGCTCGGCCAAGTCGGCGGCGCTGGCTTTCTCGGCGACTTCGGCGGCAGCATCGCTTTCCAGCAGGGCGAGCAAACGGTAAACCTGGGTCACGTCCTGCGCCGACATTTCGGTGACGTAGGCGCCCCGGCGCACCTTCATCGTCACCAGACCCTCGACGGCCAGCACCTTCAGCGCTTCACGCAAGGGCGTGCGGCTGATGCCGTATTCGGCGGCCAAACGCTGCTCGTCAATCCAACTGCCCGGCTCCAACTCGCGGTTGAAGATCTGTTCGCGCACCCGTTCGGCGACTTGCTGGTAGAGCGCGCGCGGTGCGAGCGAGGTGTCAGCTTCAGCGTGCACAGTGGAGGAGCCTTGTTGCAGGGCTATGTTCATCTTGAATTCATAATTATGCATCATGTATCATGGCGGGCAAGTACAGGCCGCGCCGCCATGCCAAACGTGCGCCACCCTCTGGCGCCCAGGAGTCTTCATGTCCAACCCGCAAGAATTCAACCCCGCTTCTCTTGATCAATGGGCCAAGGCGGCCGCCAAATCGGCGCCGGGTGGCGATGTGTCGGCCCTGAACTGGGTCACGCCCGAAGGCATCACCGTCAAGCCGCTGTACACCGCTGCGGACACCGCCGAACTGCCGTTCTCCAACACGCTGCCGGGCTTCGAGCCCTTCATCCGTGGGCCGCAGGCCACCATGTACGCGGTGCGCCCGTGGACGATCCGCCAGTATGCAGGCTTCTCCACCGCCGAAGAATCCAACGCTTTCTACCGCAAGGCATTGGCAGCGGGCGGGCAGGGCGTGTCCGTGGCGTTTGACTTGGCCACCCACCGGGGTTATGACTCGGATCACCCGCGTGTCACAGGTGACGTCGGCAAAGCCGGCGTGGCCATCGACAGCGTGGAAGACATGAAGATCCTGTTCGACGGCATCCCGCTCGACAAGATTTCGGTCTCGATGACCATGAACGGCGCCGTGCTGCCCGTGCTGGCCGGCTACGTGGTGGCCGCTGAAGAGCAGGGCGTGCCGCAGAACAAGCTCTCCGGAACCATTCAGAACGACATTCTGAAAGAGTTCATGGTGCGCAACACCTACATCTACCCGCCCGAGCCGTCGATGAAGATCATCGGCGACATCATCGAGTACACGGCGCAGAACATGCCGAAGTTCAACTCGATCTCGATCTCGGGTTACCACATGCAAGAAGCCGGCGCTAACCAGGCGCTGGAGCTGGCCTTCACCCTGGCCGACGGCAAAGAGTATGTGAAGACGGCCATTGCCAAGGGCCTGGACGTGGACGCCTTCGCTGGCCGTCTGTCCTTCTTCTGGGCGATTGGCATGAACTTCTACCTGGAGATCGCCAAGATGCGCGCCGCCCGCCTGCTGTGGGCGCGCATCATGAAGGGCTTTGACGCCAAAAACCCGAAGAGCCTGATGCTGCGCACGCACTGCCAGACGTCGGGCTGGTCGCTCACCGAGCAAGACCCGTACAACAACGTGGTGCGCACCACCATCGAAGCGATGGCGGCGGTGTTTGGTGGCACGCAGTCGTTGCACACCAACTCGCTGGACGAGGCCATTGCACTGCCGACCGAGTTCAGCTCGCGCATCGCCCGCAACACCCAGCTCATCATCCAAGAAGAAACCCACATCACCAACGTGATCGACCCGTGGGCCGGCTCCTACCTGATGGAATCGCTCACGCAAGACATGGCCGACAAAGCCTGGGCGATCATCGAAGAAGTCGATGCCATGGGCGGCATGACCAAGGCGGTGGATTCCGGCTGGGCCAAGCTGAAGATCGAAGCCAGCGCGGCTGAAAAGCAAGCACGCATCGACTCTGGCAAGGACGTGATCGTCGGCGTCAACAAATACAAGTTGGCCAAGGAAGATCCGATCGAAATCCTGGACGTGGACAACGTCAAGGTGCGCGATTCGCAAATCGCCCGCATCCAGTCCATCAAGGCCAGCCGCGACAGCGCCGCCGTGCAAGCGGCGCTGGAAGCGCTGACCGCCGCTGCCGAATCGGGCCAAGGCAACCTGCTGGATCTGGCGATCAAGGCGATCCGCCTGCGCGCCACCGTCGGTGAAGTCTCGGACGCGCTGGAAAAGATCTACGGTCGCCACCGCGCCGACATTCAAAAGGTGACCGGTGTGTACGCTGCCGCCTACGACTCGGCTGAAGGCTGGGACAAGCTGAAGGAAGAAATCGCCGCGTTTGCGGACGAGCAAGGCCGCCGCCCCCGCGTGATGATCGCCAAGCTCGGCCAAGACGGCCACGACCGGGGCGCCAAAGTGGTCGCCACCGCGTTCGCCGACCTGGGTTTCGACGTGGACATGGGTCCGCTGTTCCAAACCCCGGAAGAGTGCGCCCGCCAAGCGATTGAAAACGACGTGCATGCCGTGGGTGTTTCGACCCTGGCCGCCGGTCACAAGACCTTGGTGCCGGCCATCATTGCCGAGCTGAAGAAGCAGGGCGCGGACGACATCATTGTGTTCGTCGGCGGCGTGATCCCGCGCCAAGACTATGACGTGCTGTTCGAAGCCGGCGTGAAGGGCGTTTACGGCCCCGGCACGCCGATCCCGGCCAGCGCCAAGGATGTGCTGGAGCAAATCCGTGCGGCGGTGAAATCCGCCTGACGACTTTCGATCGAGCCCCAGTTGCACTGACCACCGGAGCCAGGCCGGTGGCGGGTGGATACTTCCCAGTTCTCCGCCACTGCCTGCCTGCGCTGCCATGACCACTTTGCCCACCCACTCGCCCGTGCTCATGCTCACCCCGGCCGGGGAAGACGACTTCGACGCCCTCCTGTCGTTGCGGCTGGCGGCGATGCGTGAGATTTTGGAGCGGGCGGGCCGGTTCGACCCCCAGCGTGCCCGCGAGCGTTTGTCTCGCGGCTACCTGCCGGCCTACACCCGCCACATTCTTCGCAATGGTGAGTTGGTGGGCTTCGTGGTGGTGGTGCCGCGTGAGGGCGACTGGTTGCTCGATCACCTTTACATCCACCCCAGCGCCCAAGGTGAGGGCATCGGTTCCTGGGTGCTGACCCAGGTGCTTCAAGAAGCCGACGCGCAAGGTAAGGCCGTGAGCGTCACCGCGCTGAAGCACAGCGATGCCAACCGTTTCTACCTGCGCCACGGTTTCGTGTTGCAGGCCGAAGGCGAGTGGGATTTGTATTACCTGCGCCCGGCCAGGCCCGCCGACCGAAGCTAGACGTTTTTGCCATGAACACCGTGCCCGATGGTTTGCCCGAGGCCGAGCAGCGCCTCTACGCCCAGATCGTGGGTGAGGATCCGATGCCGCGTCGCCGCGCCATCGCCAAGACCATCACGTTGTTGGAGTCCACCCGCCCGGAGCACCGTCTGCGGGCCGATGAGCTGCTGAATGCGCTGTTGCCGCACACCGGGCGTTCGCTGCGTTTGGGCATTTCGGGCGTGCCGGGCGTGGGCAAAAGCACCTTCATCGAAACCCTGGGCATGCACCTGATTGGCCAAGGCCATCGGGTGGCGGTGCTGGCCATCGACCCGTCATCCACCGTGTCGGGCGGCTCGATCCTGGGGGACAAGACGCGCATGGAGCAGTTGAGCGTCCATGAGTCGGCCTTCATCCGCCCGAGCCCGTCCAGCGGCACGCTGGGTGGCGTGGCCGAGCGCACCCGCGAAAGCATGCTGGTGTGCGAAGCCGCCGGCTACGACGTGGTGATCGTCGAAACCGTGGGCGTGGGCCAGAGCGAAACGGCGGTGCATGGCATGACGGACATGTTCTGCCTGCTGCAACTGCCCAACGCCGGCGACGATCTGCAAGCCATCAAAAAAGGCGTGATGGAGTTGGCCGACTTGGTGGTGATCAACAAGGCGGACATCGACGTGAACGCCGCCACCCGGGCGCGGGCGCAGATCACCTCAGCGCTGCGGCTTTTCGGGCACCACGGCAATCCCGAGCATGCCCACCATGACGAAAACCTGTGGCACCCGCAGGTGATCCAGATCAGCGCCCTGAAGTCCACCGGGGTGGACGATTTTTGGCGCACCGTCAGCCAGTACCGCGAGGTGCAAACCCGCTCGGGCCGCCTGGCAGCGCGCCGCCGCGCCCAGGATGAAGCCTGGATGTGGGAGCGCATTGATGCGGGGCTGAAGGCCCGTTTCCGTGCGCACCCTGCTGTGCGCGATCAACTTGCCGGATTGAGCAGCGAAGTGCGCGCCGGCCGGGTGGCGGCCTCGGTGGCCGCGCGCCGTTTGCTCGACCTTTTCAATTGACCTGAAGACGAACGAGACGAGGAGTTCCTCCAAATGCAAGACATCCTCCAGATGCTGGAAGAAAAGCGCGCCAAGGCTCGCCTGGGCGGTGGCCAAAAGCGCATTGACTCGCAGCACAAGAAGGGCAAGCTGACCGCCCGTGAGCGCCTCGAACTGCTGTTCGACGAAGGCACGTTTGAAGAGTGGGACATGTTCGTGGAACACCGCTGCGTGGACTTCGGCATGCAAGACAACAAGATCACCGGCGACGGCGTGGTGACCGGCTACGGCATGATCAATGGCCGCCTGGCCTTTGCCTTCAGCCAAGACTTCACGGTGTTCGGCGGTGCGCTCTCGGAATCGCACGCGGAGAAAATCTGCAAGATCATGGATCAGGCCATGAAGGTCGGCGCGCCGGTGATCGGCCTGAACGACTCGGGTGG